>CAZFAZ010000071.1:0-23355 GCA_964517155.1 uncultured Thermoplasmatales archaeon
TTCTTCTTATATAATGTGGTTTACAGGAGTAAAAAACCTAAAAATTTGACAAAGTTTTTCTATTTATAATAAATTATTTGTATACTTTCGGAACTACTAAATCTTTGATAAGTTATTTATAAGGCTATATTTTTACGGTGTTGACTAAGCTTAGGTGAAAAAACAATGCGAAAAAGAGCTCAATTTAAAAGCAAACCAGTAACATATGAACCAAAACATGTATCTGTAGTTAAATCAAAAACATTTGATAAAAAATCAATTAAGATAAGTAAAAACTGTTGGGTTGCAATAGCATTAATTAGTATCTTTTTTTTGGTATTGTTTTTTAATACTTATTTTAATTTTACTAGTGAAATTGCAATATATCCGGATGGTGAAGGCTATTCTAAATATATGTTGTCTGGTCCTGATCCATATTATAATCTAAGAATAGTTGAAGAAACAAGTAAAACAGGGATATATCAATATTATTCTGAAAATGATCCGCTTCTTAATTATCCGTTAGGGCGATCCGGAGGGCGTGCTCCGTTAATGAATATGATGGCACTGGGTTTTAGTAATTTTTTAACGCCGTTTATGGATGAGGTTGATGCAATAGGGTATTCTATGCAGTTTATACCTGCCTTGTTTGGTGCTTTAATTGTTTTTCCAATTTATTATATTGGTAAAATACTTTTTAATAAAAAAGCAGGTCTTGCAGCTGCATTTTTTATAGCGATAATTCCTATTCATATTGGTTCTGGTCACGGCTCTGCTTATTCTTTATTTGATCATGACTCGTTTAATTTGTTTTTATATTTTATCACATTTTTATTTATGATTTTAAGTATAAAAGAGAAAGATAACATAAAATCAATTTTTTATGCACTTCTTGCAGGTGTTTCTTTAGCAGGTCTTTCCATGGTTTGGACTGAGGCTCGGTTCTTGTATGTTGTTATAGCAATTTATGCTGTAGTTCAGATGATTATTGATATTTTTTCAAGTAAAATCGAGTTAAATGTATTTAGAGCAACAGCTGTTACCATGCTGTCAGGTTATCTTATATCGCTACCTGTTATTAGTTCAAGATGGGTTAGTGGGTTTTCTTTTGATGTTACTTTTTTCATGGTTTTTGTTGTTGTTGGTTTTGGGTTTTTATATTATTTATTTGGTGTTAAGAAAATCCCTTGGACTTTGTCTTTGCCTTTTGTTTTTATAGTCGGTGGTATAGGCATAGTTTTTCTTTATTTTGCAAAGGTGTTATCAGAATCCTTTAAGTTTCTTGGTAGTTTAAATAAACTTTCAGATATATTATTTGGCACAGGGATTTATGGTAATAAAGTATCTATGACTATTGCTGAAGCAAATACCTATGAAATAAGTCAGACTGTTATGAATTTTGGTCCTGCGCTTTATTGGGTTGGTTGGGCTGGTTTTATTTTTGTTTTATGGTATTATTATAAAGATAAACTTAGACGAGATTATCTTTTTTTTATTGTTGTATTTATAGTTTATCTTTGGCTTACTAGTACGGCTGGTCGTTTCCTTAATGATATGGTTCCTTTAATTGCGATTTTTGCAGGTTTTATTGTGTGGTTTGCTATGGATAAAATTGATTATAAGCAGATGATTAAAAATATCCGTAGTGCCGGCGGTGGCCTTCATGGCATTCGTCGCGGCGTTAAAATAATACATGTTTTTGGAATTGTTTTATTGGCATTTGTTGTTATTTTACCTAATATTTTTATAACACTTGATGCAGCAATTCCAAACAAGGTTTATGCTTTAGATGAAAATAAAACAGATTGGGGTAATTTTAAACAGGATTATTTTGCAGATGAGAACTATTCTGGTGTTTTTGGGCTATCTTTGTATAAAGAGTCTTATTGGACTGATGCTTTCAATTGGCTTGCACAACAAGATACAGATATAGAAAAAGATGTTGATCGCCCTGCTTTTATTTCATGGTGGGATTACGGGTTTTATGGAGTGGCTCTTAGTGGTCATCCTATGGTGGCAGATAACTTTCAGGATGGTATTCCTCCTGCAGGTAATTTTCATACTGCGACAAGTGAAAAAGATGCAGTAGCTGTTTTAATTGTTAGAATTCTTGAAGGAAACAAAAAGGATGAGGGGGGTAAGCTTTCTGATAATGTCAGAGATATTCTGGCTAAATATCTTGATAGTGAAAAAGCAGAGGATGTTGCAGGATGGATAGAGTCTCCTGAGATATCTCCATCTTATACTAAATGGATAGATGAAGATTTTAATGAGTATGTGCGAGAGGAATTTAATAAAAACCTTTTGAAGGTTGGTGCTCAGTGGGCTGAGAATGCTGTTTATCATGATGTCATTGATTTGTTTAATGATGAAAATGGTCTAACTGAAGAAGAGGTTACTTTGTTATATCTTGATCTTCAAGAGGAAACAGGATATAGTATTCGTTATTATGGTGTTGAAGGTTATGATCGTCAGATTTTTAATATTTTTGCGTTTTTATCTGATAAAAGCCTTGTACTTCTTGGCGCACCTGAAGATGGTTTCATTCGGATTGTATATGTAACACAGAGCGGCATGGAATTAACATTGGAACAAGTTTTAAATCGTACAGCACTTGAAAATAACGATGATCCTGTTAGTCCAAAAACTATATACAAAAATGATTATTTTGATACAATGTTTTATCGTACTTATATCGGGCCTTCACAGACAGAGTCAACTGGCCAGAAAAGTGCGTATAAATGGCAGGTGCCTTGTATTGATATGAAACATTTTTATGCTGAGTTTATATCAGATTTAAATAAGTATCAATATTCTCAGGGTCAAGCTGCAGTTGTTATAGCAAAATATTATGCAGGTGCTCTTATAAATGGAACTGTTACTTTTAAAGGTGAGCCTGTTGATGCGCAGGTTGTAGTTCAGAAGAATTTAACTTATACTGACGGCTATACAATTCCAATTGATCACGATAAAGATAGCACTAATGATACAGGCTACTTTAGTCTTCTTGTAGGGGCGGGAAGTCATTTGCAGATACGTAAAACTCTTTCAGCAGGTGGTGTATTTGTATTTACAAATATTACCTTTGAAGGAGACGAGGGAACAGTTTATGCACCAATCTCAGATGATGATGCGATGAGGAAAAGAGATTCTAATTATGAAAGAACATTAAATATAGATATTAAACCTGCTAATCTTGAAGGCTATTTCTATGAAGATGTAGATGGTGATGACTTATATGATTCTTCAGTTGATACTTCATTGTCTGATGGTTCTTTAATGCTTTATGAAATAAAAGATATTGTAGATAATAAAATTACGATAGGAAGTACATATCCTATTGAAATCGATGAAGCAACTGGATATTATAATGCATCTGATTTACTACCTGGTTATTACAGAATTGTACTTGAAAGAGAAGACAGGGGTATAGTTCATCTTAATGATATTGCATTGTATTCTGGTAATAAAACTTATAACTTTTCTGAACCTGCTGCTGCAAATTTACAAGGTACTGTATATTACAATAAAGATGACGATGAAAATTATACGGCAGGAGATGAAAAAATAGCAGGTGCCAATGTTGAACTTATTTTATCTACGAATAAAGGAGAGATATCACTTGCAAATACAACTTCTGATAGCAATGGAGGGTATTCATTTGAATCTTTACTTCCTGGGCAATTTAATAACTATTCTGTCATAGTAACAAAAGATAAATTATACGAAGGCATGGTAAGTTTAACTCTTGTTGAAAATGAAACAAAAATCCAAAATATCTCTCTTAGTCTTACACCGGTAACTGTTTCAGGTTATGCTAAATATTTAGCTACACCTGTTGAAGGTGCTACAGTTATTTTTGAAAAAGACGGCTCTGTTTTGGAAAATACTGCAGTTGACGGCTCTGCTGAAACAAATGCTGACGGTTATTATACAGTTAGTTTACAGCCTGGTTCATATAATATCACTGTTATAAAGGGAACTACTACTATTGAATATTATTTAGATGGTGAAAAAATAACTCTTGCTAAGGCACAGGGAACCGATAGTAAAGATTTTTCAGTTGATAAAAAATCAGTAACAGTTACTGGCGAAACATTATACGGCGGCTCAGGTGTTGATAACGTAACAGTTATGTTTAATAAAGACAACTCTGCAAATAACACAGCGGTATCTAATAGTGTTAAATCTAGTATAAACGGCGATTACAGCATTGAGCTTTCACCAGGTTCATATACTGTTTCTATAACTCCAAAAGAGGATAATGTAGCTGGTGTAACTTATATTTATAAAGCATCTGAAGGTTTAGCATTAAATCTGTATGAATCAGATATAGCTAAGAGCGAAGTACCGTTTAATATTGATCTGATAAGAGAACTCAAAGAAGAATCATCATAACTAAACTAATTTTTTCACCAATCATTTTTTTAATCTTTTTTTGTTACTATTTTTTATATGATTAATATTTCTGAGGGTGTAAAAGCAGTTTGTTATGCTAGAAACGTTATTGAAGAATATGTAAAAAATAAAAATATTTTTGATTGTACTCTCTCAAGTGTTTTTAAAAATAAACAAGGTGCTTTTGTAACGATTCATACTTATCCAGATCATGACTTGCGTGGTTGCATTGGTATACCTTTACCTGTTATGAGTTTGTGTGAAGCTATTGCCGAGGGTGCTGCATCCGCAACTCGTGACCCGCGTTTTCCACCACTTACATCTAAAGAGTTAGACGGTATCATTATTGAGGTTACTATTTTGTCTCCTCCTGAGTTAATTAAAATAAATAAACCTGAAGAATATTTAAAAAATATTGTTGTAGGTCGTGATGGTCTTATTGTTGAACAAGGATTTTATAAAGGTTTACTGTTGCCGCAGGTGCCTGTGGAGCAAGGCTGGGATAAAGAAGAGTTTCTTAGTCAAACTTGTGTTAAGGCAGGTCTTATGCCGGATGCATGGTTTGATAAACAAACCAAGGTTTACAGGTTTAGCGGTCAGGTTTTTACAGAGGTTAAACCTAGAGGAGAAGTTAAGGAGAAGAAGTTAAATGAGTGAGCTTGTTGTTAAAGGTAAAGTTTTTTTCAGAGGAAGTTTTGAGGATTGTTGTATTGGTATTGATAATGGTAAAGTAACTGAGGTAAAAAAGATTTTAGAAGGTGATAAAACCCTTGATTTTGGCAGTAAACTTGTTTTACCTGCAGGTGTTGATATACATGTTCATTTTCGTGAGCCTGGTCTTACTAATAAAGAAGATTTTTTTTCAGGTAGTACTGCGGCGGCCTTTGGCGGTATAAGCTGTGTTTTTGATATGCCAAATACCGTTCCTCAGACAACTAGTGTTGAAACAATTTCTGATAAGATAAGTATTGCTAATAGTAAATCTATTGTTGATTTTGGAGTTTATGCAGGTGTTACAAATGAAAATTTTAGTCTCATTGAACAGATTGCAAAAAAATGCAGTGGTTTTAAATTATTTCTTGGGAGCAGTACTCTTTCTTTAGCTTTTGATAAGAAACGTCTTCGTGAGGCTTTTGATTTAGCAGGTATCTCTGGTAAAATAGTTCTTGTTCATGCTGAGGATGAAGAATGTCTTATTAAACATAAAAAAGTTGAAACTAGTTTATCTGATCATATGCGTTTTAGGCCTAGTGTCTGTGAAGAGTTATCTATAAATGAGGTTTTAAATGCTGCAAATGGTCTTAGAACTAGAGTTCATATTTGTCATGTTTCTTCTTGTGAAGGTCTTGAGCTTTTAAAGAAGAAACCTAGTAATGTTAGTTTTGGTATAACTCCTCATCATTGTCTTTTAAATGTTGAAAATAATATGGGTTCAGAGGGTTTGTTTAAGGTTAATCCTCCTATTAGAACTGGTTTTGATAAAGAATCTTTGTTTTCTTGTGTTAAATCAGGAAATGTTGATGTTATTGAGTCTGATCATGCTCCGCATACCCGTGATGAGAAAGTAGGAGAGTTTGATGTTGTTCCATGTGGTGTTCCCGGGGTTGAGACTATTTATCCTTTGTTTTTGTATTTTGCAAAAAAAGAAATTATTAGTTTTCAGCGTCTTGTTTCTTTAATGTGTTATAATCCTGCTAATCTTTTAGGTGTTGGTAAAGGCAGACTTGAACCAGGTTATGATGCTGATTTTATTGTTGTTGATTTTAAAGAAGACTGTAAAATCAAATCTGAAAATCTTCATTCTCGTTGTGGTTGGTCTCCTTTTGAGGATTGGCCTGCAGTTTTTCCCAAAAGTGTTTTTATTCGTGGAAACAAAGTGGTAGATGCAGGTGAACTGCAGGTAAAACAAGGTTTTGGAAGATTTACTGGAGAATAAAAAATGCTTGAGATACTACCTGAATGGTTTCGTATTTTCTTTTTTTCTATGATTCCTTGGCTTGAATCACGTTATGTTATCCCTTTTGCTATTAGGCCTGTGCAAGAGTTGGGCTTAGGTTGGCCTTGGTGGCAGGCTTTTCCAATAGCAGTTATTGGTAATATGCTTCCGATTCCTTTTATTTTATTGTTTTTTCATCATATTGAAAAATGGCTTAGAAAGTACAAGTTTTGGTCTAAATTGATGGATTGGCTTTTTGCAAGAACTCGCGATCGGGCAAATGATACTATTCGTAAATATGAGTATCTAGGTTTGCTTGTTTTTGTTGCATTACCTGTTCCTTTTACAGGTGCTTGGACTGGTGCTTTGATTGCTTATTTGTTTAATTTGAAGTTTGGTAAATCTCTTATCACGATTTTTATTGGTGTTATTTCTGCTGCAAGTATTATGACTATTGTTACTTTGACTGGTGTTGATTTGTTGTATATTGTTTTAGGTGTAATTATTGCAGGTATTGTTATGGCTTTATTTGTTTTCTTAGGCTCGTCAAAGAAAAAATAATTTGGTTTGTGAATTAAAGATGGATGAAAATATAAAGTTGCTTGCTATAAAAACAGCTGAGAGTGTTGCAAGAAAAGTTAAAAAAGCCTGTGTTACTGATTTTTATAGGTTTGGAAATACCGTGGGTCTTGGTGCAGATGGTACTGTTACTAAGTTTATTGATAAACTTGCAGAGGATGTGGCATTAAAGATAGTTAATAAATCTAAAGTTAAAGTTAATGTTTTAAGTGAAGAAGCAGGTTTTATTGATAATGGCGGTAAATATACTTTTGTTTTAGATCCGCTTGACGGTACTCGTAATGCATATCGTGGCATTCCTTTTTATTCGGTGTCTATTGGTGTTGGTAAAAAGCGTATTAGTGATGTTGAATATGGTGTTGTTAAAAACATTCCAACTGGTGATATTTATACTGCTGAGAAAGGTTTTGGTGCTTTTTTGAATGGTAAACGTTTTTGCGTACCTGAAGTTCCTGATAAAGAGCTTTTATCGTCTCTTGCACTTGGTAAAAACTCTGATAAAGTAACTCTTAAATTTGCTAAAAGAGACAAGGTTCGCTCTCTTGGGTCTTCTTCTCTTGAGATGTGTATGGTTGCAATTGGTGGTCTTGATTATTTTATTGTTGGTAACGAGTATCTCAGAGTTATTGATATTGCTGCATCTGTTTTGATTCTTCGTGAGGCTGGCGGTTTTGTTACCAATATCTCTGGTAAAAATTTAGATATGCCTTTTGATTTAGAAGAGCGCAGTAGTGTTGTTGCAGCATGCAATATGGATTTAGTAAAAGAAATTATTTCTTGAATTCTTTTACATGATCAAGTGTCCTTTTCCATTCCAAAATTTCTCTGCATTTACCGCAATAGCCATTATAATTTTCATAATCAAACTTATGCATTTTTCTACCGCAGTATTTGCATTTGTATTCTTTTTTTTCTTTGGTCATTTTTATCCTTTAAATTCTTTTAACGTTTTTTGATTATCATCAGGAAGTATTACTTTTCTTTCTACTTCCTGCCACTCAAGTCCATATTCTGAAAGCAGATGTTTTACCATATCAGGGATTTTTGGTGCACATAGTATTCCTCTAACATTTGCTTCCTCTACATCTCTTTTTATGTCTTTTACATACATGCGTAGCTGATGAACAGCACTAATATTTGCAAGACTTCTTTTAACCTCTATTATCACAGGAGTATGATTTTTATCATAACAAAACAAATCAATCATACCTGATTTTACTTGTTTTTCTCTTTTAACAACTCTGAGACCTTCTTCTACAACACAAGGATTATTGATTATTTCATTTACTACATCCAACTCCATTCCAGAAATCACTAGTTTTGCTTTATCTTTAAGAATAGTTGCTGTTATAAATTTTATATTTCTAAATTTTATATTCATTTTTTCAGGAGGTTTTCTGTTATATGATTTTAAAATAAATTCATCATCTTTTATCTTAAAATCTGTTTTACTTCCTGTTGGCTGCCAATTTATAGGTTCCCGCATCTCAGGTTGATGAACAAGTAATGTTCCATCTTGTTTAATCATGATAACCCTCTCACCCCAATCAAGAAAAGAACGAGCTCTGCCTTTGTAGTCTACCATGCAATCTCCAGCGATTAGAAGCATTGTTTTATCAGGTTTGTTTGTATGATTTTTTCTAATAAATTCTAAAGCATCTGTGTTATTTGGATTAACAATGGTTTTTGTCATACCGCTTCTTTTAATAGATATGCTCCTTGGTATAATTGTTTGTTTTGGTTGAATATGCACATTTTTATATACTTGTTTTTTAATTTGGGGTTTCAGATGAGCATTACAGAGGATATCCTTAAAAAGGTTAGTAAGAAAAAACTTCATTTTTCGTTACTTGACCCCGAGGATCAAACACCACAAGAAGCTGGAAAACTAGCAAAAATTGCAGAAAATGCAGGTAGTTCTGCTATGATGGTCGGAGGATCAACTCTTTCTTCAAGTGCACAAGTAGATGAAACCGTAAAAGCAATAAAAGAAAATTCTAAACTACCAGTTATCTTGTTTCCATCAGGTGCAAAATTCCTCAGTAAATATGCAGATGCAATATTTTTTATGAGCTGTCTGAATTCACGCAACCTTGGTTTTGTAATACGTGAACATGTACAAGGAGCACCATTTATAAAACACGTTGGAATTGAACCAATATCAATGGGTTATCTAATAGTTGAACCAGGAATGACTGCAGGTAAAATGGGTCAAGTAGATTTAGTTAAACGCGATGACCTGCAAACTGCTGTCGGCTATGCCCTTTCAACACAATATTTTGGAATGAAATTTTTTTATCTTGAAGCAGGATCAGGTGCGCCTGAACCTATAACAAACAAGATGATTGCAGCGGTTAAAAAAAATACAAACATACCTCTAGTTGTAGGCGGAGGTATACGCTCTGCAAAAACTGCTCATGAAAAAGCTCGTGCTGGTGCAGATATAATTGTTACAGGAACTACTTTTGAAAAAGATAAAAACATTGAAAAAACACTCAGAGAAATTATAAAAGCAATAGAACAATAAAGATTGCTATGAAAATTTTACTCTCTATTGGTGGAGCATCAGGAAGCATATATGGAATTCGTCTTTTAGAAGAACTTAAAAAAGCAGAGGTTGAAATTCATTTAATTTTTTCAGAAGGAGCTAAAAAAATAATCGAACATGAAACAAAATATAAAATCAAAGATTTAAAAAAAACAGCTGATTTTTATTATGAAAACAATAATGTGTTTTCAGGGCCCGCAAGTGGTTCATTTAAACTTGATGCAATGATAATATGTCCATGTAGCATGAAGACTTTATCTGCTATTGCAAATGGATATGGAGATACACTGACAAGCAGATCTGCAATATGTACTTTAAAAGAAGAAAGAAAACTAATACTTGTTCCTCGTGAAACACCACTTGATCTTGCAAGTATTGAAAATATGAAAAAGGCAAAGCTTGCAGGGGCAACTATACTTCCTGCAATGCCGGGTTTTTATCATAAACCAAAAAAAATAGAGGATTTAGTTGATTTTATAGTTGGCAAAATCCTTGATCAAATAAATATCAATCATTCTCTTTTTAAACGCTGGGGATAAAGACTCTTTTTTTGCTTTATCTTATACATATTTCTACAAAATTTTCAAAAATTAATTCACCATATTCTGTATGTTCTACTTCTGGGTGAAACTGCAAACCATAAAACGGTTTATTTTTATGTTTCATTGCTTGAATCTCACAATTTTCACTAGATGCAAGCAGCTCAAAATCTTTAGGTAATTTTGATACTTCATCGTTATGAGATTCCCAAACAATAGATTTCTTGGGAACTCCTTTAAAAATCTTATCTTCTTTTAAAATAGTAAGCTGTATTTTACCAAACTCTGGTTTTTCTGCAGGTTTTGCCATTCCACCAAAAAAACGAGCCATATACTGATGACCTGCACAAATACCTAAAATAGGAAAATTTGCTTTTTCAAGGTATTCATCAATATTTCCAAGAGTATCTGCAAGGCCAATCCTTGGTGCACCACCAGATAAAACCAAGCCATTAATCTCCTCTTTTACTAGTTCATCAAATGAAATGGTATTTGGAACAATTTTTGTTTCAACATCAAGGTCTCGCAAAGTCCGCCATTCCCTATGCGTCCATTGCCCGCCGTTATCAACAACATAAATTTTAACCATCTGTTTTACTCCCATTCAACAGTTCCAGGTGGTTTATTTGTTATATCATATACTACACGATTGACTTTTTCCTTAAGGGTATTTGTGATACGAGTAGAAATTTTATCTAGTACATCATGAGGAATACTACTATAGTTACAAGTCATAGCATCAATACTTTCAACTGAACGTACTGCAATAACATCACCATAAGCACGACGGTCGCCATGAACACCAACACTTCTAACAGGTAAAAGTACTGCAAAATACTGCCAAGGATGTTTCATAAGTCCTTTTGAAACTGCTTTATCGATTTCATCTTCAACAATAAAACAAGCCTCGCGAACAATTTTTACACGCTCAGGGCTTGCCTCACCAAGAATTCTAACGGCAAGACCCGGTCCAGGAAAAGGCTGTCTTTCAGAAACCTCAAGTTTTAATTCACGTGCAACCTTTCTTACTTCATCTTTATATAAATCACGAAGTGGCTCGACAAGCTTGAGTTTCATATCTTTTGGAAGACCACCGACATTATGATGAGATTTAATAGTATCACGAAGCTCACCACCTGATTCAATCCAATCAGGTGCAATAGTTCCCTGAACCAGATACTTTACTTTTTCTTCTTTTGCAACTTTTTCAAAAACACGAATGAATTTTTCACCAATGATTTTACGTTTTTTCTCTGGATCTTCAACGTCTTTTAAAGCAGCATAAAAATCGTTGCTTGCATCAACAAAACGAAAATTAAGATTCATTCTCTTCATTAATTTTTTTACATCACTACTTTCGTTTTTACGCATATATCCTGTGTCAACATGAACCGCGATTAATCTTTCCCCAACTGCTTTATTTACAAGTGCTGCACAAACAGCACTGTCTACACCACCAGAAAATGCAATGAGCGCTTTACCAGAAACATCATTTTTAAGATTTTTTATAGTTTCTTCTATGAATTTTTCTGCTTTAAACATCTTTTTTTATCCCTTGAGAACTTTTTCTTTCATTTTTTCTCTATAATTCTTCATTTCCTCTGCAAGTTTTTTATCTTTAACAGATAAAATTTGAACGGCAAGAAGGGCTGCGTTATCTCCTCTATCAAGTCCAACAGCAGCAACAGGAATACCTGGAGGCATCTGAACAATACTAAGAATAGAATCAAAATTTACTTTACCGCTAACAGGAACACCAATTACTGGTTTTACAGTATGAGCTGCAATTGCACCAGGAAGTGCTGCTGAAAGACCTGCAACACCAATAAAAACATCAGATGTGTTTTTTTCAACAAGCTCTTTTAAAAAATCTGGTGTTCTATGGGCACTTGCAACTTTTATATTGTATTCGACGCTAAACTCTTTAAGTATTTTTTCTGCTTTTTCGGCAACCGGCATATCTGATTTACTACCAAGTATTATTTGAATTTTCATGTCTATCACGCCAAGGAAATAGAAAAAGATATATAAAATGTTTCGACCAATTAAAAAAATTGGGCGTAAACTAATTATACAAGTTATTTATGTTGTCTGCAAAACCAAAGTTTGGAATTCAAAATGAAGCTTGTAATCTGTGAAAAAAACATTTCTGCAAGAAGAATCGCATATTTTTTATCAGCTGGAAAATCAAAAAGTATCCGTATCGGCAGCATACCTGTTTATGAATTTACAAGAAACAATGAACCTTGGAGTGTCGTAGGTTTAAAAGGACATATTATAAACCTTGATTTTCCAAAGAGTTTTAACAACTGGAATCAAGTTCAACCAAAAGACCTAATAAATATTGAGCCTGTAAAAAAAGTAAGTGAAAAAAGTATCGGTGCTGCAATAAAAACACTTTCAGATAAAAACCCTTTTATTATTGTTGCAACAGATTTTGACCGTGAAGGAGAACTAATCGGCGTCGAGGTAATAAATCTTTTAAAAGAATATAATAAAAACATTAAAGAAATTAAAAGAGCAAAATTTAGTGCTATTACAGATTATGAAATAAGAAATGCGTTTGATAACTTATCAAAAGTTGATTATAACCTTGCTAGCTCTGGTGAAACAAGACAAATAATTGATCTTATATGGGGTGCGGTTCTTACTCGTTTTATTAGCATTACATCAAATCACCTGGGAAGAGATTTTTTGTCAATAGGTCGTGTTCAATCACCAACACTTGCTTTACTTGTTGACCGGGAAAAAGAAATACAAAATTTCGTTCCAAAACCTTTCTGGAAGATTATTGCAACATGCAAAAAAGATAAATCTTTTGATTGTGTTCATTTTGAGGGACAGTTTTGGGATGAAAAACAAGTTAAAACCATTTTTGATAAAATAAAAAATTCTAAACAAGCAACAGTTGAAAAAGTTGATAAAAAAACTCAAAAAGAGCTACCACCTAGTCCTTTTAATACAACTAGTTTTCTTGAATCTGTTTCATATCTTGGTATTAGTGCCGCCCATGCTATGAGTATCGCTGAAGAATTATACATGGCTGGGCTTATTTCATATCCTCGTACAGATAACACTGTTTATCCTTCTAGTTTAAATATTAAAGGCATACTTGAGAAACTTAAAAATTCAGATTTTTCAAAAGAAACAGAAGAGGTTATAAAAAACGGCAGAAGCTATCCTACACGTGGCAAGAAACAAACAACAGATCATCCACCTATTCATCCGGTAGGTGTACCTGGCGCTAAAAAACTTTCTGGTGAATCTAAGCAAATTTATGAACTTATAGTAAGGCGTTTTCTTGCAACACTAGCAAAAGATGCGATTTCTGAAATTGTAAAAGCAGTTATTGATATATCTTCTGAAAAATTCAATGCAGATGGATATCGTTTAATTGAGTCAAACTGGAGAGACATCTACATATATTATAAAGAAAGAAGAAAACCACTTCCTGAGCTTGTGAAAGATGAAAAAATAGATGTTACAAAAATTGTTTTAAAAGAAGATAAAACAAAACCACCAGCTCGGTTTACACAAGGTAGTATAATAGGTAAAATGGAGCAGTTAAACCTTGGAACTAAAAGCACACGTCATGAAATCATTCAGAAACTGTTTTATAGAAAATATATTGTGCTTTCTCCTTTGAAACCTACGCCCATGGGTTTTGCAGTAGTTGAAGCAATGGGTGATTGTGATGTTGTAAAACCAAAAATGACATCAAAACTTGAGAAAGACATGGATGATATTTCTGAAGGTAAAAAAACACTAGATGAAACTGTTGATGAATCAAGAAAGATGCTTACGCAGGTTATGATTTCTCTGGAGAAAGATAAAGAAAAAATAAAAACTAATATTAGAAATGCATCAAAACAGCAGAATATAATTGGTAAATGCCCAAAATGTGGTAAAGAGTTGGTTATGCGTTTTTCTAAAAAAGGTAACCGTTTCGTTGGTTGTACAGGTTACCCTGATTGTAAAAATACTTATCCTTTACCACAAAAAGGCGGAGTTGTTCCAGTTGATGAGCCTTGTGATAAATGCAATTCCCCGCAAGTTAAGATAATTAGTAAGGGGAAAAAGCCATGGAAGATATGTATTAATCCAGAATGTAAAAAATAAGATAAAACGTAAATAAATATTTTTTATTTTTTTATCATTCCATCTTCTGTTATAAAACCAGTTACGTATTTATGAGGAGTTACATCAAAAGCAGGGTTACGAACTTTTGTATAATCTGGCATAATTTTACAATTATTAATTGTTGCTAACTCTTCTCTACCTCTTTCCTCAATTACTATTTCATCACCTGATTTTATATTTTTATCAAAAGTACTAACAGGTGCTGCAACATAAAAAGGAATATCGTTTTCATATGCAAGAACTGCTTTTTCATATGTGCCGATTTTATTTGCAAAATCTCCATTTGCAGCAATTCTGTCGGCACCAGTAATAACCATATCAATTTCGCCTTTTTTCATGAAATATCCTGCGGCGTTATCAGCAATTACAGCATGAGGAATTCCTTCTTGCTCAAGCTCCCAATCGGTCAATAAACCTTGACATCTCGGACGTGTTTCATCTGCAAAAACAAAGAATTTTTTACCTTTTCTATGAGCAACATAAAAAGGTGCAAGAGCCGTACCCCAATCAACAGTCGCCAATGCACCAGCATTACAATGTGTAAGAATCTTCATATTATTTTTAATTAATTTTTCACCATGCATGCCGATATTGTGGCATTTATCAACAATATCTTCAACATACGCATTTGCAGATTCTAGTGGATCCTGACACTGTTTTATTTTATCAAGCATAAACTCTACGGCATAAAACAAATCATGAGCAGTAGGCCGCGTCTTACATAGTTTTTCAGCAGTTTCTTTTAAATCACTTGCTCCAAGAACCATGCTGTATACAGCAGCCGCACCAATAGCAGGTGCACCACGAACTACCATGTCTTTTATTGCAAAACAACAATCATCAACAGTCTCTGCAGTATAATACTCAAGTTTATATGGTAGTTTTCTTTGGTCGATAAACTTGATTTTACCCTTTTCAAACCAGAGCGCGCGACCTTCTTTTCCATTAATCTTCATTTTCTAATCATTCCCCTAAAAATTCCTTAATTTGTTTTTCAACCTCAAAAATATTTCTTCCAACAAACAGCAAATCATTATTTTTAATTGCGACTTTCTTTTTATTTCTTAAAGCTTTCAAAACCTCTTTAGTATTATCAAGACTGCCAATAGGATATTTATCTGTTACATCCACATCTTTTATTTTATTAAAATCTGTTTTTTTAATTTGAACAATAAAACTTACATCATCTCTTGCATGATGAATCATCCAGTGTAAAAAAGTTTCAACTCTAGGTTTTGCAAAACCTATTAAAAGCAGATTATTTTTAATTGGATCAAAATCTACAACTTCAAGGAGTTCTTCTCTTTTAATCTTTGAAAAATCTTCAACCATGCTATTGATAATTATTCTTTTTCCAAAGCCAATGCTAAATACGGCATCATCCTCTTTTTTTAAAATGCCGCTTTGTTTTAGTTTATTGCCAAGTTTTATAATTTCAATTGCAAGCGGACAATTTGTTTCTTCTTTTGAAACATAGAAAACTTGTAGAGCAAGATTAGTTAGTCCTCCCCGGTTCATATCAATTAATCAGTAAAATAAGACTCTCTTTTTACCTTTTCCATTAAAAACTTAGATTTCACAATCACATTTTTTGTTTTTTAACAATTTAATTTGTTTTTCAACCGAGTCTACAAAAACATCTTGGGTACTTTTTCCAGTTGCTAGTTTTTCATCAAGAGGACTATTGTGATTGTAACCTCTCTTTTTCATCTCAGCTACTTGTTTTTCATGTCTAAGATATAATGCTTTTAATTTTCCTCTCCATCGAATTGTTTCAGGATGTTTTGAGTAACCTTTTTTATTATTTATAATAATGGACCAGAGAGCATGTAGTTCTCTATGCTCTCCTAGTAAATGATTACGGCATAGTTTTTCTGGTGGAACGTCCCATATTCTCATTTTTTAATTAAATCCTTGTATGTATTGTCTTATATGGCTTGCTTTCATGTAAGTCTGTGTAAGCTCATCTGCTGTTTCTTTGTCTATACCTTGTTTTATCAACTCTTTTTTAAAAACTTTACCTGCCTTATTTGCATCACTTTTAAATCTTAGAAGAGTTCCTGTAAGTCTAAATGTTAAAGATGGTATTTTGGGAAGTATCATGCCAAATATCTTTATTGTTTCTACTTCCCTTTCATCTTTTATATTTTCATTCATTTTTCATACCAGCAGTTCTGCATCTTTTTTAATCGTGGTGATGATGTTCTCCAACGTTTCTCATCATTTTGCCAAGGTTTAGAGTAGATAAATATTGGCTGGTAAGTTCATATGCTTGCTCAGGTGTCATACCTGCTTTTACAAGTTCTTTATAAAATGTTGCTGCCGCCTCTGCATACTGTTTTGCGCTTTCTGGGCTGTATAAAAGGCCGCTTAACTCTTTTAAGAGTCCAGGTATCTTTTCAGAGACTACATCTAATATTTCTTTTATTTTTTCTGGGTCCGGCATTTGTTCATGTTTATTCATATTTTTTTCCTCCAATATTTTAATTCTAAACTATGTTACAGTGGTCATTTTATATATTAAAACCGAGCATTTGTGACCATTTCTTGAGCACTTTGTCAGTTAGGGTATAAACATATAATTTTCCTTTCATCTGTTTTGTTATAATGTTTTTTTCTTCGAGTTCTTTTAATCTTTCACGTATTATTCGCCTAGAAGCCGTTCCTCTCTTGTTTCTCACAAGATCTGTTATCTCTGATACGTTCTGGTCTTTTTTGTCTAAGAGTACTCGAACTATTTCTCTGCTGATATGATCTTTTATTTCAGGCAGTATCATATCTGGTGTAAGGCCACCATGCTCAAGGATTAGACTTGTGATTTTTAGATAATTCCTGGTGGTTTTACCTACTTCTCTTAAGGGACTCATTACCTCAGAAAGCATTTTTTCAAGTTCACTAATTCTTTTATTTAACTCTTTTACTTCTTTTTCTAATTCATTGGCCACAAAAACTCAAATAAGGTATCTAATTAAAAATACTTGTCAATATATAATAAATAGTGCAGGGAAGGGATTTGAACCTATTTTTAATAGTAAAAATATTTATTGTTTTTCAAAAAGATAAAAGCAGTTAGATTATTTTAATATGCTTTGTCGTGATGATCAAGCGATATTATTCTTACAATATTTTCTTCTATTTTGTATATTAAAACAAATGGGCCAAAGTGTATTCGCCTATATCCTGCTAAGATGTTGCTAAGAGATTTGCTGTGTTCTGGATTATTAACAACATCGATAAGCTTTTTTGTATTTGATGAAATAATGTTTTGTCTTTTTTCTTTAATTTTTTCATAGATTTTTCAAATTGAGAACTAAATTCAATTATGTATTCCATGTTATAAGCTCTCTAAATATTCCACGGCATTTTTTTGATTGAATTTCTTAACATTCTTGCCCTTTGCCATTTCTTTTTCAATTTTTTGGTATCTTTCAATTTTTTCAAAAAACACCTTCTTTCTAATAAGTTCTAGAATAAATTCTTGGATATTTTTATAGCCAAATTCTTTAGAGTATTCTTTAGAAGCTTTGAGTAAATTTTCTGGTATTGTTAAACTTATTTGTTTTAGAGTCACAAGATCACCAAATATTTATAAGTATTTATATGTACTTAATAATACTTAAATTTTCCTAATAAATAATCAAAATTAAATTTTAACGCCGAGGAGGAGATTTGAACTCCTGCGGGGTCGAAACCCCACGAGCTTTCCAGGCTCGCGCCGTACCAGGCTGGGCCACCTCGGCAATAAAAAAACAATACCCTGAATAAAACATGCTTTTAAGGTTTTTTCCAGAAACTAGGATATGTATCTTTTTTCATAATAACACGTTCAAGATTTGCACAGAAACCTTTTTCCTTTTGAATCATTTCTTCTGTTGGCATCAAAGCTCTTCCAACAGCAACAGCCTCACCTTTAAGCGTTGAAATAAGTACAACATCATTTTTCTTAATATTTGTATCAAGCTCTACAACACCAGGCAATGCAAGAGATGCACCATGACATAGGGCATTTACTGCAGAATCACGAACAACAATATTTGGTAAATGCTTAAGCATATATTCTACAGGATGCAAAATACTACGAATACTTTCTTCATCATTTTCTTCTTTATAAAAAACAAAACAATCTTTTAAATCATGAAGAAGTACAGAATCACTTTCTTTTATATGGCCAATCTGAGTACGCCTCAATTCAGCAAGATGAGCACCAGATCTTAACTTTCGGCCAATATCAACACAAAGAGTTCTAACATAAAACCCTGATTCACAACCGACTCTGAATAAAACCTCACGATCTTTTATTTGAATAATATCAAGATAATAAATACTTCTTTTACGCCTTACTCTCTTAACAGCACTTCTAACCGGCGGCAGTTGAACAACATCACCAACAAAACTTTTGCAAACATCTCTTAACTTTTTTTCATCAACATCCTTATGTAACTTCATAACGCCAACGTACTCTTTACCGGCAAGAAGCAAAAAAGATAAAACCTTTGTAGCATTGCCAATGCCCGTGGGTAGAATACCTGTAGCATTAGGATCAAGTGTACCACTATGACCAACTTTTTCATTCCCAATTATTTTTTTAACCCAAGAGTCAACCTGATGACTAGTTGGACCATTAGGCTTATCAATTATTATTAAACAACTCTCTAAAAGCTCATTTATGGTTCTTTCTTCAGGTTTTTTGCCAAAAGTAGGATTAGTTTTAACATTTTTCTTAATTAATCTTTCATATGAACTTATACCGGGTAATACTTTTTTATTCATAGTTTTACTTTTCACAGGAACAATAACAAGTTAATAAAAATTATTCAAGTTTTTCCAAAATAAGATTTACTATCTCCTGAGGTGTTTTATTACCAGAATCTACAACAAAATCATATATACTTGTATCATCAATATTTATATTATAATAGTTTTTATAACGAGCAGACTCACTTCTTTCACGTTCGATAATCTCTTTTTGTCTTTTTTTTAAATCTCCGTTTTCCCTATTTACAATACGATTTGAACGCGTTTTAATATCTGCATCTATAAAAACTTTAAAAGAAGAAATATTGTTTTTATATGCAAGCCAACCTGAGAGCCTTCCTTCGAGTATAACATTTCCTTTTTTTAGGATATTTACTTGTTTTTTATCAAGTTCTTTATCAACGTTACTATTTTTCTCACAATATTTTCCAAATTCTTCAAGACTCATATTGTGCTCTTTTGCACTCTCGCGGAAAATCATGCCAGAATAAACATACGGAATTCTTAGTTTCTCATGTAAAAGATTTGCAACTGTGCTTTTACCACTACCCGGTTTTCCACTAATAGTTATAACCGTCATAACTCAAATCCTAATTTGAGGAAGGTTTAATCTTTGATTTAAGGTTTTTCCAAAAATCAGACCAGCTTATGTATTTCAAACCGTTTCTTATAACAGAACCGATAACCATTGAAAATATCATATAAAGCCATAACCAGGCCTGCATCAGAAATGGTTTATCAAAAAAACTTACAGAATTTGCCCAGGGTGCTGTAAAATAAAAATGATCAAGGCCTGCTAGAAAACCTCTTAGCCATATAAATATCGGGAATATGAAAATAATTAAAAACATCATAGATTTCATAGAGCCTGTTTGTGCATCCTGTTGTTTTTTCATCATCTCAGGCTGCATCTTCATGAGTTTATTGACTCTATTTGTATTTCCCTCTTTTCTTGCTTTCTGCAGTTCTTTTTGAAAAGCTTTTTGTGTTTCCTGTGTTTCACCCATTTTTTTCCAATCTGTAAAAAAGTTTGTAAGTGAGCCTGATAAGAAAACAACTATCAAACCAGCAAGCATGATAGTTAAAACAGGATATTTACCGCCAAAACCTATTATTGGTTCTAAGGCAAGGCCAAAATAGTAACCAAGTATTTCACCGACGCCTGTTAAAATCATTGCATACATTACAACTAAAAATAGTAACATATACATCATGCTGCTGCCTTGTGCTTTATTATCCATTTTTATCATATTATCATCTATTATTATTTTAATACAGGTGATGCTTGTTTAACTGCATCATCTAAAGCATTGTCATGGTTAAATACTATTTTAACTGTTGCACCAGTAAGTGCTGCATATGCCATTGCAGCAGCACGGTTCATCATTTGATGTTCATTTATTTGCTCTTGGCTATCTGGATCGCGGTTACGGGTCGAATCACTTGCTCTGCGAGCATATATCTCTTTTGCATCTGCTTCTACAAGGACGATTGATGTCGGGTTAATCTTTTTGATAACCCATTCTGGAAGTCCAGGCATATAACCTTTAGGTGTTTTAATAGTGCAATGTGTATCAAGTATCACATTTCCCATTGAACCGATTTTTTCAGCAGCTTTAATTTGCAGATCTTTT
This sequence comes from uncultured Thermoplasmatales archaeon, assembly GCA_964517155.1. Classification (GTDB taxonomy): domain Archaea; phylum Thermoplasmatota; class E2; order DHVEG-1; family DHVEG-1; genus PFL35. Next base: position 20,509 of record CAZFAZ010000071.1, read on the forward strand.
TGCTGTTTAAGAGAAAGTTTTCTCATATCATCTCTATCTTTTACAAGACCTTCTTCTTCTGCAATTTCAAACATTACAGTTCCCATTGTTACAAACTGTATATCCATTCCTTCAGCTGCTTTTTTCATAACTGTTGTTTTACCAACACCAGGTATTCCTGTTACAACTATAACGCCCATACTAAAAACCCCACCTATGTTTTTTATTCATTTCCAAAGAAACCACGCAGTACAGGATGCATTTCCATTGCTTGTTCTTTACCAATCTGCTCGTACAGTTGAATGATAATGCTAACAGCCAATAATACACCTGTTCCACTCACATTGCCTATAGTTCCTATCATATCTGAAAAACCTGCGAGTGCACCTATTGCAGCTCCACCAATTACAGTTATAACTGGTATGTATCTTTCAAGTACTTTTCTTAGAACCCGTGGATCTCGCCTGAACCCAGGTATTTGCATACCGCTACTCTGAATTTGTCTGGCGACAGCAGATGGTCCCATATCTGTTGTTTCAATCCAAAATTTAGCAAATAAAATAGAGCCTATAATTAAAATGGACATGTAAATAATCACTTTTAATGCATATTGTAAAGCGTTATGTACGCCATCGCCACCTGCAAGAATTGGCATAAGCCATCCATTGATTCCGTTGGGGCTAGATAAATACCAGGCACCACCGCCAAGGGCTTGAGTGCCTACAGTGAGATCGTATGTACCTATCCACCATTGATTGCCTAGCAAGGGTAGATTAGACTGCCAAAGAAGCAAAGAAAACATGCTAATGTTTGCAAGAAGCGCTGAAACTAAAATAACTGGAATAACTGATGCATAAATAAGTCTAATTGGATACCGGCCACGGGCACCACGAACTTTTCCATGGGCAAGAGGCAGCTCAATACGAGTAGATTCAGCGTATACAACCAGGAAGAATATAAAAATCGTGCCAATTAGTGCCACGATAGAATTTTGAAAGGTGGCATTACCAAGAAATATTGTTTGATAATGCCCGCTCGTTAAGCCGCTAAGGCCTGCTTCAGTTGCGATATAATAGGTACCGGGAATAACGCCGGCAGGGGGATTGCTCAAAGAAATAACTTCATGAGGCATATAACCAGGCAGCCAATTAAACAAACCCGTAAACATGGCTTGGGCAACACCAGCTGCAATAAACAACGATATACCTGAGCCGATACCCCATTTAGATATAAGCTCATCCATGAAAAACACTAAAAGTGCACCGATTACCAATTGTATAACTATCAAAATATTTGCCCAATCAGCACCAACCATTACCGCAAACTCAGGACTTGGCTGAAGATAACCAAAAATCTGAGGGATCGCTTCAACAAAAATCATTACAATTACAAGGATTTTTTGTGTTCCCTGATAAATTGCTTTATCTTCTGTTTTCTGAAGATCAAGTTTTATTATTTTTGCACCAACAAACAACTGCAGAATAATAGATGCAGTAACAATAGGTCCTATTCCAAGATGCATGATACTACCAGATGCACCAGCCATGATGAAACGATAATTTTCAAAAAGATCAATAACATCTGATTTTAACCCATAAATCATAACATTAGTGAGAATAAAATAGATAATGAGACAAAACAAAGTCCAAAGAAGTTTAGTTCTAAAATTAACATGCCCCTCCGGTTTAGTAACCGCGGGCCAACGTTCAATAATTGGTTTAAGTACAAACAGTTTACTATTTTTTTCCTCTGCCATTTTACAAACCCAGATATAAAATCATATATTATTTATCTTCTGTTTTTTCTTTAACTTTAGACTCAACTTTTTCTTCTTTAAATACTTCCTCCGTAGAAAGTATTATTTTTCCACCTTGCTCTTCTATTTTTTCTATTGCTTTCTCAGATGCACTATCTACAGTAATTTTGAGTTTGCTTTTTATTCTACCAGCTCCCAGAAGTTTATCATATCCAAGTTCTGTAAGATTTATATCTTTTTTACCAGGGAATTTCTCTTCGATTTCTCCGACATTTATAGTTTTATCTTCTTTTAAAATACTCTGAGGTCTTTTAAAACCATGTCTGCCAAAATGATCTGGCATGTACTTGTTCATATACATAACCTTATGTTTGTTTAAACCGGCGTTTCCCCTTCCTCCACGAAGTCCTGCTCCACGACCTGCTTTTTTACCTTTACCATGAGTCATGGATCCTCTGAATTTCTTGGTTTTTGTTCGTGCCATTTTACATCACTTTTTCATTAAGTTTTTAATATCCAGGACAATGCCTGATATAATTATATATTATATTATTTTCGATTAATAAGTGTCACCCAGATAAAAAAACCCCTTTAATTACCTTTTGTTAGAATTCTAAGCAATGAAACATAAAAATAAACTACTTTTTTAGAATGAAAAGACTGACTATGTTTAATTGGAAAAGAATAATTTTTTGTAAAATCAATTGTTCCTTTTAATGAAGAAACCATTTTTTCAATAAAAGGTACTGTTTTAGTTAGATGAAGAGAATAAATAACATCTCCTAGAACAAAGGCTTTTTCAATAAATTTTCTATCTGCATTAATATTGCTTTTTTGTGCACCAAACGGTGGATTCATAAGAATAGTATCACAAGAAACATTTACATCTTTTACATCTTGTACAATAAAATTAATATCAAATTTATTTTCATCGGCAAAGCGTTTAGCAGTTTTTACAGCATCTTCATCTAAATCTATACCTGTTACTTTTTTTGCACCAGCAATATGTGCAGCTATTGAAAAAATACCAGTGCCGCAGCCTAAATCTAAAACTATTTTATCTTCAATGTCTCCCATTTGAAATGCAATAAAAATAATATCAGCGACAACAC
>CAZFAZ010000072.1:0-24050 GCA_964517155.1 uncultured Thermoplasmatales archaeon
ATAACAGAACATGCGTCTTTTATTCATTTGTTTGTATTGTTATTTACAGTTTTTCTAGCGATAAGTATCATTGTTTTTATGTTTTTCAAAAAGAAGATAAACTTTGGTTTGAAACTATTAGTTGTTGCTTTATTGATACTGTCTATATTTCAACCATGGTGGATTCTTACAGGTGAAGAAAATAGTGTAAAAACAAGTACCACCACTATGCTTTATCCACCTAAAATGGTTACTTTAACATCTAATATGGATGCTGTTGGTGGAAGTGTAAGCATTCTTCCTGATGATTTTACAACTGTAATGGTTTTGTTATCAGCACTTGTAACATTTTCAATTGTTTTTATTTTAGTTAATTTGTTTTTAAAAGAAAGATTTAACAAAACAAAAAAAGCATTTATTTTTGTTAGTTTAACCTTAATGATTTTATGTATTGGTTTATTTTATTATGCCATGTCAATGGTTGCAGAAATAGGCGTAGGCAGTTTCATGGGCTCTGGAGATATTTCAATTTCAATTCCTGGTCAAACTCAAGGCATAATTATTGCTTGCAGCTGGGGGCCAGGTATTGGTTTTATTTTGCTAATATTTTCATTGATTATTTTACTTTCATCAATTTTTATAAACAAAAAATTTGACCAAAAATTTACCAAATAATTGTTTTTTAGTGAAAATTTGCATAAACGTATTATAGAAGTTGCTAACATATATATTATATAGGGGGTAAAAAGATGAAGAAAAAAATTTTTGTATATTTTTTAGCAACAGTTTTGTTGCTGTTGCCTTTTAATGCTGTTGCAACAAGTATTAACCTTCCAAATACAGACAGCTTATCAATGTGCAGTCAAGATCCTCCTGAATTAGTTATGACTAAAGAGCAATTTAACTTTTTAACTTCATATATAGAAAAAAATTTTGAAGAAGAAAACAAGCAACAAGCAAAGGATATAGTAAACAATATCGTAATTTATAACTCAGAAGAAGGTCGTTACAAAATAGATACAAATAATCTTACAGAAGCAATCAATTTTTATAGTTACTACAAAGTTATTCCAAATGATCAACTCTTAAATGTTAATAGCAAATCTGAGCTTAAACAACTGATAAACGAACACTGGGATTTTTCAAATAAGATATTTGGAAAGTTGATAAATGAGATAATTAACATTGTCAAACCTAAGTTAGGATGGATGTATGAACTATTTTATCAAGGAGGAACATTATTTGTTGAAGGTGTAAATCTTTCAATTGGTTTTATAAACCAAATAGCAAATCTAAATATCGCTATTTTATTCACAAGTTTTGTCAATTTAATTGTTTATATACCAATATATTATTTTTCAGAATCAGTTAAAGATTTATTTAATCTAAATATAGAAGGTTTTCTTACTAAAATACAACAATTTACCACAGCATTTACAACTGAATTATATGCATTAATTCAAACTGTAGAAATTATATTAGAGGCTTTTGGTCAAACATTTAAAAATCTTTTAAGTTATACATCTAGTGTTGGAGCTTTTGTGAATTGGATAATAAACGATGATCCATGGAAAAATCAGATAACCGTAAAAGGCGTTGCAACTAACTTATTTGGTATACCACTTGCAGGTGCAACAGTTACATGCAGAGGAATTAATACTACAACAGATAGCAATGGGAGATTTGAATTTACAATTGATCCCTCTGCAAATTCAGAGGATTCACTTCCATCAAAAAGTTGGTATGGTCTACATAACTGCTCGATTACTATCTCAAAAGATGGCGAAGTTTTAAAAAGAACACCTGTAAAACTTTCTTATGTTTTTTCAGGTGGAGAAATACGCTGGTCCTTTTTTGTGATAAAAACAAGAAATATACAAACACCTTTAAGAGCGATTTTGTTAGAAAAATTAAACAGCATTTTAGAAAGAATTTACAGTTTTTTGCTACATTTGCCTAAATACACATAAATTAATAAAAAATTAAATTGATAAAAAAACCCAGGAGCGTCCGTAGTTCCTCCTGTTGGAGTGAATGCTCCCGCCGGGATTCGAACCCGGGTAGCTAGCTCGAAAGGCTAGAATGATTGGCCGGACTACACCACGGGAGCAGAATGTTTTTTTTAAATAGTCCCGTCCAGATTCGAACTGGAGTCGCCAGCTCCAAAGGCTGGCATGATTGACCACTACACCACGGGACTAATTAAAGGTGTTGATGTAATGGACTGGATAAGGATTTTCCTATTTAACCTTTAATGTTAATCTTTTAAATACGATTTCATCATTTCGTATGACTAGATGACTCAGGTAGATATAAAACTCCTTAATAAAATTTCCACTTTGTTAAATAAAAAAAAGCTTTCTATTTCAACTGCTGAAAGTTGCACAGGTGGTTTTATCTCACATAATCTTACAAATATATCTGGGAGTTCAAACTATTTTGATAGAGGAATAGTAACTTATAGCAATGATTCAAAAAAAGAATTATTAAATGTTTCAAACAAGCTTTTAGAAGAACATGGCGCAGTCTCAGAGCAAGTTGCAAAAGCAATGGCTGAAAATATAAGAAAATTATCAAACACTGATATCGGATTAAGTACTACAGGTATCGCAGGCCCAAATGGTGGAACCAAAGAAAAACCAGTAGGACTTGTATACATCGGAATTTCAACTAAAGAAAACATAATTGTTAAAAAATTTAATTTCAAAGAAGACAGAATAAAAAATAAAATAGCTACTTGTAACGCTGCATTAAATTTATTATACGAACAATTAGAAACAATGTAAAAATTTGTGGTGAAAAAAAATTGATTGAGATAGATGGCGGATATGGTGAAGGTGGCGGACAGATACTGAGAAATGCAGTAGCATTCTCTGTTCTTACAAATAAACCTATAACAGTTACAAATATACGCAAAAACAGATCAAATCCTGGTATAAAAGCCCAGCATTATGTAACAATTAAAAGCATCTCTGATATTTTTAATGCAGAAATAGAAGGTTTTGAAATAGGCTCCTCTGAACTTGTTTTCAAACCAGGTAAAATAAAAGGGGGAGCATACAAATTTGATGTAGGAACCGCAGGCAGCATAACTCTTGTTTTTCAAGCAATTGTTCTTGCTTGTGCAAAATCAAAAGAGCAAATAACTGTTAGTCTTTGTGGAGGAACTGATGTTAAAGCTAGTCCTTCTTGGGATTATTTTGAAAATGTTTATATTCCTCTTATTAAAAAAATGGGTGTAACTGTTTTTCCTCAACTTTTAACCAGAGGTTATTATCCTCGTGGCGGTGGGGAAGCAATTATAACAATTAACCCTTGTGAAAAAATAAAACCTTTAAAAATATCTGATGAAGAAGAATTTAATCAGATACAAGGAAAGATAAATATCTCAAATCTATCTGAGGGTATCGCAACAAGAATTAAGCATACAATTGTTAAAAATCTTTTAAAAAACGATTTTATGGCATCAATTTCAGTTGATAAAAAAACTAGTCTTTCACCAGGTGTTGGAGCAACTCTTTGGACTGAATCTAAAAATACTATTCTTGGGTCAAGTATGATAGGTGAAAAAAATATATCTTCTGAAGAGGTAGGTCAAAGCATTACTATAAATCTTTTAAAAGAGATACAGCCTTTTGCAACGCTTGATGCTCATGCTTTTGATCAGATTTTACCTTTTATGGTTCTTGCAAAAAAGAATGGTAAATCAACATGCAGAATCAGCAGGCTTAGCAATCATGCAAGTACCAATATGTGGCTTGCAAAACAGTTTTTTGACGTTGATTTTAAAATTATGCAATCTGAAGAAAACATGTCAATAGAAGTTTTTTAAATATATAGACAAAACATAAATAGAACCATTTTTTTATGGATAATTCTATGAAAATTGCACATATATCTGATATTCATTGTAACAATGGCTATGATTTTAATGAAAAAATGTTTGATAAAGCCGCAAAACTTGTAAATAAATCTGAACCTGATATTGTTTTTATATCTGGTGATTTAACTACTTGGGGTCTTCTTTCGGAGTATAAGATTGCAAAAGAAAAACTTAATCAAATTAAAAGTAAACTTGTTATTGTACCGGGTAATCATGATGAGCGAAATCTTGGCTGGAAGCTTTTTCCGGAGTTTTTTGGTGAAACAGATTTTATTCATAGTTTTGATGATATAAATCTTGTTGGTCTTGCAAGTAGTGAACCTGATAAAGATGATGGACGATTGGGTAGAGGTAGGCATAAAAAAATAGTTGAAGGGCTTAACGAAAATAAAACTACAATTATTGGTTTTCATCATCATGTAATCCCTGTTCCAAATAGTGGTCGAGAAACAAATATTATTGAGGATGCTGGTGAAACCCTTGATATTATCCTTAGAAATGAAATACCTTTAGTTCTTATGGGTCACAGACATGTTCCTTGGGCTGTTAAAATTCATAAAACACTTCTTGTAAATTCTGGTACTTTTAGTTGTACTCGTACTCGTGCTCATTTTGGCAATACCTTTAATATTATTGATATAGGTAAAGAATCAATAAAAGTCACAGTTGTAAACATTGAAAAAGAAAAACAAAACAAAATGATTGATTTTAGATTATCTGATGGTTGTTGCGTTAACAAATATTTCTAAAACGTAAAATTTTGTATATACCTTATTTTTTCGTAATACTTTTCTATATAGTCTATATACCTGAATTAAAATTTCATTTATTATCTTGGGTGAAGAACATTTGATAGATACTGTTTGGCTTGTAATTGGCGGAGCTAGCGCTATTGCATTTTACATGGCATGGAGCATTGGTGCAAATGATGTATCAAACTCTATGTCAACAGCTGTTGGTGCAAAAGCAATAACACATAAACAAGCAGTGATTATTGCAGGAGTCCTTGTTTTTTTAGGCGCTGTACTTGTTGGACCTCATGTATCAGAAACCATAAAATCAGAGATAATAAAAGTTGACGCAATACCGCCCAATATATTAATTTTAGGTTTTATATCTGCACTTTTAGCCGCAGCTATATGGTCTACACTTTCAACATGGAAAGAAATGCCAATATCCACAACTCACTCGATAATTGGTGCTTTAATGGGTTTTGGGATAATTGCAGGGGGCATAAATTCAGTAAATTGGCTAAAAATTGGGTCAGTTGCAGCAAGCTGGTTGTTATCTCCAGTTTTTGGCTGCATTATTGCTTTTTTTGTTTTTAAAACGATTGTTAAGCTTATTTTTGCAAAAGAAGAGCCTGTTGGTGCTGCAAAAATCGTAGGTCCTGTGATTATTGGTATAACTGGTTTTTTAGTTTCATCTTCACTTTTGTTTAAAACATCTATAAGTAAAAATTGGAATATTTCTGATTTAGAAGGATTGCTTATTTCACTTGCGGTAGCAGTTATAGTCAGTATAATAGGTATATTTTTATTAAGAAAAATTCAGGCTAAAAAAGAAGAAGATTATTTCACTGTTGAAAATATTTTCAGGAAATTACAAATTGCAACATCTTGTTATGTTGCATTTTCAATTGGTGCAAATGATGTAGCAAATGCAATAGGCCCTGTTGCAGGAATTATACCTCTAGCAGAAAATGGTACGTTAAGCTCTACAACATCTATACCTTTTCAGCTGTTAATACTTGGCGGCATTGGTATTGCCATTGGTGCTATGACCTGGGGAAAACGTGTGATGAAAACTGTTGGAGAAAGAATTACAAGTCTTACTAATACTCGTGGTTTTTCTGTTGATTTTGGTGCAGCAACAACAGTCCTTGTAGCATCTAGACTTGGTATGCCTATTTCTACATCTCATACTGTCGTTGGTGCAGTAATTGGTGTTGGTCTTGCAAAAGGTCTTGAGGCAGTTGATTTAAGTGTTATTAAAAAAATAGTTATATCCTGGGTATTGACTCTGCCAATAGCTGCAACTACTTCGATAGGAATCTTTTTATTGTTAAAGATAATATTTATATAAGGTAGGTGAAAAATAAAAAATGATTAAAGAAGAAGACCATTTCAGAGCGCCTTTAACTGATACTTTTAGAAGAAAATCTCCTTTTAATCAATTACTGGATCATATGTGTAAAGTTGAAGAAGGAATATCGATATTAGGCGATGGTTTGATAAAATATTACAAGGGAGACTATAAAGGTTTTTCAGAGTTGGCAAAAAAAGTTTCAACTATCGAGCATGAAGCAGACTTAATAAAAAGTAATATCAGAAATCATCTGCCGTCTTCGCTTCTTATGCCTGTTGATAAAGGCAGATTTTTATGGACTCTTCGTGAGCAGGACGCAATTTTAGATCATGCAGAAAACCTTGCTGAAATGCTTGATATGAGGCATACAAATATTCCAAAAGAGCTGCAACAACTTTTTATTGATCATGTGAAACAAGTAATGGAAACAGTATGCACAATGGAAAAAGCAGTTCAGAACATAAGAGATTTAGTTGACACTGGTTTTGTCAAGCGTGAAAGAGAGCAAACAAAAGAATATATCCATAAAGTTCATGATAGCGAATGGAAAGCAGACCAAATTAGATACAAGGTAACAAGAGGAATTTATAAACTTGAGAAAAAGCTTGATCCTATAGATGTTTATCATTTGATTAAAATAGCAGATTGGGTTGATGAAATAGCAGATCATGCTGAAAATGTTGCAGATTGGCTACGCTCGATGATTGCTAAGTAAAAATTTTTTAGTTTTCTTCGTCTACCAAGTAATTTATTACTGTTTCAGATATATCTTCTGCATATTCACCTATTCTTCTAATGCTTTCTACTATATAGCCTATTGATATTGCAACTACTGCTTTTTGCTGTAGTGCCAGTGTATTGATTTCTTCACATAGTTTTTCTAGTTTTTGAACTGAGTCGATGTTTTCGTTTGAACCACGTATATCTTTTCTAAAAAATGAACCTATGCTTCTGTTAAATATTTCTAAGGAAAGGCTGCTTGCAGTCTGAATTTTATCAAGTATTTTTTGATTTTGTTTAGTTGTATTTAAGTTTTGTATGTTTTTTGCTATTCTTACAACGTGATCTCCTATGCGCTCTATTATTCTACTTATCAAAAAATATGTTGATGAAAGACTTATTGTTATATCCATTTTTTCTGCAAGGCTTACATTTTGCAGTATCATATTGTATTGTCTTGCTACAAGCCAATGCAGCCTATCGACTTCTGTATCTCTTAGCATTATCTCGTCTGCTAGTTCGTTATCACATGTTTTTAGTGCTTTTATTGCATCTTCATTCATGCTTTTAACAATTATCTGCATTCTTTTAATGGTTCTATCCAAGGGCATTTCTGTTGGGTTGAGTAAGTCTTTAAGTATTATTGTATTATCAGTTTCTTCTACTATTTCTTGACCTATTATTGCTTGTGTAAATACTCTTATTGTATTTCTTATATCAGTAGGCATTCTTTTTGGAGATTTTATTTTAATAGATGTGTATCCTGCTATGTATGCACCGATTAGTCTTCGTAGTAGATATGTTTGTTTAGGAATTTTGCTTATATCAAATTCTTTTAGTTTGTATTGTTTTTCTTGTGTCATTTTTGAAGTAATAAGTAGTGTTCCATCTGATTGTTTATATAGTCCTACGGGATCATTTTTTTTGATATTTGATACTTTTATCCATTCTTTTGGCAGTGTTATTATATACGATGATCCGCCGGTCATTTGTACTCTTCTGATTTCCATTATAAAACCTCGGCCCCTAAATAATAATTATATTATTAAATTTTACCATATTTCTATATATTCATATATTGTCTATATATAAAAATATAGTATATGTAGACAAAGTATATATTTAAATACCAAAATTGCGAAAAACGATGAAAAATGAGTAGAAAAAACAATAAAAAAATAGGTAAAATGACGCTAGTAGTTGTCTTATCACTTGCTATCGCTGCGGTTATCTTAAGTGGATGTACGGGTAGCAATAACGATGGAAACACAGAAATACAAACTTTAATAGTTGATGGATCAACTACAGTATTTCCTATAGCCCAATCAACAGCAGATGAATATATGGATCAGCATGAAAATGTCGATATTCAGGTTACGGGAACTGGTTCTAGTAATGGAATATCTGCAGTAAGCAGCGGTTCAGCTGGCATAGGTATGGCTTCAAGAGAGCTAAAGTCAACAGAACCAGCATTAGAAAAACATGTTGTAGCAAAAGATGGTATAGCCATAATTGTTCATAAAACCAATACCGTAACACAACTAACAACAGAACAAGTAAAAGGCATATATAACGGAACTTATACAAATTGGAATCAATTAGACGGAAACGATGCAGAAATTGTTGTAGTAGGAAGAGATAGTGCATCTGGTACAAGAGAGTTTTTCTATGAGCATGTTATGGGAAAAGAAGAATTTGTCTCAACAATGCTTGAAAAGAATTCTAACGGTGCAGTTCACTCAACGGTTTCTACAACACCTGGGGCAATAGGATATGTAGGTCTTGGGTATGTTGATGATGAAATAAGCGCATTATCTATTTATAATGAAGACGAAGCAAGTTATATAGAACCAACTGTACAAAACGTATTAGATAAGAAATACCCAATTTATAGAGATCTAAATATGTTTACAGATGGGCCTGCAACAGGGCTTGCGAAAGAGTTCATCGACTTTATACAAAGTGATGAAGGACAAGAAATAGTAACTAAAGCAGGCTTTGTCCCTATATAGATTAATGAAAAATAAAGAGTAAAAGAGAATATAAAAACATCTTTTTCTCTTAATATTTTTTTATTTTTTATTCGTTATAAAAAAGAGGCTGGGGAGAAATCAGATTAATGAAACTAAAACTATCGCAGATAGTGAATACTCTTTTACATTTAAATAAAAAAAATAGCAAAGAAAAAAGTATAAAAATATTGCTATTTCTAAGTGCAATAGTAGCAGTTGTAGTAATATTTTCAATTTTATTATATTTATTTATCCAAGCATCTCCTGCTTTTAGTGAAATAGGCATATGGAATTTTATAGGCGGACTTAATTGGAAACCACAATTATATGAAACTATTGGTGCAGAAAATGCATTTGGTGCTCTTCCTTTAATAGCAGGATCACTAATATGTACGCTAGGCGCCATGATTATCGCCGTTCCATTAAGCATTGGCACAGCAATTTTTATTTCAGAACTAGCACCTCCGAGGATAAAATCGTTAGCTAAACCTATTGTTGAACTACTGGCAGGGATTCCTTCAGTGGTGTATGGTTTCTTTGGATTAATTGTACTCGTTAATTTTTTTAGAGTCAGTTTTAATGTTGCTTCTGGTGAAGGATGGTTTGCTGGAGCTTTTTTACTTGGGATAATGGCACTTCCAACAATTACTAGTGTTGCTGAAGATGCAATAAGTTCAGTTCCAAGGCATTACAAAGAAGGTAGCCTTGCTCTGGGTGCAACAAAATGGCAGACCATCAGTAAAGTAATATTCCCCGCTTCATTATCAGGTATAACAGCAGCTATAATTCTTGGTATGGGAAGAGCCATTGGAGAAACCATGGCAGTTATGATGGTTACTGGAAACACAGCATTGATACCCGCTATTACTAATCCTTTTTCAACTGTTAAAACTCTAACCGGTGCAATTGCTATTGAAATGGGAGAAGCCCCAGGTGGGTCTATTTGGCAGCATTCATTGTTTGGCCTAGCCTTTATATTATTGGTAATTACTCTCATAATAAACATTTCTTCGAATATCATATTGAAAAAATTAAAAGAAAAACATATGGCTGCAACAGCCCCGTCAAAGAAAAAAATATTTAAAAAAGATATTTTTGAAAAATTAAAAGAAAAATCAAATACGATAATCATTGCAATTGGTTTAATAGCACTACTTTTTATCTTTGGTATTTTAACAACAATTATTATAGGTTTATTCATCTTAACTTTTTATTTTGTTAAAAAAAGAATTAACCCAAAAAACTCTCAACGTATCGCGTTTGGGCTGATTACTTTATCAATTATAATAGTAATATTTATTCTCGGAGTAATACTTTGGGATATAGTTAGCAATGGAATAGGTGCACTTAGTTGGGAGTTTCTTACTCAAGTACCAAAAGATTTAGGTAGATCTGGAGGAATATTTCCAGCAATAGTTGGAACTTTTTATTTAGCACTAGGTGCAATCGCAATAGCATTACCAATAGGTGTTTTTTCAGCGATATATCTAACAGAATATACTAAAGAAGGGAAAATAACAAAATTAATCAGGGTGGGTGCAGATTTATTAAACGGGACACCTTCAATTGTTTTTGGATTGTTTGGTTTTGCATTTTTAGTCCTTGCTTTAGGTTGGGGCAGATGTTTATTAGCTGGACAAGTAGCACTTGGATTTATGATTCTACCAACAATTATCAGAACCACTGAAGAGGCTATAAGATGTGTACCAGATTCTATGCGAGAAGGCAGCTACGCATTAGGTGCAACAAAATGGCAGACTGTTAAAAGAGTTGTATTGCCACCCGCCTTACCAGGCATATTAACAGGATCAATTTTAGGCCTTGGCAGAGCTGCTGGAGAAACTGCCCCAATCATGTTTACTGCAGTAATCTTTTCATCTAGATTTTTACCAACAGACGTATTCAGACCGGTAATGGCTTTACCTTATCATTTATATTTACTTGCCACTACTATTCCTAATTCAAAAACTCAACAGTACGGTACTGCATTAGTCTTGCTAATAGTTGTTATTATATTGTATATGGCTGCAATAATTCTTAGAGATAGATATAAGAAAAAAATGAAATGGTGATCTAAAAAATGTCCAAAGAGTATAAAATGGAAGTTAAAAATCTGAGTTTATGGTACGACAAAAAACAGGCTTTGATAGATGTAAGCATGCCTGTTAAAGAAAAAAAGGTTACGGCAATTATAGGTCCTTCAGGATGTGGTAAATCCACACTTATTCGATGTCTTAATAGAATGAATGATATAATACCTCTATGTAGAGTTGAAGGCAGTATAATTTTTGATGGTAAAAATATTTATGAAAAAAGTTTAGATGTCGTTGAGATCAGAAAAAAAGTAGGAATGGTTTTTCAAAAACCAAATCCCTTTCCAAAAACAATTTATGAAAATATAGCCTACGGATGCCGTGTTGCTGGAATAAAAAATAAGAAAAAACTTGATGAAATTGTTGAAAAAAGTCTAAAAGAAGCTTTTTTATGGGATGAAGTAAAAGACAGACTGGAAGATTCAGCTATGGGCTTATCAGGCGGACAACAACAGCGTCTTTGTATAGCACGTGCACTTGCAATAAATCCTGAAGTTATTTTGATGGATGAACCATGCAGTGCGCTAGACCCTATTGCAACTGCAAAAATAGAGGATTTAATCAGAGAACTTATAAAAAATTATACAGTAGTAATTGTTACTCATAATATGCAGCAGGCGGCAAGAGTATCTGATTATACTGCTTATATGTATCTTGGTAAAATGATTGAATTTGGAGAAACAACTCAGATATTTGAAAATCCTAAAGAAGAATTAACTGAAAATTATATAACAGGTAGATTTGGATAAAAAGAAGGTGAAAAAAATATGGTTGAAAAATTTCATGATGAGTTAAAAGGACTAGAAAAAGAAGTTTTGATAATGGGCAATCTTGCAAAGGATATGCTTAAAAAATCCATTGAATCTTTAAAAGAGCTCGACCACAAAAAAGCAGAATGGGTAATATCACAAAAAGGAAAACTTGCTGATATGGATGATGATATTGAAGAAAAAACACTCAGGCTTATCACGCTTTATCAACCAATGGCAATTGATATGCGCAGGATTGCATGTATTCTAAAAATGATTACGTATCTAAATAGAATCGGCAGATATGGTAAAGATATTGCAAAGTTTGAAAGTGAGTTTGAAAAAAATGGTCATGTTAAAAAACTTATAAGTCTGCCACATATGGCTGGAATTGTTGATGGAATGATTAATGATGCTCTTTATGCTTTTGAAAAAGGGGATATATCTAAATTTAATGATTTTATTGAACGCGAGGAAAATGTTGATGAGCTTCGCTACTCTATTTTTAGGGAATGTTTAAGTTATATGATGGAAGACCCGAAGGTTATCACTCGTTGTACCTATTATATTATGGTTGCTCGGTATCTTGAGCGTTGTGCTGATCATGCTTGTAAGATAGCTGAAAAAATTATTTACATGGTTAGCGGTCAGCATGTAGAAATTGACTGCAGAGAAGAGACAAGCAAAGCTTGTTTTATGGGTGTTAAGAAAAAATAATGATTAAAGAAAAAAAAACTGTGCTTTTTATCTGTACACATAACAGCTGTCGTTCTCAGATGGCAGAAGGCTTGCTAAATACGCTTTATAAAGATAAATACGAAGCGTTTAGCGCAGGTGTTGAAAAAACAACTGTTAATCCTTATGCAATTGAAGTTATGAAAGAAATCGGCATTGATATTTCAAAACAATATTCAAAACTTATTACTGATTTTCAAGGGAAAGAATTTGATTTTGTTGTAACTGTTTGTGATAATGCCCGTGAGACTTGTCCTTTTTTTCCTGGTAAGAAAATTATTCATAAAAGTTTTAATGATCCCTCAAAAGGAGATATTCCTACTGAAGAATTAGTAGATAATTTTAGAAAGACTAGAGATGAGATAAAGCAATGGGTTGTTGATTTTTTCTCTATATAATTTGTCTTTTAGCTAATAATTTTTTATAGGAAAATATTTATATCGAATTTCGATATCGAATTACGATAACATGTACGAAAAAAAGATTCTACTTGGTTTTATAAGAGTGCATATCCTACATCATGCCCTTATTGATAATGGGATATATGGTCTTGAGATGATAGAGGAATTAAAATCTCATGGTTATCGTATAAGCCCTGGAACTTTGTACCCTATTCTTCACGATATGCAAAACAATAATCTACTTAATTTTAAAAAAGAAAACGTTTGTGGCAAGATAAGAAAAATATATACAATAACTAAAAAAGGAGAAGAAACTCTAAAAAATCTGAAAAAATTCATACAAGAGCTATCTGAAGAGGTAATATAAAATGAATATTATTTCTATGAAAGATCCGAAAAAAAATGTTTATAAGAAAGAGATTTTAAAAGGTCTTACAAGAAACATTTTAATTGTTGGGTTTGTTAGTCTTTTTACAGACTTAAGCAGTCAAATGGTTTTCCCGCTTATTCCTTTATATCTGGTAACAATTGGTGCAAGTGCTTGGGTTATAGGTCTTGTTGAGGGTGCTGCAGAAACTACAGCCTCTCTTTTGAAAGTTTTTTCAGGTTATTGGTCTGATAAAATCAGGAAGAGAAAGCCGTTTGTTCTTGCTGGATATAGCATTTCAACGATTACAAAACCACTTTTTGCATTTGCAAATATTTGGCCTTTTGTTTTAATAATTAGAATTATTGAAAGGATAGGAAAAGGAATTAGAAACGCACCACGTGATGCAATTATTGCTGAATCCTGTGATAATTCATGCAGGGGTAAAGCATATGGCTTTCATCGTGCAATGGATGGCGTTGGTTCTATTGCAGGTGCTTTGCTTGCTTTTATTCTTTTACCTATGATCGGTTTTAAAAATATTTTTTTAATAGCAGTAATACCTGGTATTATTGCTGTTTTTTTTATAATGTTTATCAAAGAAAAAAAGATAGAAAAAAAATATTGTAAAGAACCTCTTAAAGTTGGTTTGAAAAAACTGCCTTTTAATTTAAAGTTGTTTCTTTTTGTTTCAATGATATTTTCATTTGCTCATTTTGGTTATGCATTTATTCTTCTAAAAGCAAAAGACATTGGTCTTGATAATCAATATGCAATATTTTTGTATGTTTTGTTTTACATCGTTTATACTTTGTTTATTATACCTGCAGGAGTATTATCAGATAAAATTGGCCGCAAGCCAGTAATTATTGCAGGTTATGTTTTGTTTTTAATTACTGCTGTTGGCTTGGTTTTTACAAATAGTATTTTTATATTGTTGTTGATGTTTGTTATGTATGGATTGTTTTACGCGATGATTGATGGAGTACAGCGTGCTTTTGTAGTTGATCTGGCACCAGAGAATCTAAAGGCAACTGCACTTGGAACTTATCATACTTCAGTGGGTTTAGCCGCACTTCCAGCTGGTTTTTTATTAGGTTTTATCTGGGATACAATTTCGCCTGAGTTTATGTTTATTTATGCGTTATTTCTAACGTTGATTGCTTTGTTTATGTTTGGTTTTGTAAAAAACAATAAAAAATAATTTTTTTTATAAATAATCAACTACATCTGGTTGTACTACTATTGCAGTTCTTGCATATCTGCGAAGCTGCTCAATTCCTTCAAGGCATTCATATTCTGTCATATATGCGCCACTATGAGCAATAACCCCGCCATTTGGTGCTATTAAATGAAAAAACCATTCTCCATTTTCCTCAGATTGCCAGTATTCAAATCTTGTGGAAACCATAACATATTCGCCTAAAAATTTATTATTTTATTTTAGTTAATAATCTATCTTCAAATACAATCTATAGTGAATGTAGATGTATTGATTTTATTTTCAAAAATTAAAAATAATTAAATAAACACATTATTGTTTCAATGATTTGATTTATGAAACTTGCATTTATATCTGATATTCATTCAAATGTTCATGCTTTATCTGAAGTACTTGAAAAAATCGATGATTTAAAAGTTGATGAGGTTTTTTGTTGCGGAGATATTGTTGGGTATAATGCTTTTCCAAAAGAGTGTATTGATTTAGTAAGAGAACTTAGGATAAAATCTGTTATCGGAAATCATGATTTGGCAACAGTGGATAATAAGCTTTCGTGGTTTAAAGAAGATTGTGCGATGGGGATTAAATATAGTATAGAAAATCTTGAAAAATCAGATATAAAATTTTTAAAAAATCTTGATTTTGAATTAGATTTTGTGCGTGATGGTGTAAGTTTTTATATGTGTCATGGCAGCCCAAGGGATAAAATCTTTGAATATATTCAACCGTGGTTTACAGAAGAGGTTTTATCAGCTATTGCAAAGGATGTTGATGCTGATTATATAATTACTGGCCATACACATATTCAGATGGAGGCAGCAGTTGGATCGCAAGTTTTTTTAAATCCTGGTAGTGTTGGTCAGCCGCGAGATGGCATTGCTAAATCTTGTTTTATGGTTTTTGATACAGTTGAGTTAAAAGCTTCTTGGTATAGATTAAATTATGATATTAAAGCAGCTGCTGATGCAGTTTTAAAAGCAAATTTACCTGTTGTTTTTGCAGAAAAATTAATAGAAGCAAAATAATATTAAAAATACATATAGATTTATTATCTCTATTTATGATATATATGCATCTATATATTACATTGACAAGTTCTATATAATTAGATTCCGATTTTGTATTTGGAGACTAAATAAGGGCTTTGCTTTCATGTAAATATAGCGCCCTACTATGGGCACATGATTGGCAAATTAATATCATCCCATCCCTAAACAATAATGTGTCCCTCCCATCCCCCATTCCTTTTTTTCTCCTCGGACCGGAACCATGAGTGGGGGATGAACCACATCAAAAACAAGGCCAAATATAATATATAGTTATATATAGATATTCTAGAGTATATAGAAAATTTTTATATCTATATTCCAAATATTTTACAAATATTGAGAAAAATATATTTAAACAAAACAAGAAAAAATATTGAGGAATATAAAATGGAAACACGAAAAGTTCAGATAACTGGCCGCTCGACATACGTAGTATCACTTCCAAAAACATGGGTAAATAAAGTCAAAATAAAAAATGGCGATAGTATCGGAATGGTACCCCGATCAGATGGAACACTGCTCATAAATCCAAAACTTACTGAAAGGGGAGAAAAAACAGACGAGCAGCTAACTAAAAAAATAAATATAGACTCACAAAACATGGATGAATTCACTAGAGAATTTATAGGCGTATATCTTGCAGGACATAATATAATTGAAATGAATTTTAAGCATCCTGTATCAAAAAATATACGTCAAAAAATAAGAGAGTTATCCCATGATGTAATAGGCCCTGAAATAATTGATGAATCAGTAAATAGTGTAACAGTAAAAGATTTACTTGATGCTAGTGATTTTTCAATTGTAAAAGGCGTGAAAAGAATGTACATTATTACAAAAGCAATGTATACAGATGCACTAAATGCATTAAATAATAAAGATAAAGATCTTGCCGAAGATGTAGAATCAAGAGATAATGACGTGGACAAACTTCACTGGTTAATAAGCAAACAATTTAATCTAATATTAAAAGACGTTTTTTTTGCAGATAAAATGGGTGTAAAACCACAAGAAGCATTAAGTTTTCTTCTAACAGCACGCGCGATAGAAAGAATTGCAGATCATGCTGCTCGTCTTGCAAAAAACTCAAAGATTATAACTGAAAAAACACCACTTGACGAAAAAATAGTAGAAATAAGTAATAAAGTACTAGAAGTCTTTGATGGTTCAATAGCTTCAATGTATAGACGCGACTTAAAAAATGCACATGACACAGTAGAAAAATCCAAAAAGATACATACTGAAATAGAAAAACTCAGGCAAGATATATTAAGCCTTAAAAAAACAGATATACCTACTATTGTATCACTTACTTATATTGTAGACAGCCTGGACAGAACAAGAGGTTATGCAGAGGATATTGCAGAGATTGCGATTAATCATTATTTTGTTGCATAAAAAAATACTGCTAACTAGGATTTAAAAACATTTTTTCTTCTTTTTTATCTTTTTGTTTTTTGTTTTGCATACTATAAAAAGTTGAAATTGAAAAAGATAAAACGATTATTCCAAGAAACAAAAGTGTAGCCCAATCAAAGAATATATCAAATAAACCAGGAGAATAATATGACTCAGGTCTAAATACACCTTGATAAATCATTCTTGAACCATGACCTATCATAATGCAACCTGATAAGAAAAAAACGATAAACAACAGATTTTTTTTATTACTTTTTCGCATTCTACGAAAAAAATCTATACCCATTATCCCATCTCTAAATACTTTATATAGAGGTATATAATCTATTTTTTCTATATAAATATTTAGGTTTATACGCTAAAAATTAGCAAGAAAAAAAGATTTATTTTGAGATATTTGCAATTCTTTCATTTATCTGTTTCATATTATATGTTGAAAAATCACCAGTTCTATACACTTTTAGCAGGTATTGCAACTGCTCTTCGTGCCTTTTAGACCATTTGTTTTCCAAACGTTTTGCTTCCATTTTACTTATCTTGTTTTCGATCCAGCTTTCTTTTACCATAGTTATATGTTTCCTTTAATTTTTTAAGATTTTAATTTTTGTTTTCTGTATCTGATGGTTTTCTGACGGGAGGGGTTTTACCTCCCTTGAAACCATTCAAGCGTCTTTTGCCATTGCTTTTAGATAAGTAATTTAAATAAAGCAATTAAAAACTTGTCAAAATAAATCACATATATGTTTTACAACAATTTTCACTAAATAATCTATATAGATTCTTCAAATAGATTAAAAAAAAGATGTCTTCCATGGCATTAGAGCCATAGAAGAAAAAAAAGTTTATTCTTCATTCAAAACTATTTTTGCTCCTGCCCATCCAGAGTTATGCGGCGTCATCCATTTCATTTTTATTGTATTGTTTTCTCTATCAAATTTATAAAGACCTGTTATATGGCATTTTTCGCCTTCTGGAGTTATGACTCTTCCATTAAAATATCCTTTTTTCATTATGCCAAATATCTTGCCATATGAATCATCACCTGTTTTGTTGTATACTCCTTTTAAAACAAGCACGTTTGGTCTTTTTGTAATTTTTGCGCCAAAATAGCCATCTAATTCTTCATCTCCTGAAAAACCCCATATTCCTCTGATTTTAAATTCTTTATAAGAATTATCAGTTTTTTTGCTTAAAATCGTTTCTTTTGTCGATGCGTCATCTTTTATTCCCAAAACCTTTTCGCTAGATAGTTCTGTCTCATTTAGTTCAGAGTCTAGGCTATATGCAAAGGCTGAGGCTGACATCACTGACAGTAGAATACTTGCGCCAATAAATATTCCAATTATTTTTTTCATTTTTTATATCACCTTAATTCATAATTGTGGCTAAGAATATATAAAAAAATACCAGAAAAGGTTCCGATTTATACCCAAATCTAACCCAAATTCTATTCCGAACTAAGATAAAATAGTATAATCAAAGCGATTGTTTCAAATAAGTTTGGAAGAACATTTACAAGACCCAGATCTGTTATAGTTTGTCCAAATGCATATTGTATCACTGGAAGGCTTAGCAAAGACTGAACAAACAATACCCCTAGAAACAAAATAAGCCCCATTATAAAGTTTGAATATGTCTCTCTAAATGTCTTGTAATAACTGTAAAGCAACCCAAGTAGCAAAGCTAAATTCATACTAATTACAACTGTTACAAGGATATATATCTCTGAAAAATGTCTCCAATTTTCCCTTATATATTGTGCAACAACTTTTTTATAATTTTCATTTAACTCGCTTATTTTTTTATCTATGCGATTTTCAACACTATTTAGAGTTACAGCAGATAAAATTAAACCTATTATTAATCCAGTTACCAGTAGTAAAAAAATTATTGAAATTGCTTTTGCTTTTGGATCCATTTTTGGTGTATTTTCAACCATTTTTAATCATTCCTTTAGTTTTTCCTATTATTTATTTTTTTTACCAATTTTACTCCAAATCTCATAAAAGATTTCTTTGTTTTTTTCAATTAAATCTGAAGGAAAGTACATTTTCCCGTATCCGCTACCGGTACTTGTTATAAGATTGTTTTTCTCCATTACATCGATATGATGTCTGATTGTTTTATAATCTAGATTTAAAACTTTAGAAAGATCATTTGCATTATGTGGCTGTTTAAATAATTCCTCAAGAATTCTACCCCTATTTAATCCACCTGAAGAGCCTGCAAGGAGCCACCATAACAGTCTTTTTACACTATGCATAATGCAAAATCAAAAAGTCTAATCCTTTAAGTCTTAAAAATGTTTTATCAATTTTTTATAGTTATAGGTTTTTTTGTTTACATGAAACCGCGTAATTTATAACGTGGATAATATAGTATGGCTCTGTTGATTTGATTGTATGTCGAAAAATTGTTTGTTTTATACATATTTGAAATGTAGTGTATCTCTTCTTCAGTTTTTTTAGACCATTTATTTTCTAAGTTTTTTGCTTTTATTGTACTTATCTTGTTTTCTTTTAACATACTGCGCACTCCTTTAGAATCTAAATATTTAATTCTGCTTTCCGCACATTTTATGGTTTTCTGACGGGAGGAATCTGCCTCCCTTGAAACCATTCAAGCATCTTTTGCCGTTGCTTTAGATAAGTAATTTAAATAAAGCAATTAAAAGATTGGCAAAATAAAATACTTTGAAGAATTGTCGCTATTTTATACTATATAGAATATTTTGTTAGGAACTCTTGGACATATCCTTTGCAAATTTTTTTGCATCCTCAAGGTCTTTGCTATCCGGCTTTGTTTTATTCATTAAGAAAAACTTGCCCATACAGAAGTATTTGCCAATAATTTGTGCATCCTTTGCATTTAGCATATCATGCATGGCTTCTACTTCTGCACCTTTTCCACCGCCTGAGGTTCCGAATAACGCAACTTTTCTTTTGGAAAAATCGTTATCTTCGATAAATTTTATCATTGCTTTTCCAGGTTTGCTGCCGTAGCTTCCAGATCCTATAAAAATAAATGTATCATCTTTTAGTTCTGCATTTTTTACATCTTGGGCTTGAACATTTAATTCAGATGCAATTGCATCTGCAACTTTTTTTGTACTGCCTTTTCTTGAGAAATAAATCACTTGGAATTTCATACTTGTTAGTAAAAAAATTTGTCTTTTAAAGCTTTTCATCATCTACTGTTAGTAAATAGTTTATATAGATTATATTCAAAATCATTTTGTATAAAATTTGTTCTTATTTATAATTATAGTAATGGGGAAGAAAAAAATAATGCATATCGGCTTATATAAAAACAAGCATATTCTGAGAATAATATTATTGTTATTCATAATCAATTTTACACTAGCCCCAGTTGTTGGAAGCAATCTTATAGAATCTTCAACTGTTATATACGTTGATGATAATAAAGATGCAGATTATACCAGCATTCAAGATGCAATTGACAACGCAGATGATGGCGATACAATTTATGTTTTTAATGGAACCTATAAAGAACAAATCATAATCGATAAAAAAATTAATTTAATCGGTGAAGATGAAGATTCAACTGTTATTACTGGTGATTTTAGAAAGTTTTTAGTTTCCATTAATGCAGATGATGTATCGATTTCTAATTTTAATATAATCGGGGAAAAATTTCTTCATGTACTTTCTAGCAGCATCGTTGTTTCTTCAGATAACATAAAAATTACTAACTGTATTATTAATCATTCAAATATTGGTATTTTAATAAAAGGATCCGATGCAAATATATCGAATAACAAAATCTTGTATTGCAATATTGGTTTGTTTTTTGCCTTAAATGTGAATGACAATATTGTTGAATACAATAATATTTCAGATAATTTTTTTGGTATATGGTCATTTTATAGTATTATTTCCTCAGGAAATATTGCCCGGGAGAACCTTTTTTTAAAAAATAATATTGGAGTAAATCTTGTATTTTTAACGAGAGGTTTTACAGTTTATCATAATAATTTTGTTGAAAATAATGTTCATGCAAAGGGATCAGGTCAAAACAAATGGAATGATAATTATCCCTCTAGTGGTAACTACTGGGAAGGTTACAGTGGAGAAGATTACTATCATGGAATAAATCAAGATAAGCCTGGCAGTGATGGCATAATAGATGATGCTTACAGTCAGGGTCATGTTTTGGATGAGTATCCTTTTAAAAACAATTATGGCTGGGAACAGAACAATCCGCCTTTTAAGCCTTATAACCCTATGCCATTTAATGGCAATAGTTCTGTTGATATTATAGTTTCTCTTTTATGGGACGGAGGAGACCCTGAAGGAGATCTTGTCAATTATGATGTTTATTTTGGAACAAATCCTACATCTTTGTCAAAGGTTTCAGATAATCAGACTGATTTGAGTTTTACTACTGGTGAGCTTGAATATGAAACTGATTATTTCTGGCAGATAGTTGCTTGGGATGAACATGGTGAGAATATAAAAGGAGATGTTTGGAAGTTTACAACAAGACAAGAAGAAAATAATAATCCAGTCGCATTTGATGATTATTTTATTATATCTGAAGATTCTTCTGATAATCAATTCAATGTTTTGGAAAATGATACAGATATAGATGGAGATTTGCTTTTAATTGATAATACAGGTAGTGCCTTGCATGGAACTGTAACATTTGATGAAGATTATATTTATTACTCTCCAGATGAAAACTATTGTGGTAGCGATAGTTTTGAATACACTGTATCTGACAAAGAAGGTGGTTTTGATACAGCTACTGTTTATGTTACAGTCGAGTGTATTAATGATGCTCCAGTTGTACAGAACATTCCTAATCAAAATAAACAAGAAGGAGAGGAGTTTTCTTCTTTTGATTTAGATAATTATGTAACTGATATTGATGACTTAGACAATGAAATTACCTGGACTTATAGCGGCAATTTAGAACTTGATGTTTCAATTGATACAAATCATGTTGTTACAGTCAGCAAACCTAATTTAGAGTGGGTTGGAGCGGAAACAATAAGGTTTACTGCAACTGATTCCGGTGGTCTTTTTAGTTTTGATGATGCAACGTTTACATCTTATGATGTAAATCATGATCCTGTTGCAAATGATGATATAAGATCTGTTTCTGAGGATTCAGATAATAACCTTTTTGATGTTTTAGAAAATGATTATGACCCTGATGGAGACAGTATAATAATTACTTCAGCAGGTTCTGCCCTGCATGGATCTGTAAGCTTTGATGAAGATTATATTTATTATACTCCAAATGAAAATTACTGCGGAAGTGATAGTATTTTGTATACTATCTCAGATGGAAACGGCGGGATTGATACTGCAACAATAGCTGTTACAGTTAGTTGTATAAATGATCCACCTGTTGTAAGTGATATTCCTGATCAGACAATTAACCAAGGAGCTTCTTTTGCAACAATTAATCTAAATAATTATGTTTATGATATCGAAGACTCAGACAGTGAGATTACATGGACATATAGTGGGAATAATGATTTGCAAGTATCGATTAGTACAAGCAAAATTGCAACAATCACTCAACCATCTTTAACATGGACAGGTCAGGAGACAATAACATTTACTGCTACAGACACAGAAGGTTTGTCTGATTCAGATAATGTACTTTTTAAGATAAATCCTACAAATAATCCCCCTGTCGCAAATAATGATTTTTATGAAATAAATGAGGATAAAACATTATATATAAATGCTATAGAGGGCGTGCTTTCTAATGATTCCGATGCAGATAGTGATCTGTTAACTTGTTTGTTAGATGATGATGTTTCAGATGGAACGCTAAATCTATATGCTAATGGTTCGTTTAGATATATTCCTTTGAGTAATTTTAATGGGGAAGATAGTTTTAGATACAAAGTATCAGATGGAAAAGGTGGATTTGATACCGCAGTTGTTAAAATAAAAGTTTTTGCTGTAAATGATGCACCTGAAGTACCATACAGTCCAAACCCTGCGAATAACTTGGGTTCTGTTAGTTTATCTAAAACTCTTAGCTGGAGTTGTTCTGATCCTGATGGTGATACAATTACATATTCTATCTATTTTGGTAAAACTTCTTCAAACATTGATTTTAAAAAGAATCAGACGAGCAAGACCTATAACCCAGGCTTGCTTGATAAAAACACAAATTATTACTGGAAGATTATAGCTAAAGACCCAGAGGGTCTTATAACAGAAGGACCTATTTGGAATTTTAAAACAACTAGTGATACTTCCACGGGTGATGATGACGATGATGAGAATACAACTGAAAACGAGACATATTATTCGCCTACAGCAGTAATTTCTGGGCCTTTTAGTGGAGAGCCGAATGTAAAAGTTTTTTTTGATGGATCAAAAAGTCATGATAATGACGAGGGGAAAAAATCGATTGTAAGATATGATTGGAAGTTTTTTGAAAATGATACTTGGCATGAGAATCTTGGGGATAAGCCGACCTATAGTTATGAGGCTATTGGGAAATACAAAGTATCTTTAAGAGTAACTGATGATGAAGATGAACAGGCTACAACTACCATTACAATAAAAATACAAGAAAAAAATGACCCTCCTACAAAACCTACCATTACTGCGGGTAAAGAAGCAAAACTTAGTGAAAACTATGCGATTTTAGTTGAATCGTATGATCCTGATGGAGATTCTATACGTTTTACAATAAAATGGGGTGACGGATGGATAGATTATTCAGATTTTACAAATGATAGTTTTTATACAGGTTTTCATAAATATAATCAGAGGGGTGTTTATATCATAACAGTTCAAGCAGATGATGGTGATCTTAAGTCCGATGAAAGTTCTGTTTTAGTATTTTTAGAAGTAAATGTGCTAGAGATTGATGATTTGATAAAAGGTTATTTTGTTGATAAAGATGATGATAATTATTATGATTCTTTTTTTAACCTTAGAACAAGAGAAGACGATGAAATAGAGAGGCATACCTATTATTACTGGGTTAATAGTGATCCTGATAAAGAATGGGATTATATTTATGATAGTAAAGAAAAAACTGTTTATGAATGGACTCAGGAGTTAGCAAACACTACACTTGCTACTGAAGAAAATCAAGGAGACGGTTTCTTAGATGGTGTTGCAGAATTAATTGGACAGAGTAATTTAAAGTTTTTACCAATAATACTTATCGGCGCAATAATTATTATTGCAGAAACAATATTTGTAACAGTTATTAGGAAAAAAGGATTTTTCAAAAATTAAGCATTTCTTCTGTTTTTATATATTGTAGTTTGATTGTTATAAAAAGCAGTTATTCCGATATAAAATATGATGATTCCAAGTATAAGTAATGT
>CAZFAZ010000073.1:0-8233 GCA_964517155.1 uncultured Thermoplasmatales archaeon
AGGGTTATTCCAAATTTTATGATTCAGACAGGTTGTCCTCAGGGTACAGGTTATGGTGGACCGGGTTATACTATTCGTGATGAGTTTAATCCTAGTCTAAAACATGATTGTAAAGGAATTGTTTCTATGGCAAATTCAGGAAGACCAAATACTGGTGGCTCACAGTTTTTTATAACTGTTGCACCAACGCCTTGGCTTGATAAGCATCATACAATATTTGGAAAAGTAATACAAGGTATGGACGTTGTAGAAAAAATCTCAAAAGTTCAGAAAGATAGAAGCGACAGACCGTTAAAAGAAGTAAAAATAAACAAGGTTACAATAGTAGATAAATAAAAAAGGGAAGGTTTTAGATGAGCATTCTTTCAGATGTAGACATTAAAAAATATATGCAGGATAATGAACTAGGAATTGAGCCATTTGTAGAAAAAAATCTTACGCCTAACGGTTATGATTTATCTATTGATGAAGTTTTTATCAAAAAGACAGATGAACATATAAAAAAAGGTATGGCAAAAATTCCTGCTCAGACTTGGTTTGCAGTTAGTACTCGTGAATTTGTAAAGATGGGACATAAAATAACTAGTCAACTTTGGATACGCTCAAGTTACGCAAGAAAAGGTGTTATGGCTAGTTTTGGTAAAGTTGATGCAGGTTTTCATGGGACGCTTACGATTAGTTGTTTTAACAGTAATGATGAACCTTTAGAGATTCCAATTGGTGACAGGTTTTGTCAGATTGTTTTTGAAAATATGCAGTCTGCACCGTCTGAGCTTTATGATAAAAAAAGTGGTAATTATCAGAATCAACGTGGTATTAAATTAAAGTAAAATCTTTCTTGCAAAACTAAGATAACCAGTATGCCCGAGCATATCAAAACTAGGCCTTGTGCCGCGTTCACCAATAATCATTTCTCTTTGTATATTTTCAAATGTTTTAATCTCTATAAAATTGTGTTTTCTCATTTCATTTACAGTTTGTTCTAACTGTGAAACCAATGGCGAATAACAGCAGATGTATCCGCCTACTTTTAAAGATTTATAGGCATGTGCTACTGCATCCCAGGGATTTGGAATATCAAGTATTATTGCATCCAGGTTTTTTTCAGATATTCCTTTTGTCACATCTTTTTCTTTTATTGTTACATATTTTTCTAGGTTTGATGTTTTTAAGTTTTTCATTGAATGTTCTATAAAGTCTTCACGTGTATCATAAGATGTTACTTTTCCAGTTGGAGCAACAATACTTGCAAGAGCTGTTGTAAGTGATCCTGAGCCTACTCCGGCTTCTAAAACGTTGTGACCTGGTTGTATCGAACAATAAAGAAGTATATGTGCGATATCTTTTGGAAGTATGATTTGTGCTCTGCGTTTTAGACCAATGAGTTTATCCATGACACTTGGCATTAAAACCCAGAATTTCTTACTGCCGATTTCTATTTGTTTGCCAAATTCAAAACCAACTAGTATCTTTGGATCAAAGACACCGATTCCACGTATTTTATCAGTTTTTGCAGTTGTATCTATAAAGTATCTTTTGTATGTTTCATCAATTAATACAACTGTTTCTTTTTTTCCAACTTTCATAAAAATCTATCCATACATAGTTACAAGGCTTCCAAAACCCGCCTCTTCAAGATCTAATTGATCAAGCCATTTATCATTACATTCACATTTTAGATCTTTAAATATGTTTATATCTTGTTTTAGTGAAAAATCTGATATTGCTGTAAGATATGTTCTGTCGCATTCACCGCAGTTATGTGCACCGCGAATGCTGCCACCTGCTACTATATCGCATTTAATTCTTTTATCACCAAGTATTTTTTTACCTTGTATAAGTATTTGTATAACACTGAACAGCCAGGGTGACCTGTATTGTTTGCGCTGCCATAAATAGCTTACAACTGTATTTTTTTGAATATTTACAGGGTTTAGTGATACAATATCTGTTATATCTTTGATTTTTTCAATTGTATTTATTGCATCATTTATTGCTTGTTTTTCTGATAGAAAAGGTGGTTTTATAAGTACATATGTTTTTATTTTTACGTTATGTTTTTTCATAATAGTTGCTGCTTTTTTGTAATCATTAAAAGTAAATCCTTTGTTGACCTTGTTTTGTCTGATATCGTCATCTGATGTTTCAAGACCTACCCCTATCTCAAAAATTTTTAAGCCTTGTATTTTTTTAATTTGTTTTAGTTTTTCATCTGTTATATACTCGGGTCTTGATTCAACTGATACTTTTTCTGCTGTTGTATATAATTTTTTCAGTATTTTTTCTCTAACCAAAGGATTAATTTCTTCATCATCCAAAAAACTTCCAGATGTAAAGATTTTTACAAATTTTTCATCTTTGTATTTTCTTAATGAATATTCAAATTGTTGTAAAAGCTCTTCATCTGATACATTTGAAAAAATGCTATCATTAAAGTAACCGCACATGCTGCAGCCTGATTTAAGTGCCCAACTGCATCCTTTAGTTTTTAGTATTATTACAAAAGTATCAACTATTTCTTTGTTTAGCAAGTCTTTTTCAGACCAGCAGCTAACTGGAGTAGTTGTATCGGTTTTTCGCGGTTTAAAGTTTTTTTTTTGTTCCTTGATAAAGTTTTCTAGTTCTTTGTTCATTTCTGTTTCTTTTCATCCTTATTTTTCTTTTTAAAAATTAGAATTACCACAGCAATTGCCGCAATTAGTATTATTGCTTCAAAGCCTGGTATTTCAATAACTTCTACAGATGGAAGTTCAGCTTTAGGTGAATCTTCCAGACCTATGTTTTCTACACCAGTCTGAAAATAATAAATTTGTGAATCAACAATTGTATTGTTGTATCCTGTTAAATTAAAAACTGCAGTTTGTGTAGGAGGTCTTACAAACTTGAAATAATGCACGTCTTCTGCATAGACTTTAATTGTTACATTTTCATTTGCAGGCCAACCTTTGAATTTTGGATAGGTTGTAAAATAATCATCTTTTTTAGTAACATTTATTCTTGGGCCATCATTGACAGTATAATAAACAACATCTACATCTGCGTTTACTTGAAAATTAATTGGAGTTGCAGAATATACTATAGGCCCTGGTGATATGTAAGCATTATCGTGAGATACTAATTTTATAGTGCTGTTACTATACTTAAAAGATCCAGATGTACTATTTTCAATACCGCTTACGTCTGTTACTCTTAATTCAAAATCATAGGTGATATCCCCTGAAGTATTTGCAGGGCTTGGGAATTCGTAGCTAAAAATATTATCTGTAAAATCAAAATTGCTATTAGCTATTGTTTGATTGCTTATAGTAAAAAGGATACCTGATTTTTCTACGCCAGCGTTATCTGTTATTTTTGCAACTATTTTAACAGGACTGCCAAACTCCTGCATGTCTGGTAGTACCACGAAATCAACCATTGGTGCTTCATCATCATAAAATGGTGGATTAACTAAAACTATAAATATTAAAAGCCATGTGAAGAAATATGTACCATATATCATGAACCAGTTTTTCTTTGTGAAATCAGAAGTATCGACATTAAATTTTAAATAAAAAAATCTTATAAATGTTGCATTTGCAATACCTACAAGTAAAACTAAAATCCAACGAAGACCACCTGATCCGCTTCCCATTAAACCCCAAAATCCAAAACATACAAAAGCCATTAAACTAGCAAATAGAAATGCTATGAATGTAGATTTTATATTTCTACGCTCACGTTTTAGGTATGCTTGTTCATCAAATTTTGGTACTTTAAAGGGTTTATCCTCTTCTTCCTCGTTTTCTTTTCTTCTTTTAGACATCGACGTGGGAACAGAATTCTTATTTAAAGGCTTTTCCCAAAAATAATGTATTTTTTCTTTTTGTAGTTTCTCTAAAAAATTTATGCTTTATAAAAAATCAATTCCTTCTGGTAATTTATCTAAATATTTTCTAAATTTCTCAGGCCAGTTTTTTGGATTTAATCCTTTTTGAGCAAGAAAAGCAGTAGTCCAACGCTCAAGTCCAATTCCTGAGCATCCGCTCCATAATTCACTTTTTTGTGATTTTATATTAAATGCTTTTACGTATTTGTCACCAAGAATAGAAAGATTCTGAAATTCAAGCCATTCTGATTTTTTTCTATCACCGCGATACGGCATATATGCTTCAAAATCAATTGTTCCTGTATCCTGTGTGCCTTCATCACCAATTTTACCGGCTTGCTGCATATACCAAGGTGTTACCCATGCCATACGCCATTCAAGGTCAAATATATCATCAAAAACATGTTTATAACGTGAAAGTAAATCCTCACGTAGTTTCAAAAGCTGCTCACGAGTACCAATATAAACAGGTTCAATTCTATGAAACTCATCAACTCGCTCTATTCCATGTCGACCGCCTGATTCATAACGATTTGATACAGCAGTGTTGTCATAAATAAGCACTGGCAGGCTTTTTTCAGATATTGTTTTGCCTTTAAAACTCCAATAGATAACAGGGCATTGTGCATAACATATACCTGCTTTTGGAGGACTAAGATTTTTCATAAGTTCATCTGTATGAACTTCTTTTGTAATTTTTGTTAAATCTACAAAACGCTCCCAGACCTGTGCATCACGACTTGCAGGTTCACATACGTAGTAAAATTCACCAGGCATACCTTCCATATGCCCTGTTTTAAGCCATACGTCAAAAGGAACAATATGTGATTCAATTACTTCTTCAAAACCAAGTGGTTTTAATACTTCTTCAATTGCTATTTTCTCCATTGTTTTAAGAATTGCGGCTGCTTGCGCTCTATAAAACCATTTACCTTTAGTAGGCCCCTGCTCAAGCCATTTATTTTTTACCATTTCTTCAGTTGGATCTTTTGTCCATACTGGTTTTTTTTCACCTGATTCCCATATAGATTTCCAAAATTCTCCTTTTCCCTCATAATATTGGTTTTGTACTTTTTCATGTACACGGTTTATCATTCTATCTATGTAGTTTCTCTGCAAGAATTCTTCATCTACTTCTTTTAATATAAGAGTAGCAGTTTTATCTTTGAATTTTACATCAGCAAAAGGAATTGTAATATCTTTTAACGGTTTTTTTTCCAGTTCAAAGCTGATGTTATAACTGATTATTTTTATTTCACGAATGCCTACATGATGTTTTTTTCCAAATTCTTTTGAAATTTCATTTTTAAGCTGCAGTAAAGCATTATGCGGCCTGAAGACTCCCTCAGAAACTATTTCAAAAGAAAGAACGTTTTTATCAATTTTTACATCTTTGATTTTTACTGTTTTATCTTTCTGTTTTATCTTGGTATCAAAAATCTTTATTGCTTCTTGTATCTCTTTGTTTATCGATGAAATATCGTTGCTAAATGTAAAACTCGATTTTAGGTCAAATATCATAAAAACCAGGATAACATAAAGACTAATTAATCTTTATCCATAACCTTGCTTGCAACACTGACACAAGCTAGATAATCATCAAGTGTATGAAGCAGACTGGAAATAGAGTTACTTGTAATTGTTGCTTGTAAGTTTTTACCAGAAATTTTACTTTTTACAAAGTCAAAATCATCAACGCTTATTGAACGTAAAACTGTTTTAACTAAATCTTCGTTTTCAAATTCTATTTTTATTTTACAAGATGCTTTCATATATTTTCAACTCTTTATTTGTTTGCTAATTATTTCATCAACAATGTTTAGGAATTCTTCTTCTTTTTCATCAGCAATTGTCGCCCCACTTGCTATTGCATGGCCTCCGCCATGGCCTCCAAGTTTGTTTGCTGCTTCTTTCATTGCATATCCAAGGTCTAATCCTTTTTTTACAAGATATTGATTGCCTCTGCAGGATACATGGATTTCACCGTCTTTTTTTGCAATTGAAAGCAGTGGTTTTTTGATATCAAGTATGAAATTAGTTGCAATTCCACCTATTACTCCACCTAGTGATGAATCATTACTGTAAAAAAATCTATAGCTTTGTTTTTCTTTGAATCCTTCTTGTTCAAGTTTGATTATTTCATCTAGTATTTTTTGTTTGTATTCTTTTTCAAGATTTATTGCATCTGAAATAGCTTTTTTATCACCAAGTGCAACAGAAAGGGCAATTCCTCTGCTGCCACCTTTTCCACATGCATCAAGTAAATCTGCAAATCTTTCAAATTCAAAAGCAATGTTTTCTGAATAATATCTTTTTCTTATAACTGTATCAAGAATATTTTGTTCACAGCCTTTCTTGATTAACTTTAGCATTAAATATGAATGTATTTTTTTAAGTTCTTCATTTGTTAAATCCTCTGTTTTTGTGCTTTTTTCAATATTTATTTTTTCTAAAAAATTAGATATATTTTCACTATTTGAAGAGATGCCTGAATAATAAGGGTCAATTGAATAAAAAAGTGAATCAAAAACTGTTTCACCTGCAAGTTTTATCCCTGTTTTTTCTTTTATTACTCCTTGTTTTAATGCTTCATTTATAATCTTTTGATTGTATCCTCTAAAACCACCTATGTATTGTTTATCTCCTGTTGCACCAACAATTGCAAGTGCTGCTAAATCAACGTTTCTTGGATCAAGTGCATATGCAACACTGAAAGCAAGTGTCGCACCGCATGCCTCGTAGTTTCCATTAATCCCAAAATGATTACAGTTAATCTGTAATACATTATCGCTTGTTTTGTTTTTAATTGGTTGGTGATGATCAATTATAATGCTTTGGGATTTTAATTTTTCAATTGCGTCTATCTGTCCGCTACCCATATCTGTAAAAATTATAAGTTTATTTTTTTCTTCTGAAATGCGTTTAAGTCCTTTGTCAAAAGGGTTGCACATAAGTGTTGCATGAAAATTAAAACCTGCACGATAAAGTGCTTTGCATATAATTGCAGCAGCTGTTATACCATCTGCATCATAATGAGATACTACTCTGATCTTTGTAGATTCTGACATAGAATATATCTGTTTTGCTGCATTTTCACTGATTTCTGATATATTTTTTGTCATCGGTTAAAGTCGTAATGCAGGACGTTTTATAAATAAATACATGTTATCAAAATATCTGTGGTGTAAAAATATATGACAAGATTGTGTCCATATTGTGGGCGTAATATACAATATGATGCAAGATTTTGTCCATATTGTGAAAAAACATTGGCTATTCATGAGGGGATGATACATGAGTCATATGATGTACAGCAAAAAAATGATAAAACATTATGGATTGTTCTTGTAATAGTGCTAGTTGTAAT
Source organism: uncultured Thermoplasmatales archaeon (assembly GCA_964517155.1). GTDB lineage: Archaea > Thermoplasmatota > E2 > DHVEG-1 > DHVEG-1 > PFL35. Next base: position 7,233 of record CAZFAZ010000073.1, read on the forward strand.
AATTGTACCTATAGCAATTGCTGCTACATTGTACGTATATTTTAGCGGAATACTGCCCCCGTCCTCTATGAATGTTACACCAGATATAGATATCAAGGCAACAGGCTATGCATCTTCAGCCAATAATGCCACTATAGTAATTAATTCAGTTTCAGGGGAAAATACATATTGGTCTTATCTTTATTTTAGTATTTACGATGAGACTGATAACAAAAAATTAAATCAATACACGGATTACACTATACCTGCATCAAGTTATAGCTTAATTAAAGTAGGAGATCAAATTCAAATAACTGGCAAAGACGACAAATTAGAGCCTGGCCATATTTATCATCTTTCAATAATTTATTACTTAACTGATGAAATTGTTAAAATAGTAACTTGGACTCAGTAAAAAAAATAAATTTTTGTTTATTCAAACAAAAGTTTAGCCTGTTCTGGACTATATTTCCAAGTTTTAGGAAGTGTACCTGAAGAAATATAGTATTTTGAAAGACGGCGAATCTTTGATTCAGTAAGTTGCAGACTGCGTTTGTTATGTAAATCTTTTTTATGCTCGGTTATATGTTTGCGAAGAGAAAGAGCAGTTTGTATAAGATTACGAAGATCCTCAGGTATTTCAGGTTTGAGATTATTTGTAATAAGTATCTTTGAAATACTTTTACCAGTTGCAATTCTTACATCTGGAACTGCAAATTGATCACGAAGTATCATGCCTATTTCGCTAGTGGATTTTCCTTGTTTTGCAAGATCTATTACATGTGACTCTACTTCTCTAGTATTTAGACTGCTCCAATCAGGATGTTCTTTACGATCAACTGGTTTTGTTGAACCAGATTTGCCTTTTCTTCTCGCATGTATTCGCGCCATATTCTTTTTACTCCAAGTATATTTATAAGGTAAGACCAGAATAAGCTTTTAATATATAAAATTGAAGGTCAAAAAAGGGCGTAAAGCCTAATTTTATTCATTTTTATAGAATTTTTTCATATCTTCAAGAG
>CAZFAZ010000074.1:0-13870 GCA_964517155.1 uncultured Thermoplasmatales archaeon
AGGCTAATAAATGATAATATATATAAGCGTAACGGAAACGTTTTATTTTTTGGGTTTATAAGGAATTCTTGTATATTTTTGACAGTTTTTACAAAAAATAATAATTTTTCCTTTGTTTATTCTAGTTCTTGAGTTTATATTTGGTAATAGATAGCTGTAGCAGTGTTTGCAAAAAGATCTTTTAAATTCTAGGGGTATTGGAGTTAAGTATTTCATTGATATTTTACGAGCAATATTTACGTATCTATTTGCTAGTTCAAAGTTTTTCTCTTTTGCTTTGTTATAGGCTAGTTTAAATAATCTATGAATTCTTTTTATTGCTATTTGCTTCTGGTTTTTTTTTTTAAATGTTTTTTTGTATGTCACGTAGTACTTGTATATCTTATTTATTAGATAAAAGCTGTGTTTTTCCTCTTAAACAAAAATTTTGTATTCATATGCTTTTATAAGTGCAGATACAGAATGTTGCGTAAAGTCATTTCGAATTTTGTTGTCTATTAAAGAGTATCTAAAACCACCGATTACTCTTGACTTATTTTTAAGATAAAAAGAATTATTTTCTGTAAACTGTAATTGCATTATAAATCTTGAACCCTTTTTTATTGTATCATAATATTTTTGCATATGTTCTGTGTCATTTATCATTTTTGCAACAGCATATGCATCATTTATTCCCTCCAGATAAGTTGATGTTGAAATAGCGGGATTTGTTTTTGGGAAACCACCACGCTCATCAGGATATGTACTATTTGTTATTTGATATTGGACAATCCAATCGTTCATTTCAAAAATAAAAATTGGTATATCTGAATCTTGTGTTTCTTCATATAAAATTTTATATGCTTGTGTATGCCAAGGTATAAAAGCAGTATTTTTATTCTCAATCCAATATTTAGTATAATACCCATATGCTTTTTGGACGGAATCCAAGTAACTTGTATTTTTTGTTTCCTGATAAAGTCTCATTAGTGAAAGCATTGCCTCACCTGGGTAAAAGTTAATGCCAGATGTACTATTATACAAGAAATTCGTGTTATATGAACCATCTTCCTGTTGAAGTGAAATTATTCCTTTTGCAAATTTTTTAAGTAATTCCATTCTATTACTGTAATCTCGTGTTTCTACAAGCCCAAGGATCATAAAAGCATTGTATGCAAGTGGTGCATTATTGCTTATGTTTAAATAAGCATAATTGTTTTTTTCTTCTATAAAAGTCAAATAATAATCAAATGTGTTTTTAATCAAATCTTGGGTTTTGTTATTTGTTAAAAAGTTTTGTAGCGTTGATGCTGCCCAGGTTGAAGCTATTTGTCGTACATGATTATTATCATTTGAATAGTAGTCTAGGCTTGGATAATATTCATATTCAAGTAAACTAGATTCTTCGTTCGTATTGTTGATAAACCAATTCTGAGCAAGAGACAGTCTACTCAGAAGCATTTTTGTATCAATTTCAGCTTCGTCTAGTAAAATATTATAGCGGTATAAATCAATTATTTCACCTGTTCTATAGCCTAAAAATGTAGTAGTATCATATGTATAGATATCAACTAGTTGATTAGTATAACATTCAACTGGCAAACCTGCTTTTAAGCATAGGTTTTTAAGGGTATTAATAAGATCATAACCACTTGTTATAGGAACCGATTCTTTATAGTAAGCATAGTTGTTACCACTTTTAATTTCTATTGCATTAATTCCAAGTGCTATCTGTTGATTTAAAGATTCTAAAGGCTCAACATAAGTAGCATATTTTATTTCTTTTTTATTATACATAAAAGTAAATACCAAGGAAACAAATTGCGTTTCATTTTGTTCAAGGGTGTTTCCAAACCTGTCATCTTCAATGGATTCAACAACTGCTTCAGATATATCTAGATAAACTCTGTTTTTTGTTGTTTTGTTGTTGCTTCCACTTTGACACCCATGGATAGAAGAATTTTTCAAAATTGTTATATATAATCTTTCATAGTCTTGTTCAAAAGATATTTTTGGGAGTTCCGTGGCCTGTTGTAAATCATTTTTAAAATATGCGTCAATTATGTCGTAGGCATAGTTCAATAAAACAGTTTTTTGATTTTTAGAAATTTCAAAAAAATTTGTTTCAGAAGAATCAACTGGTTGTTCTTCATATGGACAATATAAGCATGTTATAGATAAAATAATTAATATTAGTGATACTAATATGCAAAATATCTTTTTGTTTTTTATTTTTTTAAAGAAAAATAAAAAAAACAAAATAAAGATAGATATGCCTGCTAGAAAAATCAATACAAAAAAAGTATTTGAAAATAATTTGTTTTCTCTGTAGTTTGAAGAATCATTTTTATCTGAGAGTTCTATATACTCTCCAGATACATGAAAATCAATTGATTCTTTTATATTTTCTTTAGTAATTCTTTCAAAAGTAAAAAGAGTATAATATCCACTAGATGTATTTTTTACTACTGCAGCAGGTAAATATTTAAAACCATAATCATCAAATTTTTCTTTATTTTCGGTATATCTTAAACGCGATATTGTTATTTTGTCACCATAATATTGTTCTATCTCATCTATTATTGGTTCTTTTTGTATACAGCTTGGGCAACTATCGGAATAAAAAAACTCCAATACAACATTGTCCGTTGTAGTAATCTGCGATTGTTCTGCTTGTACATCTTGATTAAAAAGAAAAGCTGTAGTAAGTTGTAAAGATAAAAATATTAGGATGATAGTAAAAAAGATATATTTATTCATGAGTTTAATAGTCATATACTTTAGATATAGAAAGGTTTACTTTTAATGGTTTTTATTTTTGTTTTTTTAAAAAAAGATAATAAAAAATAAAGAGAGCTGATTATGTGTAAATATCTCTTTTTTATACACCAGATACAACTACCGTAAATATCGCAGGTACGCCAGATTGGTATTGAGCATCCCAAACAATAACAGTTTCTTCATACGATGCTACATATTTAGCATCATATGGTGAAATGCCAGCATTATAATTTAACAAAGTTTCTGCGCCATCTAGTGATTTTATTATAATAGTAATACCTACGGTATCTGGTAGATTAAATGTCTGTTTCATTGTTTCATGAGTTATTGTTTTCATTGCATTTATTTTATATATGCTAAGCATAGGTAAGGGATCGCTTTCTGTTGCTTTCCTTGCTTTGGATGAATCTTGTACTGATTCATCGTATCCTCCAACTACGTAATTATTTTGGTTATGGGCAATAACATAATCATCATTGAGTTTGACAAGATATGTATGATATACCTTTGTCTCCATGTTATATGTTGGTACTCTTTCAAATATTTTTTCTATGGATGTAACATAAGCTTTATCAGCAAATAAATCACCTGTGTTTAGATCACCTGCTGGTATCCATTGTCCATTTACATATAATAGATGATCTGGCGTTACTTTTAGTTCATTGTTAAGAACTAAATAGTGATCTGTTATCATTTGATCGGGTGAATCGTGGAAGACTTCTTCGACTTCATCGACTGTAATAATCTGGTTTTTTTCGTCAAATGATTTAATTAAGTCTCCAATTTGTAGGTCTTCTATGTTTTTTGTTGTTCCGTCGGCCATTAGTATTTGGCTACCGGAAAGGAAACAGGTACTAGCTTGTTGTGAACCTCCTGGCAACATATCATCAATTGTTCCTCCTGCTGCAGGATTAGTTGTTTGTGTTGTTTGTGATGTTTGTGTTAGCCCAGTTGCTTGTTGTTGACCCGTGGCACCAGAATCCGTTGGACAGCTACAAGCAAAATGCCCGGAAGTTCCGACCAGACTATTCGGCGGACACCACACCATAGGTGCTCCTCCAGCGCAAGGACCTTCCGCCTCTTGTCCACCTAAATACTCAGGGCCATTAGGGTCATCATCATCTGGATACCATGGATTATATGGGCCTGAGCCATCATCTGAAGAGTTCACGATAACAATAAGAGGTGCAGACCAATCACTAACATTACCACAAGGATCCTTGGCTCTTACAGTAACACCATAGCTCCCTATACTATTCCAAGTATGTGATCTACTACTAAGCCCCCATCCACTAAATCCTGTTCCATCATTCCAATTAAATTGATATACTAATTTGTCACCATCAGGATCAGTTGTTGATGCAGTGTAAATATAAGAAAAACCTTTTACTGCATTAGTTTCACCCTGAGGCACCCCTGGAATATTTGGAGGATTATTTATATCGCATTCACCCGCAGGAATACTATCCTCTTCATATTCATCAGGAGAAATAGATACCAAAGACGTATCTACAGGTGTTTCATCTGGATCTAATCCAAGACCTATATCTTTTACAAAAGCTACCTCAACCTGCCATTTTGGAGAGCCTGTTTGAGTTTCACCCGAGAGCTTTAATAGGCTTGAAATTTCAAGAGCCTGAGCTTTAAGCTCAATTGTTTTTTGTACTGAAGACTGCTCTAAAGACGGAGATATCGAAGCCACAATAATACCTACTGTAAATATAATTACTGTAAGAGATATAGCTGCCTCCATAGGATAAGATAACGCGCTTTTATTATTACATATTTTTTTAATTTTTCTCATCATGTTTTATCACCTTAAGTTATTATTTTATTATTATACTCCTATTCATCACAACGTGACATGTAATATTTTACTAATCATGATATTTAAAGTTATTGTGCAAAAAAGTCAAAATGCAAAAATGATAAATAAAAAAAAAATCACTATATACCATATTTAACCTCTTCATAAATATAATCATTTTTATTGCTTAAACTTAAACCAACAAGTATAGTATCTGGTGAATTATCAAACTTATAAGAAATTCCTAAATATACTGCATCAAAACAATTTCCACGTAAACCTTCAGCAAAAATAAATATGTCTCTTGTATCATTAAAATAGATACTTACGACATCCTCATAATTAATGTAATTAGATTTATCTTCTAATCTATCCTGTAATGCTACACCAAATTCTCTACGTGCATTATCAAAATCAAGTTTTATAAAAGATTTTTTATCTATAGGTATGTTAATATCAGATAAACTAATAGAAATCACAGCCAATGCAACAATAAATACTGTTATCATCACTCCACCCAACAACAGCAACTGACCATCATTTCTCTGACAAAAACTATTTTTAGAATTTCTTTTTATATTAAAATCTAAAAGAAACTTTGCATGTCTTTTAAAAAATCCACGCCACATAAAAGCATTCACCTCTCCAAATTAAACCACATATAAATTATCAATTCATAAATAAAACCATTCGCAACAACAATTCTGGAAACACGAGCTTCATTGTTAATCCAGATTCCAGGATCATACAGAACCTCGGTACAATTGTTTAGTGTAGCAGTTGAATTATACATTAACATTGAAACATTTACTCTTGAAATCTTAAATAAAGTACCTGAAGGTAAAACCTCATAAACATAATTAACCAACTTAGAATTATGCGAGCTGTCATCAGCAATATATGAGGCCAATAAACTTGAATATTCTCCCGAAGGATCCTTTTGGCCACCCAAACTTGTAAAAATGCTGTTGCCATATGATTCAAACCTGTTGTCACGCCCCATAGGTAAATGAATTGAAACATCTATACTTCTCACGAAAAATATTGCTAAAAGCAACATTCCTGCAACAATAACTGCCTCAAGTACTTGTAATTGAGCAGAATCATTCATATATATTCTCCCCTTACAACAATACTTCTTTCACCTTTTTCAAGAGTTAAACCACCAATCGTCCAATAATAATCAGAAACACTATCAGAATCAAATTTAATTTCCAGCACACCTGCTGCAGTAACAGATACATTAGATTTTAAGATTTGTTTATACGGTTCATCCGAAGAGCAAGTTATACCTGAGAGTATTATGTTTCCATCACCTCCATTTAAAGTTATGTTCATATCATTTACAATTATATCTTCATCACCTACAGTAAAAACTATACTGTAAAAACCTTCTGTTAAATTCATGATTTTAAAAAAAGCAGGACCTGAACCTGTAGCATTACAAACAAAAGTCCTGCCTAACCCCTCACCCAAATCTTTTGAATTTACTAAACCACTATCCCACGTATAATCCAGTGAATGAGTTCCATTTATATATGCAACTGGTTCAGCGTCAGCACGCCCACCACTACCGATGGATGTAACCATTGCAAACTTTCGAACAAATATCCAATCATAATATGCAATAGTACCACTGTTAGTTGTGCAAAGCCCAAAATAGCCCTCATTAAGTAAATTATATATAGTTGCATTAGATCCATCTACAGAAAAGCTCTCATAAAAATATCTACATATTACATTATCTGTACCATTTAAGATATATTTCAACCGATTCCACTCAGTATTAACAGGGTTTTTGCCATAATTGGAAGATATGTTTTTCCATTCATTATTTTGATATTTTATAATAGTCAAATAATTCTCTAAATTATCCCCCGGAGATCCTGTAGCTATAGAACTTGATGAAAAAACTAATCCTTCTTGATAAGGTAGTTTATTAATGCCTAAAATATTTTTACTTCTAACAAACATGCTAGCCTCCCTCTTATTTTCTGTAACTTCAACTGCTTTTGTTTTAACTTCAATTATGCAGGGCGATGACTCAGGATACAACATCAATTTAGATTTTAATGCAGATTTATTTGTTAAAACTAACATTTTGTCTTTAACATACAACTCACCACCCGAAGGAATATAAGTACTCCATCTACCCGAATCAGGAGCAGACCCCTGAGAAAAATCATCAAAGAAAATAAATGTATCAAAACCATTGCTATAAGGAAGAGCTAAGGGATTGCTATAATACATATAAATTGTACATCCTGTTGCAGGTATATCTGTTACATTTACCCATATCCTTGAAACATGTGTTTCACTTGGATACCACCGCTCTATCCAATACGGCAATAATTGTCCTCCAGCATTATCAGAAACAAATCTCAAATCAGAGGCGTTATTATTAACTAGTGAATAATCAAAATTTTTGTCAGTTAATTGAATTAGAATTTGATAACCATCATCTATATCACTTCCAGTTGGATTGCTTATGTATATAGGGGTTCTATATCGATATTGTAAAAGTTGCGGATGCCAATTATTAGGCTCACAATTATCTGATATTCTTGTGTATCCTAAAGTTCCAAGTGAATTTTCTCCACCAAAATCAAACTTATATACATAATCAGTTTTTTTACAAAAAACAACCAATTTTCCCTCCGAACTATATACCCTACCATATACATCCATAATCAACCTTTGAGGAACATTATAATTTGTACTGCTTACTTTAATCACTCCATCTGTAGAATTAACATATACTGCTTGGTTACTAATTTCTACATAATAAGAGTACTTATCAATTAATTTTAAAGGAATCTCAAATGTTGTTGAATAATTTGCATTAGGATATTGTTCTTTTATTAAACAAATATTAGTTATAAGGCTTGCTACACGATTTGCAAGATCTTGAGCATATAACTCTGCAGCAGATACTGTCTTTTCATCAATAACTGTAACAACTGCAAGTGTAGAAGCAGCAACTACAAATCCTGTTAAAGAAAGTGTTAAGACGTATCCAACTAAATTAGATACTGCATCATTTCTTTCTAAAAAATTCATTTGATCGCCTCCAAGTTTAATTCGATAAGAGAGTTATCAAAAATAAGTTTTTTCCCATTGTGAGTATATACTAGTGTATCTTCATCCAAGGGTTCAAAGTCATAGTTATTTCTGAAATATTCAAGCCAAATATCCTTATTATCCCCATAAATCTGTATTTTTAGATTGTATACGCTAGGAAACCGTGGCTCTCTGCTTAAACTATTTTTCATATTAATTCCAAGTTGATATGCTCCAGCACCACCACCTCCTGTCGACCCAGTTCCTCTCACTTGGATTATCCTTAATGCAAGAGCGTTTTCTCCTTCAAAAAAAGATGGTTTTTTCACAAAGTTATTCTCAGATGATTCGATAGATATTACTGCCCCATTTTCAAATATAGTTTCCAGAATTCCAACATTATACGGCGCAGTATATGTGACTGATCCTAAATCAAAAACCCAGATTCTACCAAAAGGAGTACCATATGTATTAGGAAAACGATTTGACTGATTAAAATAAACATCACATGTAGAATTAATAATATCCATACGTAATGTTCCAGACAATTCCTTTACAGCATCAAAAGTACCCTCCTGATTAATTCCAACATTAAGAAACTGATAACTTGCATCTTCTGGAAAATACTCCCAAGGACGAACACGAATACCGGGACTAACATAATCTATTTCATTTATCGCACCATCTTCATTCTTTGCTTGTACGGTCACAGTATAAGTACCAGGTTTTTTAAAAATATGCCAAAAATAGACCGACTCTCCTGAAGTAAATAATCCTTCCGTCCAATCATCAACAGTTCCATCGCCCCACATTATTCTATATCTTAAATCCTTATTATCAGGATCTTCTCCAGTTATATTAAACAAACATTTCAAACCTGAATATCTAAAAACAGGCAGTATCACGCTTGGCGTAAATGGAGGTGGACACTCTACATAAAATGTGCTATAAGGAAAATCGTACAGAGGCATTGAAACTAAGCCTGTACTTTCATTTATATATGCCATGCCATTTGTATAAATATTTCCTCCAAAATACCACATATAATAGTTCGAATTTCCATCACCACCTAAAGTACTTAATACAATATAATACTCCTCATCCTGAATTAATGTTATATTTTCAAAATCACAGTTTATCCAACCCCAAGAATTTAAAATACTGCTGGAAGGTAAAGATACAGATGTAAAAGGTTCATTATTTAAACCCGGAAAATCACTAGCATTATAAATAGAAACAACAAGATCACCAGTAACTATACCATATGATTTTACATAAACCTGGATTTTATCTAAAGTCCATCCATATGAATTGTTAAAAGATTGTGCACACCAATGATTGTTATATATCTTTTTATAAGGTGTTGTTTGCGGAGAAAAATACCATGTTGGCATTCCCGGGTCAAGCCAATATATATTAGCTGAATCAACAGTAGGTGAACTGCCATCCATATTTACTGTAAAATATTGATCTTTATCATCTAAACCGGATACAGTAAAATTGTAACTTTCATTAAAAGAATACATTATTATCATTTTAGTCGAATTTGAATCTATAGATAGTGAACCTTTATCATTCATACTTACTATCTCGCCACCTGCTCTTGTGTCTGGGCCATCTATTATCAAGTTACGTATAGTGTCATCCATAACATCAAAGTTACCCAAGGCAGTCTGCAATTGACTGCTCATTTTTTTTTCTTCTATATACGGCAAACCCCATGCAAGAACTACAGTTATAGTACCAAAAACAATCATAATTACAAGAAGCGCTGAAACAACCTCTGAAACACCCTGATTATCCATCTTTATTTTTTTCATCATCCTCACCTAATAAATAGGTATACATTTTATTCTCATTTATCATAACAACCACTGTTTCTCTCATTTTTACAGTCGTTGTTAAGAGCATTTATGCTCTCACCAAGGATAATTAATTTTTATATCCAACTATGAGTAAATCTACATATTATCTTTATTTTATCTTATATCTAATATATTGACTCTAATAATTGAACTATAGCAAGCCAACTTTGTTGAAGCCCCATTTTTGTATAACAGCGTATCAGAATAGCTACCAGACTGCTCAGTGAAATCAGGAGTCCATGCAAACGTAAGATATGTATACCAAAGGTCTTGGTTTGAACCAATTATTTTAAGTTTTAAATTGCATACCTGAGAAGTTTGCGATTCAGCTACAAAAGAATTTAAAAGATGAAGTTGAAACTTGTAATTACCAGTGCCGCTACCACTAGTTGCTCCATCCCCTCTAATCTGAGTAACTTTGCATACAAGAGTACTACTGCCACTTTCATAAATATTTGAAGATTCTTGTAGATATCTGCTAGAAGGAGTTATCTTTACAACTCCACCATTTTGAAACATTGTTTTGTAAAAACCATTATTGGACTGATAAGTATGGCAGATATGACCAAGATCAAAGATCCATATCCTACCAAATGGAATACGACCCCTGAGACCAATGGGCGTAGAAGGGTAATTATTATTATAAAGGTCTATACGAACTGTCCCTTTTAAAGCATGTATGCCTTGTGTAGAAATAGGATATACTCCAGTTATACCGCTCAGGTCCTCAAAAAAAGAAGAAGCAAACATCTCCTCATCAAGAGGCGCTCTAACTGTATATTTAACTTGTATGACCAATGGTTCAGACCAATCGCTTTGCAGACCCTCACCATCTATTGCTTTTGCTCTAATCTCATAGATGCCTGCTTGAGACCAACTATGCTCTTGAACACTTCCTCCTTCAATATACGTTCCATCACCCCATGAAAAATTATAAGAAGAGATTCCACCACCGCCCGAAGGAGCTGCAATAAAACTATAGAGGGTGTCATTATAATAAACATTATAAGAACCAGTAAGCGACGGCGGATTTGGAGGATTATTTGAAGAGTCCAATATCGCTGAAGCAGTAGATGCTGCACCATATGGTTTTGCATTACTACCATCTGACTCTTGCCCTCTATCATTTGCGATTGACCATGCTTTGTAATAATATACGCTATTCGATGATAGTCCTGTATGAATAGTACTTGTTCCACTAAATATACCAAGGTCTCCACCCGGCACTATAGTTCCAGATCCTTTGTTCCATGGAATGGGCTCAGAATCTTGAGAATATTCTATATATACTTTGTCTCCCCCTGTTCCATGTGTCCATGAAAGCATTACCTGATCTGTATCAGCAGTTGCACTAAAACTTAACAAGGCAGCAGGTTTAGTAAGAAAATATTGTTCAAGACCAAAACTACATCCAATACGATTACAAGCCACTGCATAATAACGATAATATGTTCCTTCCGATAATGAAGAAATTGATGTAGAATAAGCACCTGTATCAAAGTAACCAGTTTCAGATTCACACTCTTCTTCTATCAAACCACCAGTATAACATATTCCCCTAGAAAATCTTTCCTCTGAACCAATAAAAAGAATATTGCCTCTACCAATGAATGTAGTTTCACCAACATCACCAGATTGAATTACTTCTGTAGTAACTAGTGGATATTTCGGTTTTTCTGGCGCTGAGTTATGAGTAATAATATCATCTGCAATAAAAGTGCCATATTTCATATCTACAAAATTATAAGTAAGATAATTGCCCTCAAATGATACAATGTCCAGCACTTCAACCACATCTAGTTCATCCTTAGAATTTAAACAAAAAAGAAAATCACCAATCTCAATTATACCTGCACCCATCTCCAACTCATCCAAACCACTAATAGTACACCACCCCTTACCACTCACAAGAAAAGGATGATTAGCTGTAGGTTTCAAAACCTTACCATCGCTAAGTAAAATCTCATGAACATTATCATGCCAAATTGTTTGCAAACGCACCACAGGAGCAATCTCAACAATACTAGTCTCTTCATTAAAAACCTTAACCAGATCACCAATAACAATATCTTCAATATTTTTATAAGATCCATCCGCCATATTAACAGGAGTACCTGGCATAAAACATATTATCACTTCTTGACCTATAGCCGTAAGTTGATATTTTTCATTTTCAACATAATCTATTTCAATTCCATACTCCATATCATTATGACCAAAAGCATCTTTTGCATTCGGATTAAAAGTAAATAAGTTATGAAAGTTATAAAAAATATCAAAAAGTGCGTTTTCTAAATAACCTAAATCTGATTTAACTAAGAAGCCATCAGCAAAATATACATTACAAGAAGAAAGTTTTAGATCATAGGTAATCTTTCTTTCGTATTCTTTTTCAACTGAAAAGATATTAACCTCGTTTAAATTCTCATTAGTTAAATAATCACCAATTCTAATTTGTTCAGCTGAAACCCATTCATTATTAACATAGAATAAATGATTAGGAGTAACACAAACGTTTCCATTTAAAACGAGGTAATAATCATACATAAGGCTTTCATTATAAATCAATAGCTCTTCAACCTTATCTTCAACAAAAATATCCTTATTAAAATCATAAGATAAAACTACATCTCCGCTTTTAATAAACTCAATATTTTTATAACTACCATCAGCCATTAAAACCTGAGTACCTGAAAGAAAACATGTTGTTTCTTCAAACCAATAAACTTTTGCATCATTTAGTTGACCTTTTGACATATGTATATCAATTTGATTTTCAGCAAGATCTGATACATTGAATTCATAACCCTCATCAAATGAATACATGAGTAATAGCTTGTCCCCACTTGACTCTATATCAATGGAGCCATCTTCATTAAAAATATCTTCAATTCTAATTGAATCAGCTCCATCTGTAGCCAACTTTTGCAAGATTTCATCTAAAGAAGAAAACTCACCGGCTATTGCCTCACTTCTATTTTTTGCTTTTTCACTTTCAATATAAGGCAATCCCCATAAAAGAATAGAGGTAATACTAGAAAAAAAAATAATAAGAACCAAAATAAGCGAAAAAACAGAGCTAACTGCATCTTTTCTTTTCTTCAGATTCATTAATACATCCCCATCCATTAACATCTCTAATTTTAATTTAAACAATACCTCATTTTTATACTCCTGTAACCAGAAATTTGAAGATAAACCATGTAATTAAAACCATGATAAACATATGTTTAACACCAGCAACAATTTTGCCATCTTCAAATACACCTGTTACAACACCCATACCTGCGCTTTGAAATATAGCTGCAACAAAAAATGCAAAAGTAATATCATACTGAGTTATAGTTGAAGATCCACCCATTGCACCTGAAAGACCACCTGAACCAGGACCAAGCATAGCAGGAACCAAACTTTTACATAAAATAACTATAATTAAAAGAAAAACAAACATACCAACATAAACAACTGCAACATAAGAAAGCATACCTGCACGACGTTCAGATTCAATAAGTTTAAGCTCTCTTGCATCCCTTGATGCTGCATCAAGAACATCTGCAACATTTCCACCACTGCGGCTTGCTTCAATAATCAGAGAAACAGTTCGACGGATAAGCTTAGTATTAACACGTTTTGCAAAAGATTCAAGTGCTTTTTCAACACTATTACCCCAAGAAATCTGACGAGCAATATTTTGAATTTCAGGCGTAAGAAGACCATAATTGCCTTTTGAAGCAGCCATAATAGTCTTTGTAAAAGTCATACCCGCACGACGAGACTCAGCAAGATCACGTACAAAATCTGGAAATCTATGATCAATTTTACGTACCTTTCGCTCACGCAAGAAACTATAAATACCAAAAATACCAGTTGAAACAATAAATGCTAAAACTAGATAATCAACATTAGTACCAAGAATTACACCACCAATTTCAAAAGGTTTTATAATATCTATTGGGGGCGTAGATAAAATTGATAAAAAAATAAATAAAACTGCAGAAAAAGCAATAACCATATAAATAACAAAACGAGAAAATTCACCTGTTACAATCATACGTTTTATAAAACCGGGTTTTGAGATCTTATCTATATTCTCATCCATTTTTTATCACACCCTCTGAGACATAGAAGCCAAAACAACAGCAAAACCAGTATGAATTAAAGGAATAACAACAAATGCAAAAACATAAATAATCAAAAGCTGACCTTTATCAGCATTTGAAATAATCATAAGAAGAGGAATTATAATAATAATTAACAAAACACCTGCGACCGCCGCTGTAACATATGCCTCAGCCATTATTCCAAGGCTTTCAATAAGTTGTCTTTGAGCAACACGATTCTCACGTGTATATTGATCTGCTTTACTCATAAAATATGG
>CAZFAZ010000075.1:0-12716 GCA_964517155.1 uncultured Thermoplasmatales archaeon
AATTTCTAAAAAATTATTGTAATAAAAGACCTCTTCTCCTTTAAAGACACCTATCTTTGTTTTTTTATTTTTTCCTTTACCAATTTTAAAACAAATAGCACCGTTACCACGTGTTTTCCAAGGGATATTTGGGTTAAGTCTAACTAATCTTGGAAAGCTAACAAGATCAAACCCTTTTTCAGATAATCTTTTTATAAGTACACAAGCAGTATAGGTTGTACAACCTCCATTGCGTGAATCAGTATCATCAATACCTATCCAAATAATTTTTCCGCTCCCGATATTATTATATATAGTAAGTTTGTATTGTTTTATATACAATGCAACGTGAAGAGATTATAACTCAGGTCAGAGAAACCCTCACTAATGCAGGGTTTTATGTATCTGAACTATATTCAATGCGACAGGTAGGATTTGACTTAGTTGCAAGAAGGGATAATTCACTACTTATAATTAAAGTTTTAACAAATATTGATGCTATGACTCAGGATGTTGCAAGTGAACTCAGAACCCTTTCCATATTGCTTAAAGCATGTCCTCTTTTAATAGGTGAAAAAACAGGTTTTAGAACGCTGGAGCATGATGTAGTATATGATAGATGTGGGATACAAGCAATAACATATGATACGCTTAAAAACCATTTACTTGAAGGGATTCCCCTTGAAGTATATGCTGCACCTGGCGGACTTTGTGTTAATCTAGATAAAGAGAAAATAAAGTCATTAAGAAGAGAGCAGAATCTTTCACTTGGTTCATTTGCAAGGGAATTAAGAGTATCTCGTAGAACAATACAGATGTATGAAGAAGGAATGAATGCTACAATAGAGGTAGCAATTAGGATAGAGGATGTATTAGGGGAAAATATAACTGTTCCGATTGACATTTTGAAAAACACGGAACAAACTAAGGATTTAAAAACGCTAATTAACAGACGAGAAACGATAGATGAGTTCCAACGTGAAATATTTGCAATGCTTGAAAAAATAGGTTATAGAGTTATACCTATGGGAAAAGCGCCTTTTGAAGCGGTGAGTCAAGAAAAAAAGAAAATACTTCTTACATGTGTTGATAGATATGATGAAAAACTTCTAAAAAAAGCAAGAATTGTCAGTAGTATTTCAAATATAACAGAGAAACATGCTGTGATTATACCTGATAAAGATGTTTCAAAGAAAAATATTGGTGGAACTCCCCTGATTGTTAAAAAGGAGCTTAAAAAGGCTCGTGGACCTGAAGAAATACTTGAATTAATACTTGAAAGACTATATAATAAAGGCTAATAACTAATTATTTAACCAAACTTTTATAAATAAGATTGTTATTCCCGAAGACTACATTTTTCCATTTTATTGGAGAAAATGTGCATATAAATAAACACTCGATGATGATCTATGACTGCGAAAAAAACAATTGATATTGTAGAGAAGGCTTTAGAGGAATCTAAAAAGCTTGATCGTAAATTCAAACAAAATATTGATCTAGTTTTTAATTTAAAAAATATTGATATGAATCTTCCAAAGAATCGTGTTGATCAAGAAATTGTTTTACCACATGGTCGTGGTAAAGATGCTAAAGTTGCTATTTTTGCTAGTGGTGAACTTGCAATTAAATCAAAACAACACGTTGATCTTCTTATAAAACCTGAAGAAATAGGAGATCTTTCAGATAATAAGAAAAAATTCAAAAAAATTGCTGATGAACATGATTTCTTTATAGCAGAGGCACCATTGATGCCAACAATTGGTAAAAGCCTTGGTACCGTACTTGGTCCAAGGGGTAAAATGCCAAAACCAGTTCCGCCAAATGCAGATGTATCAAGCATGGTAAATAACCTTCGTAAAACTGTAAAAGTCCGCTCAAAGAGCACTAAAACATTTCATACAATCGCAGGTAGTGAAGATATGCCAAAGGAGCATCTTGCAGAAAACATTGATACTATTGTAAAGCGTGTTGAAGCAGTTCTTGAACGTGGCAGAATGAACATTGGATCAGTTTATATTAAGACGACTATGGGTCCATCTGAGAGGTTAATTTAAGGGAGGCTTAGTTTTATGACTGCACATGTTGCTGAATGGAAGTTTGATGAAGTAAAACAGATTACAGATATTATCACAAAAAATAAGGTAGTAGGAATAGTAGATGTAGGTGGCATTCCTGCGCCTCAGATGCAACAAATGAGAAAGAGTCTGCAGGGTGTTGCAACTATTCGCTCTGCAAAAAATAATCTTTTACATCTTGCTTTTGATGAAGCTGAAAAAGAAATAAAAGGAATATCGAGTTTAAAAGAATTAATATCTGGACAGGCTGCAGTAATTGCAACTGATATGAATCCGTTTAAACTTTTTGCAAAAATCAAAGAATCACGAACAAATGCTCCAGCTAAAGGTGGAGAGAAAGTAAATCATGATATAGAGGTAAAAGCAGGAGATACGCCTTTTAAACCAGGGCCAATTGTAGGAGAATTACAAAAAGTAGGTATACCTGCAGCAATACAAGAAGGAAAAGTAGTAATAAAATCAGATAAAGTGGTAGTTTTAGCAGGAGAAAAAATAAAACCTGATGTCGCACAGATGCTCACTCGTCTTGAGATATTCCCAATAGAAATAGGCATGGGTTTAAATGGTGTGTTTGAAGATGGAACTGTGTTCAAACCAGAAGTACTTGATATAAACATTGATGAATTTGTAGTAAAAATGAGTCAAGCATCAGGAAATGCTCTCATTTTGGCGTTAGAATTAGGATGGGTGAACAAGCAAACAATTCAACCACTTATTATGAAGGCTTACAACAATGCATTTGTTCTAGCAGTAGAAAAAGGCATTGTTAATAAAGAAACAGTTAAAAATCTAATTTCTAAAGCAAACAGTCAAATGCTTGCTTTAAAGAATAAAACAAGTAGTTAAGGAGGAAAAAAGAAAATGGAATACATATATAGCGCAATGCTTCTTCACTCCGCAGGAAAAGAGATCAACGAAGCAAACGTAAAAAAGGTACTAGATGCAGCTGGTGTAAAAGCAGATGCTGGTAGAATAAAAGCACTCACTGCAAGTTTAGATGGCGTAAACATTGAAGAAACAATTAAAAACGCAGCAGTACCTGTTGCAGCAGCGCCCGTCGCAGCACCTGTAGAAAAAGCTTCCGGAGATAAAAAAGAAGAGAAAAAGAAAGAAGAGAAAAAAGAAGAAGTATCTGAAGAAGAAGCAGCAGCAGGACTTGGCGCATTATTCGGATAAACAATTATATCTTTGTTGTTTCAGCAGAGATGGCAATGAGTCTGTAAAAGGATTTTTTGCTTTATTTTGTTCTCTGTTGAACTACAATGATTACTTTTTTTTGTACAGTTTTTAATTTATTCATCTTAGATTTTAGTAGTTATAAAAGTGGGGGACGGGATGCATTGATAGGAGGAATGCGCCTCTAAGCGGAAAGCAGGTACAGTATACCTCCCCAATTATTATGTTATTAACCTAGTCCCCCATTTATAAATAAAATCATCAGATAAATAGTTTACTGTGATTTTTTTCTTCTGTAGCGCTCCTTATAAAAAATTTAGTTTAAAGGGCATCCTCCAACCATAAGACTTGGATCGCCGAGAAGTATATATTGCTCTATAGTAAAATAATCTGTAAATCTATTTTGTATATAGTCTATCTGAGCATTTGTAAGCATTTCACCAAGTCTGACGCCCTCGTAATAGTTTTTGAAAAACATCCAGTCTAAGTAGCCTGCACCAGCATGAACTCCTTCTGTGTCAACAAGTGAATATGCTGGTCTTGTAGCACCTATAGTTGCGATAGCACCACCGTTTTCTTGTGTCATAAAACACCATGCAAAACATGGTAAATGGTTATTTTTATTAGGTTCAACACCCATTAAATTAATTATTTTATTTACAACTGGATAATAATCTGCTAAATCACCAATCCAAAAATCAAGTTTTGCAGTAAGGCATGCATCAAAAAATATTATAGGTAATTTTTCTTTGTTATTTAAAAACTGTAGAAAAGGAGTATAATATAAAGGATTGGTAAACCCCATTTTTCCCCTTAATGCATTTGGTTTATATGTCCCCCAGCCATGTTCAAAACCATGACCTGCATATGTTAAAAAACCTGCGCCTTTATTTATGGCTCTGTTAAAAGTAAAGGCATTTAGGTTTCTTTTTGAAGCCCAAAGTTTTACATGCTCAAAATCAGGTAGCTCTTCTGCAACCTGGCTGTTTGTGATTTCACCTTCGAAAACATTTAAATCAGATCCTTTTCCAGGTGGAAATGTATCTCCACCTGCAAGAATAATTCTTTTGAACCATTCTTTTGCATATGTTTGTGTTTCATAGTCGATAATTCTTTTAACTAAAAGGTCAACTTCATCGATATTTCTACATGCAAGACGGCCGACGTGTACATCTGGGTATAGGTCTACTTCGTCAATAATTTCAACTTTTATGTTGTTCCAGGACCAATTATATTTTATTTGACCAAAAACATCATCTTGGTTTGTATCCCAACTAGAAAATTCATAGTCTGAATTGTAAATATCTGCGTAGTATAAATCGGAAAGGATTCCTTCTCCATGATAGTTTCCCCAGGGATATGCATCGGTTTGTCTAATGGGTAGAAGCCTCATTTCTCCTACTAAAAGTACATATTTTGTACCCCATTCTTCAATTGCGTCTTTAATGAAATATTTTATCTGCTCTGTTTTATCTCTACCGGGAAATGCCTTGTATATTTCTTCTAAAGTAGTAATGTTTGCTTTAAGGCCATATGAGTTTTTATGATTAACAAGGCTTGTAAGATTGTCTTTAAAGATATCTGGGGAAATGATTACAAAATCATATATGTCAGGATCGGCAAATTCTATACAGGATTCTTCATACGTTATCTCAAAAATTGCTTTTGTAATATACTCAAGTATACCTGTGTCTTTATTATATCTTGCAGGGTAGATATTCAAGGTTAAGAAAAACGTCTGGTTTCCTTGTTTATTCAAACCCGCATTTTTTTCTATACTGTACCAATTCTCTGGGAAAAAAGAGTTATTGTTCTCTGATACAGTGTTTTTGATGTTTGTATAAACGTTGTTTTTTTCATAAATATTATTTCTAAACAAAGGAATGTTTTTCAAATTAAGGGATAAATTAATGGTTTGTATCTCTGAATGTGAAAAATTTATATCAATTATGTTTGTATCCCAAAATAATTCGTATGTTTTTCTAAAAACAGGCATATTTGTTGAACCTTGTAGAAATGTGAGAGAGTTTGCTTCTGGCACTTCAACGTTTATATATTCTTGAGTTTTTGTGATATTTGGTTTTGAAAAATTTTGTTCGAAATATATCAAATTAGAATTTTTTTCTAATTTGAAATCATCGTTTTTAAATGCTGATGCCGAACCAAAAATAGTTGTTAATAAAGCGGTTATAATTATTATGCTTAATATCTTGTTTTTTTTATTTGTTTTGTTCATTTTTTTCTCCCCTTTAAATATATGTTATTAACAGGCGTTAATACATGTCAACTTAAAAGACTTTATAATATTTTTGTTTATATATTTTTATAAATCAAAAATATTTTTTTACATCCAGGAATCAAGACCTGTTTGTTTAGTAGCAGCAACACCAGAAATACCAAAAGCACCCTGAATATAATTTTCAATCATCTTTTTATACCAATCAAGATCAATATCATCAGTGTTTTTTAAAAGATCGAGAGGATACATATAATCAATAGGTTTGACACCACTTTTTGAAGGATTATTAATGCCTGGAAGTGGTCTTTTAGTTACAACAAACTTAAGTTTAATGCGACTGTTGATGCGCTCACCAAGTAGTTTTTCAAGAGCTGTTGCACGTTTACCAAAAGTAGACATAGAGCCATCCTGGTTATTTTTGTAACGCTTAGCAGGTTGAACAGATTGAACAAGAGTTAAATCATGAAGATCAACTTTTCCTAAATCTAGTTTTGAAACAATTTCACTAGTTTTTTCAATAATGCTTTGTTTTATTTTTTGTCTAGCCTCTTCTTCATCATCCCAAAAGGGATTATCATGTAAAACCTCTGTCATAATCTGTTTTAATATTTTACGAGCGATATTTGCTTTATCAGATCCCTTAAAATTGTTGCCTTTTGTTACAAGCTCAATTTTACCATTTTTCGTATCAAATATGAGATAATTTTTATGTTTTACAAAAATCATTGCATCATGAGTTTCAGGCTCCAGCTCAAAATCAGGGTAGTTTAATTCTTTCTGCCATTTAACATTGCATTCTTCTATTGCTTTTATCACAGCATCTGGTTTTGTAATCCAATTCGTTTCATCTTTAGGTATATCTAGTTCTAATGCTTTAGATAAATTAGGGATATTGCCGACAGAGTGAGAACATCCAAGATAAACACCATCGGTATCTAAGTAAACAACGCGTATTCCTTTATTTTTTAGATGATTAAGGGACTCTGCCATTATAACTTGACCTTTTGTAGTAATCGATGCAGCGCCCCATAAATTGAATTGTCTGCCAGAAACACCAGGGGCGGACAAAATGCCATGCGATCCAGCATTACGAGCTCCTTTGACACTTTGATACATCATTTTTAATCTTTGCAGTTCTGATTTATCATTTTTCTTACTTGCTTCTTTAAGTTCTTTTTTAGTCTTTGCAATCATACTCATAATGCCAGTCATTGCACAGTTGACAACACCTGGTTTATCATCGATTTTAACACCTATTATAAATCCTTTATCTGCAAAGGAATCGCTATCTGTTACTTCTCTGTAATGGATATCTCTTTGATCAAGGAAATTTTTAGGAATTTTTTTAAGCCAGATATAATCATCAGGTTTTTCATCTTTTTTTGCAAGCCTGACTGTATCTGCACCTATATTCATAGCTTTTAGAATTGTCGGGTACATCGCACCAACATCAGCAACTATTACGTACCACCAGGGTACAAAATGTGAATTTGCTTCTTTGTCAGGTTTTATTGTCATACCGCCGGGCATATGATAACTAAGAATGTCATCAGAATCCTTGTGAGATTCGTTATAGATGACATTTGGATCTTTCACCCATGCAGGCATTTCATCTCCATATTTAAGTACTCTAATAAAGTCTTTTGAAAGTTGTTCTTTTCTATTTTTTGCTTTTTTAATGATTTCTTCATGTGTTTTACAGTCTTTAAAATCTCTTGTTAAAAGCTCTGCAATTGATAAAACACGGCATATTGGCGGCATTATCTTTTTTTGGATATTAGCACGAATCATACTCATATGATCCCACATGTTTACGGCTCCAGATGAAAAAAGCATGTCAAAAGGCATACATGTGGTAAATGCTAGTGGTAAAGCTTGTTGAATAAGATTTAATGTTACGCCAAGTTGCTCTTGTACATCCTGTTTATTGTATTTTAGTGTTCTATCATCAATTTTTATTTGATTAGGGGTGAGTATAATGCGATCTTTTATTTCAATACCTAAGAATGGAGCTACAGATTTGAGGCTAAAGTCGTTTAAAAAAGAGTAAAATTTTCTAACGCCAAGATATGTATCCAGGCATGATGGATAAAATTGTACTGCATCAGATTTCATTCCAAAATGAAATGATTTATCAGGAGCGCTATATTTACTTATAAACAACTGTAAAACCTTTTTTTTCTCAGGAGAAATATTTTCAATATTTTTTTTCAAAAACCAGTTTATGCGGTTACATATATGAAGGTTGTCAAAACCAATTATGTTGTGACCTGAGATTATATCATTGTCCATAACAATTTTACAAAAATTGTATAAATTATCTATTTCTTCATCAGTGTTTCTAGAAATCATCTGAGTAACTTGAATTCCTTCCCAGCTGTTGGGGCAATCAAGTATATCAAAGCTAAAATCTTCGGTTTTAAGGTTTTTATTTGATTCAAAGCTGATATCAAAAGTAGAATATCCTATGATGTCAATAGGAATTTCATCTTTTCCTGTTGCATATTCTGAGGTTTCAATATCATATACTAAAACTTTTAGATTCTTTTTTTCATGGTTGCTTTCATAAAGCCAGATTTTTCCTTCTGCTGCAAGATCTACAAGAGCACGTTGTTGATATGGTATATCGTGCTCTGCAGTGTATAAACCATGATAGAAAAACAAATAATCGCTTATTTCAGGTACAAAATATGATTTTTTTGTAAAAACTTTGAAAACCGTTATATTTCTGTTAAAATTCCAGAAGCTGTGGTAGTTTTCAAGGGGTCCTAGTTCATAGATTTTGGAAAGAGGGCTGTTATCTGAGGTGTTTTCTTGTATTTTGGTTAAAAGATTTTTTCTAGCAGCATTTATATCTTTGTCAATAGGTGTAAATGCCAGGAAATATGGTTTATGTAATTCTGAAACAAGCCTAGGTTTTTTACCATGAGTATATAGATATTCTGATGAGATACCAAGTAACATATCATTCATTGAGCTTTATTACTCCCCTAAATTTTTTAATATCCCTAAATACATTAATCTTTTTTAAAACCTGGTAAAAAATCCTTATATTAAAGGAAAACATTATGTTTTTGGTAGAATAGTATGTCGACAAGTATAATTTTTACACAAGATTTTAACAAGCATAACAACCCAGGTCATCCTGAGAATGCTAGAAGATTAAATGTTATGATAGATGAACTTGAAAAAACATCTTTTTACAATGAGCTTGAGATATTAAAACCTGAAATGTTATTGGAAGAAAGTTTAAGAGAGATTCATTCTGAGAGGATGATTGAACAGGTGAAAGATATAAGCAAAACAGGGAATTCCTGGATAGATCTTGATACATATGTCTGCAAAGGAGATTATGAAACAGCACGTCTTGCTGCAGGAGCAACCGTTCAGGCTTGTAAACATGTAATTTTAGGAAAAGCAGATAATGCATATGCTCTTGTAAGACCTCCTGGTCATCATGCAACATCTGAAAGATCCATGGGTTTTTGTCTTTTCAACAATGCAGCAATTGCGGCAAATGAAATTGCAAAAATGGGTAAAAAAGTGCTTGTGATGGATTTTGATGTTCATCATGGCAACGGTACTCAATATATATTTTATAACAAATGTGATATAATGTATCAGTCTTTACATCTGTCGCCACATTATCCTGGGACGGGCGCTTTTTGTGAAGTTGGAACAGACTGTGGTGAGGGATATACCATAAATGCTCCAATGTCTTATGGCAATGGAAACAAAGCAGCAACAACGATTCTTGATGAAATATTTTTACCTGTTGCAAAGCAATTTAAACCTGATTTGATCTTGTTTTCATCTGGTTATGACTCGCATCATACAGATAGACTCGGTGGACTGAGGTTTACCGCTGATTTTTACGCAAAAATCATAGGTAAATATCAAAAAATTCAACCAAAAATAGCATGTACTCTTGAAGGTGGATATAACCCTTACTGGATTGGGAAATGTTTAATCTCACAAATAGCAGAGATGAGCAATAATTCTGTTGATTTTAAAGATAAAACGACTGAGAAAGAAAATGTAAAAGAATTGATTAAAAAATTAAGAGACGAAATAGGAAAATATTGGAATATCTAATCAAAAATCATTCCCATGCCTGAGGCTGCGCAGTCTTCTTGTTCAGCAATTTTTTCATTTATTTCTTTTGCTTTTTTATCGTTTAGTTTTTTGAATCCTTGTTCTTTTGCAAGCTCCTCTGCTTTTTTAATGCCTTGCTCACTGCCTTCTATTTTTAGATAAAGAACATTATCATTTATTCCAAGTGAACTGGAATCACGGGTAAGTATGCTCTGGCGGCTGACTATATCTTCAGTTGTTACTTTGTTT
Source organism: uncultured Thermoplasmatales archaeon (assembly GCA_964517155.1). GTDB lineage: Archaea > Thermoplasmatota > E2 > DHVEG-1 > DHVEG-1 > PFL35. The sequence continues at coordinate 9,817 of CAZFAZ010000075.1, forward strand.
ATTTTTCCAGCATCTTCAGTTTTTACTTCAAATATGACGTATACCATAATTATTCATCCTTAAATCTTTTCGATTCGAGGAAAACAAAATAAACTATATAAAACTAATTACGTGCATTTTTTTACTATTTTTCCGTTTTTATTGATTTCTTTATTTCTGATGCGTGTTGAGCTGATACGGGCTCCATCTTGGGCTTTAATAAGTGATATTTGAATTATTTTCAAAGGTTTTTTACCAATTTTTTGTCTTTTATTGTTTATCTCTTCTGCGGTTTTAACTGTCTCAGTTGATACAACTATTGCATCAAAGTCGTTATTAATCGAGGGTCCATATCTGTCAAATATAGGTTTTATATCATATTTGATATGATATTTTTTTTGATTTAGATATTCTTTTATGTTGTTGATTCTTTGATTTAATGTTTCTTTGATTTTTTTATTTTTAGCAAAATCATCTGTAGTAACGCCGATAAAAACGCTTCCTTTTTCTCCTGCTGTTTCAAAGGCTTTTTTTATCAGTGTTTTATGCCCCTTGTGCAGTTTATCAAAAGTTCCACCTATACAGACATGCATATCACTAACATCTATACTTTATATTTTAAATATTGTGCTAAAAACCTTTTTTATGAGAAAACTATAAATTCAGTTATAATATTTAGTGTTTAACTAAGAGGATGGGAATATGAAAAGAAAACCAATTAAACAATTGTTGTGTTTATTTTTGATGATAATTGTAGTTAGTTTATCACTATTCAGCTTTGATGTCAAAGCTCGTGAAAATGAAATTTTTGTTGATAGTAAGCCTCATGGTAGAAGAGATGGAAGTGCAGAATATCCATATGCATCGATACAATATGCGATTAACGTAGCAAATCCGGGTGATACTATATATGTTTTTGGAGGTAATTATAATGAATCTCTAGTTATAAATAAGGAAATTGAACTTATAGGTAGTATAGAAGGCGGTAATTCTATAATATATTATGGAAATACTCATAGACATACAATAGAAATAACTGCAGATAATGTTGAGATTACCGGCTTTGATGTACATAATACTCAGGATACATTAATGTATTTGCCACCCCCTTTAAAACAGGGTTCTTTAATTCATATAATTGGAGACAATGCAATTATTCAAAAATGTAACTTAACAAATTGTGTAAATGGATGGGGGATTTATATTGATGGATCTGATAATCACCTCATAAAAAATTTAACAATTGAAAACATGATTACTGGCATATATATAGATTATAGCAAAACAACTGATGTAGTTAGTAATAGTATTTCAAACTGTAATTCAGGTATCACTATTAAAGACTCAGAAAACGCTAATTTGTATGAAAATAATATTAGTAATTGTAAGAATGGTTTTTATATAACTGGATGTAATAATATTGACTTTTATAGAAATGATATCAATCAGAATCAAATTAATGGTTTAAATTTACAAAATTCACATAATATCAAAATCAGAAATAATAGTTTTTATAAGAATAGTGGAACTGCAATTTATTTAGATTCTGATGATTGCAATGTTTCATATAACGTTTTTGATAGAAGTCAGACTGGAATTAATATTTTTGGGTCAAACTCAATAATTTTTAATAATTATTTATATAACTCAAGTTCAAAGGGGGTTTTGACTAATTGTTTAAGTAGAAATAATATTTTTACTAAAAACTATTTTATTAATAATTACCAAAATGCTGATGAAAAAAGTAAGAATAATATTTGGTATAAAAATAGTAAAGGAAACTATTGGGATGATTATAATGAAATAGATAATTATCCAAAAGATGGTGTTGGTGATATAGTATATTCACGCAATGGAGTTATAGATAGATATCCTTTAGGATTCTTTTTTAAGCCACCTAATAAACCAACTACCCCAATTTCACCCAAGGCAGATTCAGTAAATCAAGATTTGCAAGTAACCCTTTCAGTCAAAGTTAATGATCCTCAAAATGAACTACTTGATGTATCGTTTTATGTAAATTTATCAAGCAATGATGAAGGTTTTGTCTTGAAAGGTTCCAGTAGAAATGTTGTAAGTGGAGAGGTTGCTTCTTGTAGTTTTAATACTTATTTTGATTCGGTATGTGCTTGGTATGTAAATATTAGTAATAGTAAACTTTACAATCAGTCAGATATATGGTTTTTTACAGTTAGAACTAGGCCCGGAGATAACAAAAAACCTGTTGCTGTAATAAATGTAGAGTATATTGATAACAATATTGTTAAATTTGATGCATTTGAAAGTTACGATGAAGATGGTGAAATCATTTTTTATAGATGGAATTTTGGAGATGATACAAGTGAAATTCTTTCAATTTCACCAATTCATGTTTTTTCAAAAGAAAATGATGAGTATACTGTAACTTTGACGGTAATCGATGATCATGGTGCTACTGATAATGATTTTGTTACTTTTAATATTGGTGAAGGCATTAATTATCCACCTTTGATAATTATTGATGTACCAAGTACTGCATATGTGAATGAAAAAATAAATTTTGTAAGTGATAGTTCTGATCCTGATGGAGATGATCTGGTTTATTTCTGGAAGTTTGGTGATCAATCAAATTCGACTCAAGAGAATCCAGTACATACCTATTCTTCAACTGGTATTTATATAGTAGAATTAGTTGTAAAAGACGGTAAACATACTGTTTATGAATCAGCAACAATCAAGATTGTTGAGAGACCTGCTGAAGGAATACCTGGGTTTGAATTAGTACTTTTTATACTTGGGCTATTATCAATTTTATTTGTTAAAAAGCAATACAAAAGAAAAAAATAAAGCCGATGGAGGGATTTGGACCCCCGACCTGCTGATTACAAATCAGCCGCTCAACCGGGCTAAGCTACATCGGCAACTCTATTTTTTTGACCATA
>CAZFAZ010000076.1:0-31748 GCA_964517155.1 uncultured Thermoplasmatales archaeon
AGTGTTGCCCGTAAATTAGATTTTTAGGGAGAAAACCCATAACGTTTTTTTACCAATCAAGAAAACGGGATGGATCTCTCCCTTGAGGTGAATCGTTCAACCATTTAAAAAACATCACGGTGACATACATCCTGAAACTTGGTTGCAGGATGGGATGTAAATCATGAAAAATAGGAAGAAAAGTAAGTATAGTGGAAAAAAATATAAGAGATATAAAAAAGGTTTTTGGAAAAGATATAAGGGACAAAGAAAATGGAAGTACCATCATTGCATACTTGAGATGAAACGGATTTTAGATAAGAAACCTAATCCTTACCATGTTCGTCCACCAAATACAGTTGGACGACCACCAGCAAATCCTAAGGATATTCTGATATTTCTGATGTTTAAGCAGTTATTCTGTTTATCATACATAGATACTGAGAGTTTTTTATTGTGGATATGTGAGGATAAAAACTGGCTGATGGACTCTGTTCCTGATGCCAATACTGCTCAGGAGCATATACGTGATATCCCGCTTTCTTATCTTAAGGATATGTTGAAAGAAACTATTCGTTGTCTGAGTGATCATGAGGTGACGGTAATAATTGATGCGACAGGGTTATCGTTGAATCAATATGGCCAGTGGATAACAGTGAGAAATAAAAAGAAAAAAGTCAAAAAGAAGTTTATCAAACTTCACCTGGCTTTGGATAAAAAGAGTGGGAAAATCCTAGTGGGTATCTGTTCAAAAGGTTGGAAACATGACCATAAGTTCGGCGTGCAGATTGTCAAATCGTTGAGACGATCGCTTGCCAGACAAAAGACATCTATAGATATTGAGCTTTTAGATTCCGGGTATCTCTCCCGGGAGATGACAAGTGAAATTGAAAGATCCCATGCGACACCATATATCAAGATGAAAAAGAACTCTACCACAAGATCTGGGAGAAGTCCCTCTTGGAAAAGAAATATCCGTTATCAAAAGGATCAACCTGAAGAGTTCATGAAAGAGTATTGTTACCGCGTGGTGATTGAAGGTGTTATCTCTGCGTTGAAGAAACTATTTGGTTCAACGGTCTCTTCCAGAAAGAGACCTCATCAAAACGTTGAGGTATTATGCAGGTTGATTTTATGGAATTTTATGCATTAAATAGGAGAAAAAATGAATTTACGGGCAACACTGCATTATTTAATGACATATTCATTCTCGAGTTTTTCATATTGTAATCTTTTATAATCTTTTGTAAATCTGCAAAAAAATTAATTTAATTTTTTTTCAACAAGAATCCATATTTTGTCTTTGAAGAAGATCTTTGCAAAGATATTTTGCCCAGTTCTCTTTTGTTTGTAACCTACTTTTATTAATAGATGTTTGAAATTTATTGAAGGCGTATTTAGAAAAGATATAATCCCATAGATAAATTTTTTATTTCTGTCTTTTGCAAATTTCTCTCCATGTTCTACAAGCTGTTTGCCCAATCCACAATATTGAAAATCAGGCAAAACCCCAAAGAATTCTATTAAGCACTTATCTTTGTCTACAGGACGCGATAAATATCCTCCAAATAGTATAGCCCTAATACTCGTTATTAACCCAAGTTTACTTATAAAAATCTTTAACAGAGAAAAAAAATCATAACGTATCTCATGAATACCTAGAGATATTGCTCCTGCAATCTTATCACCACATGTTGCAACAATAATATTTTCAAGAGAAAATCTGTGCTCTAATTCGTCTATAAGTATTTTTTTTATTTCTTTAGAATTTTTACCAAAAACTGTTTGCATATCCTCTGAGAAACATGAAAGCATTACGTCTACAATACCTGGAATATCATCAGTATCTGCTTTTCTTATAACAAAGGAATGCATATTATATCTCATGAAAATAGACATTATTAAATCTTGCTTATATACACAAAAAAATCGATTCTAGAAACAAAGATAACTAATTTTTTTAATAAATGCCCAATTTTAAACAAAAGTAATTTATACTTTAATAATAATTAATATATTAAGTTTTTATAAATCAGGGGGAAACAAAATATGAAAAAAATAATAAGTATTTTTGCCGTAGTTTTTTTAATAATAAGCGGGTTAGGAACTATTGGAACAAGTATTAATGAAACAGAATCTGTATTTAAAACAACTTCAACAGATATAAGTTTTTCAAGACTTAGTTTAAAACAAACAGATGCTAATTATACAGAATTAGAACTAGAAGATGTATCAACTTTTTTAATGGAGCCAGGTAAACCTGTACTTCCAAAAGTTGTAAAAACTTTTGAATTACCTTTTGGTGCAAAAAATGTTAATGTTGATGTAACAATAAGTGAAATTTTTGAAAAATATACAACAAAAGAAGTTCGTCCATCTTTGCAGATGTTGCCTCTAACAAATGTGGAAAAACCAGTTAATTTGCAAATAAAAGATTTAGAAATATATAGCAGTGATGAACCTTATCCTTCAAGCTGGTATTCATATAGTCTTCACTCTGGTCTTAATAAAGATAACAAAAGAGTGACTTTTGTTGTAGTTCATCTGTATCCTGTTAGATATATTCCAAATGCTGGAAAAATACTGCAAGCAGAAAGTAGCAACATAAAAGTTACTTATGAATTATCCCAAGATACTCTAAAAACTAGTACTGTTTCATATGATCTTGTAATTATTGCTCCTTCATTATTTGAACCTTATCTAGAAAAACTTGTCAATCATAAAAATGATATTGGTGTTAAAACATTTTTAAAAACAACTGAAGAGATATATGCCGATTCCAAATATGATGGTGTCGATAAATCTGAAGATATAAAACTTTTTATCAAAGATGCAATTGAAACTTATGACATTACTTATGTTCTTTTAGTAGGAGGTCTTAAAAACCAGTTTTTAGCAAGGCCTAAAGATGATGCAAATCAAGGCGTTAAAGGCTGGTATCTACCTGTTCGCTATACAAATCTTTATGATCAACCTAAGTTTCCACTTAAATCCGATGATGATATTTTTGACCCTGGTGTTATAAGTGATTTGTATTTCGCAGATATTTATGATGGTGAAGGAAACTTTTCAAGTTGGGATCCAAACAATGATGGTGTTTTTGCTGCTTGGGGTAAAAAAGGTGTTGAAGATGATGAAGACATTGACATGGTTCCTGATGTTTGTGTTGGCAGGCTTGCTTGTAGAAATATTAAGGAAGTAAAAACAGTTGTTGATAAAATCATTACTTATGAAACAACTGAGATTGCTGACTCTGATTGGTTTAATACTATGACAGTCATATCTGGTGATGGTTTTTTAGATCAGGAGGATTGGGATATCCAATGGGATACAACAGGTCTTAAAAATGGTTATTACACAATTTATGCGCAAAGTTTTAACAAGGAAGATGAAGAAAGTCTTGTAGAGACCATTCAAATAAAAATTGACAGAGAGCAAAAAACATTTTTGACTTTTAAACATAATGATTATTTAAATCCTGATTTAGGCAGTGGTTATCCGGCTCCACCTATAGTAGAAATTGTAACGGTTTCACCTGGAGATATTTTAGGTTATGATGATTTTACATATACTCCTGGTGAGGGCGAAGCATATTGTAACAATTTTAACCCTTGGGCAAATATAAGTTATGTAAACGGGGTTTTAACTATCCGTGGTAAATCTTATGATCCTAAGCCTTATGGAAATCTTACAGATATTCATGTTTGGATTAAAGACAAAAATGGTGATGTTATATTTTCTGATTGGAGATATGATTTAGATATGTATTACGAGGGCGAGTGGACAACTGGTGAAAAAGCAATTTACGGCAGAGGCGGAGCTCTTTATTACATGGATGGTTTTGAAAAAGATATACTCTGGTCATCAAATGGAAGATACAGTAATCAAATGGATATTTTAAACGCTTTAAACAAAGGTAGTGGTTTTGTATTTATGTCTGGTCATGGAAGTCCTAACTCATGGGGTGATCACTATCCAGGTGTTCCTGGAAATAGACAACATGGGAGTACAGGTAGTTTAACTGTTACAAATATTAGACCTTGGCCGCCATTTATATCATATCCTTTATATCCAATTGATAGTTTAAAAAATGGCGAAAAATTACCAGTAACTGTGATAGGTGGATGCCACAATAGTCAATTCAATGTTTCAATGGTACTTGGCGTACTTGACTTACTAGCATATTATTTCCCACAAGCAAAAGAACTTTATATGTGGTGTCATGGAGTACCAGTTCCTGAATGTATGGGTTGGAGATTTGTAAGAAGTCCAAACGGTGGTTCGATCGCCACAATCGGCAACACAGGTCTTGGTTATGGTATGCCGGGTAAAGATCTTACAACAGGCGGTGGAGATGGCTGGATAACAATTGAATTTTTCAGGCAATACGGTGAAGAAGGACAAACTGTGCTGGGAAATGCTCACACTCAAGCAATTACTACTTATATACAGACACATGATATGAATGATTTTGAAGCAGGACATCCAAAAACTGTACAACAATGGGTATTACTTGGTGATCCAAGTCTTCAAATTGGTGGTTATAAATAAAGCCATCTTTTTTTATTTTTTTAAAAATATAAGTTTATAGTTTTGCTACAAACTCATCTACTTTTTCTTGCCATTCTTTGGGTAAACCATTTCCTTCTTTTACACCATCTCCAATCTTGAAATCTATCTCTGCAATTTTAATCATTTTTTTCTTATCAAGTATTTTCTCCATCTTTGAAAGAGTGCTTTTTTTCATAGCATGAGTGTTAATTATAGTATATTTTTTATCTTGCAGGCCTTCAAGATTTTTCATAAAGGTTTTCATATCTCTTTGTATGCTAAATGCTTCTGTGGGTGCTGAAAATACGTATAAATCTGCATTAGGCATTGCTTTAGGATCTGCTTCATTTGTCTTAAGGATCTTTGTATCTGCTTTTTTGTCCTTTAGTTTTTTTGCAATATACTTTACTATTTTTTCTCCATTGCCGTATCTTGACCAATAAATAATTACACATTTCATAGTTACACAAAAAAGGAATTTAGATTCTTGTATAAAAGGTTAGTTAAATACCAATTTTTTTAAAATAAATTGTTAAATACACTTACTTTATTTTAAAAATCATATGGTAATTGAACAAATCAAAGTAGGTTTTGATAACTTCAGCTATATTATATATGATACTCTAAACAACGAATCAGCTGTTGTCGATCCAAGTTTTGATATTAAAAAACAAGTTGCTTTTTTAAAATCAAAAAATCTTGAATTAAAATATATCATCAATACTCATCATCATAGCGATCATACAAGTAAAAATAAGAAGTTAAAAGAACTGTATCCAAAAGCAAAAATAACTGTCTCAGAAGTACATATAGATACATTTGATATAAAACCCGAGATTAAGGTTTCCAACGACTCGGAGTTAAAAGTAGGCAATATAATTCTTAAATTCCTACTAACACTCGGTCATACACCTGATGGTTTATGTATAATAATTGATAATAAAGCAATTTTAACAGGTGACACACTTTTTATTGATAATTGCGGTCGTGCAGATTTACCTGGTGGAAATATAATTGATTTGTTTAATAGTCTGCAAAAGATAAAACAGTTACCAGATAATTTAATTGTTTATCCAGGTCATGATTATGGGCCCAAACCTTTTGATAACCTTGGCAATCAGAAAAAAACAAATCCTACATTTCTTGCTAAAAATTTAGATGAATTTTCAAAAATACATTAAAAATAAAGATGTTTATAAAAAAAAATAGTTTATAAGGGATTAAAAAATCCCTTAAGATTCTGTTTTTATATCTATATAACGCTAATATTAACCTTCATTTATAGGTTCATATGGGTTAAATGCTGGATCTCCATAAAGCGTAAATTCAAAGTATGTAGTATATTTTGTTTCCTCATGTGCCCCATAAACATCAGGCGCATCAGCACTGCTACTAGACATAGACAATGGGGGAGTCCAAAACAGTTCCCAAGATGCATCTTCAGGAAGATATATGTTTTTAGCAAGTTTAAATGCCTCGCCTGAACTACAATCTTTTTCTTTCATAAAATCACATATATCTTCATATAGTTTGAAACCAAAATGAAGATCTGGATATATTCCCTTCTCCACGTTCTTTTCCCATTGTTTGCGTGCTAGCCATACTGAAAAAGGTGTATCATACATCTTGTTTTTACCTGGTAAATAACCCCCAGGTATGTTTGAACCTGTAGTTGAAGCGATAATAGTTCCTACACCTGCATGAACATGCGCCATTACTACATTTTGTTCAGGATATACTCCATCTATTTTCCCACATGTACAACTATCTAAAAACATAAAGGATGGGCCCATATCAAGTCCTACTACTGATGAAGGAATATAATTTTTCCCAAGGCCAAACGACGGCCCGAGCCACCCGCCACCTATTGGTGTAAGTCTTCGAGTGATTTTCTCTATAATTTTACCAAATCCTGCAGATACAAGATCTGGACCATCCATACCATAAGTTGCAATTGCCCCATGACCATTTGCAAAGATATAATTACTGTTCTCCATGTATTCTCCGCCTTTTACAACATGATCACCTATCAAATTTCTCATATCTGATTTTCTCCAAAGTAGTTTGTATAATATGTTACTACTCTTGATTTCATCTAGTTCTTTTTCACTGTATCCTTCTATCATACCTTCGGTTTTCAAAGCAAAGTTTACATCAAAACCCATCGCCTCAGCTGTTAGCTCTTTTATACGTAAACCACTTATTTCAGTAGCACCTGTTTCATGTTTCCACGGCCCATTAGCATCCATAAACCGAACAATGCCTTCAGTAAGCGGAATTTTACTTGCAATATTTTTAATTAAGCTGAAAACCCCAAACCATTTTTCAAGCGCATGTCTAATCAATGGCTTCTGATGATCAACACCATCACCAATAATAACTGCAAAGTTATTCTTCCAGCCCTCCATATTTTCAATAATATCAGTATAAAAGAGGCTTCTGAGTATTAATGCGTTTGCATCTTGGGCATCCCATGCAGCTACACGACCAACAACATTTTCCATATGCGGAAAATCACTGTATATATCCTGTGCTTTATTGGACCAATCATATTTCACAGGATCAATATTTCCATATATAGTATCACTTGCTGTTCCTCCACCCCCCATGGCATATGCTGTGTCATCTATTCCATCGCCATTTATGTCGCCAAACGGCTCTAAAAGATTTTGATATATGTATTGTGGAATAACTGTTGGATCACCAACTATTGCAATACTAAAATCCTTTTTATCAAAATAATCGCGTAAATATTTGAGGTCACCAACATAAGTTTTTTCATCTAAAGTCATACATGCAATTTTTGCTAAAACATTATTTAATGGCATATGAATATTATCATAAACGTGTTTGTTGGAAATTGTTGTTAATTCTTGATTGTAGCGAGGCATATAAAAACCTGGTATTTTTTGACCGTTTTCATTTCTAATATTATCATTTGCTGTAAAAGCAAAATCTGATTTACCAAATATTAAACCTTGATGAAACGCAGTTAGATAAGGAGCCAAAGTAGAAAGTCCTTTCATCATTGGATATACAGGGTTCTCCAATTTTTCTATAGTAACAACAGCTGATTCATCAGTTGGACCATAAATATTGTATTTAACCCCACCTCGACCATATATTACAGATTCCCTATAAAAGTTATATCCTACTATGTTTCCTTTTGTATCTCTTATTCCCATAGCATGACCTCCATCTGTTACCTCATTTTGTTGTAAAACTGGATGAATATCCTTTAAATCTGCTCCAATTGTAAAGCTTATGGGTTTATCTGAATTTGATTCAATTTTTACCAAAGCATAAGTATAATCTGTAGGTATAGTAAAAGACCAATCTTCAGATTTTTCTCCAAAATATATTTCAGTAGAATCTAAAACCTCAGGCATATGTGCATCTGCTGGATTTGTAAGAGTAAGATAATTTATATCACCAAATTTTTTCATAAGTATCCGAATTTGTGCATCAACGATTTCATCTACATTGTTAAATTTTAAAGTATCTCCATAACCCAAAAGGTTTTCCCCACAAACTATTGTTTTTTTAACATCAAGAGCCCTAAGAACCTCTGTTACTTCGTAATCAATATTATCAGTAACTATAACAGGAATGCTAAGATATGATGCAATAGGTGTTGCAATTAAACCAAGAAAATACCCACATTCATTATTTTCAATTAAAATAGCTGCGTCACTGTTTTTCCAAAAATTTTGTGCGATTTCCAATGATACTTCTTTTGCTGATTTAGAGTCATCTATCAGATAATTATTGAAATTATACTTGTATAACTGACTCTTTATTTTTGTAACAGCATCAGAAGGATTTTCTAAATTTTCAACATATAACGGTATAGCTTCTTTTGTACCTTCTGCACCATAATGAACTGCCAAAGGTGTTGCAATCAACGGATAGAACGGATCAGTATCTGTCACAGTTATTGCTGTTGGTAAGTCTTTTAACTCTTTCATAACACCATTTATATTTTCAAAATCTTTTGCTTCTGCAGAGGTTAATCCTTCTTGCACTGGGTTGTAATAATATATACCAACAGATGCTAGGACTAACATAACTACTCCTAAAATTACTATAACTTTATCGTTTTTTTTCATTATTTTTATCCCCCATAATTAATTTATATTATTATATTAGTATATTTATATCTTTCTATATAATAGTTTCTATTTTAATTAGACTAGCATATTAGACTTTATAGTATAATATTAATCTAGACAATACATTTAATAACAAAATGTATTATTACCAAAAAACTCATAGGAGAAAAAACATGACAGATGTTGAAATGTCCAAACAGCTGCAGGATCAGATAAACAGGCTGCAACAAATGAGAATGCAACTACAAATGTTAATGCAACAAAGACAACAAGTAGAATTAAGACTTAAAGAAACTCAAGAAGCAATTACCGAAATACAAAACACTGATGATAAAACAGCGATTTACAAAAGTATAGGTGCTCTCCTTATTAAAACAAAAGGAAAAACCGATGTTTTAAAGGAGTTAAAAGAAAACGAAGAATCTCTTGAACTTAGGAAAAATACTCTTGAAAAACAAGAAGGTAGAACCAAAGAAAAAGTAAATGAATTACAAAGCAAGATTCAAAATTCTTTAAATGTTTCTCAAGACTCTGAGGAGAGTTAAACTTTGAGCAAACCTTCTGATGAATGCAATAATGTAGATATTTTAGAAGAAAACAGACGATCACCTGCAAAATTTAAAGAAAAAACAAATATTTTATTTAAAATTCTTTTGGCAATTGGTTTTATTTTTATTGCCATATCTGCTATTTTAATGTTGATTTCATCAGAAGAAAACAAATATAATATTTTATCAGAAATTTTTCTTGCATTATCAATTATTTTACTTGCTTTTTCAGCCATTATGTATTTTTTCAAAAGACAATTTGATAAAATTGCAGATATAGCGGATGAAATAGAAAATAGTGTTTCTGAAGAAGATTTTAAAGAAAAAAGCAGTTAAAAAATTATAGATTTTATTTTCCGTATCTCCTTTGTCTTTTCTGCACGGTTCTTATTGCTTGTAAAAAATCTCTTTTTTGAAATGCAGGCCAATATACATCTGAAAAATATAGTTCTGAATACGCAAGCTGCCATAGTAAAAAGTTTGATATACGCTCTTCACCAGATGTTCTAAGTATAATATCTGGATCAGGTATACCATTTGTATAAAGATATTTTGAAACAATTGGTTCTTTTATCTCTTCTATTTGTATTTTATTTTCTTTTACATCTTGTGCTATTTTTTGTATTGCTTGTATTATTTCTTCACGACCGCCATATGCAAGTGCTATGTTAAACGAGTATTTATCATATTTTTGGGTTTGTTGCATTATTTTTTTTGCTGATTCAGAGATATCTTTTGGTAGTGATTCAATATGTCCAATTACTCTTACTCTGACCTGGTTTTTATGTATTCTTGAATCTTTTGTAGCTTTGTCTAGCTCTTGTTTGCATAAGTTCATAAGTGTTTGTACCTCATCTGTACTTCTATAAAAGTTTTCTGTTGAAAAAGCATAAATTGTTAAATTTTTAATCCCTAGCTCAAAACACCATTCTAGTACTTCCACTATTTTTTCTTTTCCTATTTGATGTCCTGCCTCTGGTTTTAAACCCAAATCTTTTGCAAAGCGTCTATTTCCATCCATGATTATTGCTACATGTTTTGGCATAGGGTTTTGTTTTGTTTCATCTAAAAGTTTTATATCTTTAAAATCACTAATTTTTTTGGATACTAAATTGTATGCATCTGAATTGTAAATCATTGCACCTATTTTTCTTAATACACTGCTTTTTACAGCATATTCTTCCAAGTCATTAATTTTTTTTCCGGCTAAATCTTTTAGCGTAAGTTTTTTAATAGGAATTTTTTACAACCCCTGGTTTTAATCTATAATAATTGGTTGTATTTAAAAATGTTTGAAAAAGTAGATTATATATTAAAAATATTATAGGAATACAAATTTTTTAGCTGAAATAAAAACTATTTTTTGTTTTTATTTACAAATTTTTTGATTTCCTCGATGTTTTCAAGTATCATTTCTGCTTTTCTAAGTCCAAATCTAAATGGGTATGCATCGTTTTCATCTTTTTTTATTGCAATTACTGGATTGCCATTATAATCTTCAACTTCTACGACCATTTTATTTTGCCTCCTTATTTAATCAGGGTAGTTTTATTATATATTATATACTTTTCTTTTATTTTATATATTATATTAGTTTATACTATTATATATTATTTTTGTTGAAACTGAAAATTATAACGCAATATTGGTCACACCCCAAAACAAAGCACTATACATCGGTAAAGTATATATATGCTATTTATTATCTGGGATTTCTTAAAAAAATTTAGGTGATAAATCTGGGAAATATACGACAGACCTATATCAAAAACGTCGCAATTGACCTTGCTATTAAATATCCTGCTGAATTTAAACATGATGATTTTCAGCATAATAAACATAAAGTTGATGAGTTTACTGATGTAGAAAGCAACCTTCTTAGGAATCGTATAGCAGGGTATATTACTCGCTATCTTGCTAATCAAAAAAAAGGACCAAGAAAGCAACCTGATTTTGAGTAACAACCCAAAATTTATTTTAATAGTTGTTTTTTCCCTGATACTTGGGGGCGAATTTAAATTAACATAATTCAAGAAGCAATAAAAGAACTTCAAAAAGGAAAATTCATACTTATTTTTGATGATGATAAACGTGAAGGAGAAACAGATCTAGTAATAGCATCAGAATTTGCAACTCCCCAATCAATAAAAACTATGAGAAAAGATGGCGGTGGCTTAATATTTTTAATGACCTCAAAAAAAATTGCTGATAAACTAAAACTTCCTTTTCTGTCTGATATGTACTCTTGCATTAATGATAGATATCCTGTTTTAAAAGAACTTATTGCAAATGACATTCCTTATGATTCTAAATCATCCTTTTCACTTTATATTAACCATAGAGATACATTCACAGGTATTACTGATATAGACCGCAGTCTTACAATGAAAAAGTTTGCAAGTCTTACTAAAAAAATTCAAAGTTTAAACGACGGTGTTGCAACAAAGATGTTTGGTAAAGAGTTCCGCTCCCCCGGACATATTCCAATTTGTGTAGCAGCAGAAGGGCTTTTAGACGAAAGAAAAGGACATACTGAACTAGTTATATCTATGATGAAAATGGCAGGTTTATCTCCTTCAGGTGGCGGCTGTGAAATGATGGGGGAAAATGGCAGAGCACTTTCAAAGGAAAACGCAAAAAAATATGCAAAAGATAACAATCTTGTCTTCATAGAAGGAAACGATATAGTTGAGGCTTGGAAAAAATGGTCAAAGTAATGGCAACCGGAACATTTGATATATTACATTTAGGCCATATTTATTTTTTAAAAGAAGCAAAAAAATTAGGTGATACACTTGCAGTTGTTGTTGCAACTGATGCAACAGTTAGAAAACTAAAGCACGAACCAGTGAACCCTGAAAAAATACGTCTAGACCTTATAAAAGAACTTAAAATCGTTGACGAAGCATATCTCGGCCGTGAAAAAGATATGTATGATATTTTAAAAGAAATAAAACCAGATATAATCACTTTAGGTTATGATCAAATTCATGATGAAAATGCAATCGAAAATGAACTTAAGAAAAGAAACATAAAAGCAAAAGTTGTAAGACTTCCAGAATACAAAGGTGGAAGTGATTTAGAAGGAACCCGTAAAATAATAAGTAAAATCATCTCTGCTTATGAAATCCAAAAGTCAATAGAGAGAATCGAAGGAGAAAATAAATGAAGATAATTGGAATTGCTGACACAACATTTGCCCGCTACAACATGGGAAAGTCAGCAATAGATGAATTAAAATCAAATAGAACTGGTTTTAAAATCATTCGCTATACTGTACCAGGAATAAAGGATTTACCAGTTGCCTGCAAAAAACTTTTTGATGAGCAAAACTGCGATATTGTAATGGCACTAGGCATGCCTGGTGCAAAACCTATTGACAAACAATGTGCACATGAAGCAAGTACAGGTCTTATACAAGTTCAACTTATCTGCAATAAACATATCTTAGAAGTTTTTGTTCATGAAGATGAAGCAAGTGATGAGAAAACACTTGCTTGGCTTGCAGATAAACGCTCTCGTGAGCATGCAGTTAATTGTTTAGATTTATTGTTTAACCCTGATAATATTACACGTCAAGCAGGTAAAGGGCTTCGTGAAGGATTTGAGGATGCAGGGTCTTTAAGGATGTGAAAAAAAAATATGGTAAAAGAAGAAAAAATAAGAATTGGAGCTGCTGTATCTGAGTTTAACTACGATATTACTATGATGATGCTGGAGCAAGCAAAAGAGCATGCAATTTTTTTAGGTGCAGAAATAAATCATATTGTAAAAGTCCCCGGTGTCTTTGACATGGGGCTTGCAATTAAAAAACTACTTCAGAAAAAAGATGTCGACGGAGTAGTAGCTCTTGGCGCTGTAATCGAAGGTGAAACCGAGCATGATGACCTTGTAATTCAACATGCCTCAAGAAAAATAGCTGATCTTTCTATTGAATATGATAAACCAGTAGGTCTTGGTATTTCAGGACCAGGTATGACTCGTCTGCAAGCAGAAGACAGAATTGAACGTGCAAAAGCAGCAGTTGAAGCAGTTGTAAAACTTCATAGAAGACTTAAACTTTAAAAAAAATAATCAATATCAATTTATTTTTCTTTATCTATCATCTTAAAAAGAGAAGGCAGATGAATAGTATAAGAACCATCTTTTTGAATAATAATTGGTTCTTCCTCAAGAAGTCCTTTTATATCTATTTTATAACTACCTGGGCGCTCTATATCAATAGTTTCTGGTCTTCTTTCCTGCTGCATTTCTGATTTTATTTTTTCAATTCTATCTTTTCTATAACTCTCATCTGTTAAAATACCAACGTTTTCTTTATTATCTGGTTTTATTTTTTCTTGTTTATCAGATAAATGTTTCTCCATTGCTTTACGGACATCTTTTGGTTTAATGTTTATCCATTTACCATATTTATCAACAATTTTATCTCCTTCTGAGCCCATGAGTTCTAAAAGAGTTTCATTAATATCTTTTCCAACTTCCTCAGTGATTTTATGTCTTTGCTGTTCATCAAGTGGTTCTTTTGTAAAGAAAAATCTGTTCCCGCCACAATCTGGACAACCTTTTAATAGCTGGGAGGAACCCTCCTCAAATGTTTTACCACATTTAAGACATTGATGAGGCATTTATCTTGCTCCACTACCTGAAATAATTTTAGTTTGAATCATATCATTATCTTTTTTAATCATTTTTAAAAGATTTGCAGGGCCTATAAGTGTCATACGAGGTCTTTTAACCATGCCAAAAAGCTTCTGAAGAAACGTAGGTGTATCTTCACCATATCCTTCCATTTCAACTCCGATGAAAGTATCATGTTCTATTTCTTTCATAGTTCGCTCTATAAGACTTGCTTGTTCCATTGGTGTAAGACCCTGTTCAAGCACAAGTATTTTTCCGTGTTTAACTTCTTTTATTATAAAATTTAGTTTTTCTTCAGAGGTAAGTCCATTGATTTTTTGTCGCGATATAAGATTAAAAGCAATATCTACATCTTTCTTGGTCATGTAAATTACCTCCTTTTCTTCTTTCGTTTTTTACCAAAGTGTTTAATCATTGTAGAGTAAAGAGTATCCGAATTATAACCTGTTAAAGCACTAATTGGTACAACTGGATGCTGTGGAAACGCAGATTTAAGTGTTGCAGGACTTGACTCCTCCATATCTATTTTATTTGCAGCAATAAGAACAGGCAGGTTTCTTGCTTCAAGGTTTCCAAGTATTGTAACATTAACCTGTGTGAAAGGATCCTGCGTTGAATCCATAACAAGAAGTACCCCGTCGATATCTTCTAACCATTTAATCGACTCAATCACACCTTCTGTTGCTTCTTTTGCACGCATTTTTGCTTCTTCTTTTGTAAGACCCCATGTATTCATAAATTCTTTAAAATCAACTTTTGTAGAAATACCTGGCGTATCCACTATATCCATGAACAGTGATGAATTACCGTTATCAACTTTTACGTCTTTTTTCCATTTAGCACGGCGTGTTTCATGAGGAATTTCTGAAACACTACCCATGATATCACCAGTCCAATCACGTAAAATTCTATTGGCAAGAGTTGTTTTACCAACATTTGGGGGACCATAAATTCCAATTTTTGCGTGTTTTTTACCAAAAATTTTTTGTAAAATAGCAGAAAAACTACCTTTTCTAAATAGACCCATCCGTTTTTTTCCTCCTAGTAACTAGGTAAATATGTAAAGAAAGGTATGCTAATAATAGTTTATTAGTTTAATGGTGTGAGTATTTTTAAATTAAATAAAATATCAAAAATTTAATTTATCTGTTAAATTTATGAAAATCCTTAAATATCAACAAGTTCATTATCATTTCTAATAATTTTAATCTGGGAGGCAGAATTGTATGGCGGAGGAAAATAAAATCAAAGCAAATTATGAGAATTTGGATTCACTTAAAGAAAAATTAGTTGCTGTTACAAGTGAAATTGATGCAATTAAAAGCTCTTTTGCAAAAAGCACTGAAGATCTATCAAAAATACAAGGAATGCTCAGCATAGGCCACATTGAAGACATAAGTGGAGTAATAGAAAAATATGAAAGTCGTGTTGCTGAAGCAGAGAAAAAAAGAGCAGAAGCAGCAGATAGTTCAAAAAAATACAGCGAAGAACTTGAAAAAGAAAAAGAACGTCTAATAAAACTGTGGGATGCTTACAAAAACCAGGAAGAAGAATTAAGTAAAACTGAGAGTAAATTTGCAGAATACGAAGATCGTGTTAAAACAGCTGAGGCGACTCAAAAACAAATGCAAGATGACTACACTGCAAGAATTAAAACACTTGAACAAAAAGTTGCTGAAAATGAAAATAAAGCACAACATTTTGAGGATTACAGACAAAAATGTGAAGAATTTGATACAATTAGAAACAATCTTGAAACAGACTTATACAATTTAAAAGAAGAAAACACGAGAAAGGAAAATGAGATAAACCAGTTAAACGAAAAACTCTATAAAGCAAGAGAAATGGAAAACTATGCAGAATACAAAGAAAAATATGAGGAGGTAAGCGCAGAATACGAAAGAGAAAAAGAGCGTCTTACAAAACTTTATCAGCTTTATGAAGAAACGGATAACGAATGCAAAAGACTCAAAGAAGAAAATGCAAACTGGCAGAAATGGTACAACGAAAAAATGGATATGTTTAACAGACTTTTATCAGCTACACCACCAACTGCAGCAACACCAGTTACACCTGAAAACCCGATAGATAACCCAACAATTAAAAAGAAAAAAAAGCTTAAACTAGGTAAAAAATAAAAAATTCTTTTTTTATTTTATTTTTATATCACTATATCCTTCTCGGTTTTCTGTAACATAGATTATATTTTCCATATCGTTTTTTAAATCCTCGATATGAGTTATAAGAAAGATTTGTCTAAATTTTGAAGAAAGAGAGTTTAGTGCTTTCATAATGTTTTGACGACGTAAGTAATCCTGTGAACCAAATATTTCATCAAGAATGATAAAATTAAATATACCGCCGGCACGCTCTGTTATTACTTCAGAGATTGCAAGTCGTAAACACAAGTTTGCAAGGTCTTCTTCACCACCACTGAAACGATTTATGTTGTATAGTTCGCCATCATCATAAATTTTAAGATCATATTTTTCATCAAGCTCGACTTCAGGGTATTTACCATTTGTAAGTCTGTTGAAAAAATCTGATGCATAGCTAGACAGCGTTGGTCTGATTCTAGATATTAGAAATGTCCTAAAATCAGACATTAAATCAGATAATATCAAAAGATATTTTACTGTGTTTTTTTCTTCTTTTATTTGTTTTTTATATTTCTCAAGCTGTTCGATTTTTTCTTTGAGATTTTTTATATTTTGATCATTAAGTTTGATATTGTTTTGTTTTCCTTGCAATTTGAGTTTTAACTCAGAAAGTACATCTTTTTTATCTCCAAGTTTTCTTTGAGAAGCTTCGTATTTTTCGAAGAATTCACTTGCTTGTTTCTTTGTTTTTTCAAAAATTTTTTCATCAAAAGAAATTTTACCTAGTTCTGTTACACATATTTCTTTTTTATCTAATGTTTGAATTTCACCTTTGAGCTCTATGTTGATATGTTTTACCAAAGATTCTATGCTTTCTTTTTCACGGAGTTCTTTTTGCAAATAATTGTATCTTTTTTCAAGTGCTGTTTTTTCACGAAGGGTTCTTTCTTTTTTCTCAAGTTGTTCTTTGATTTCCTTTTCAAATTTTTCTTTTTCATCTTTTTTTGTTTTGATATCTTTTTCAAATCGTTTTATCAAAACATTATATTGATCTGATAAAACTCGCTCGCATGTTGGACATTCTGCCGCGGGTCCCATTTTTTTTATGCTTTCTTTTTTTGAATTGATATCAGTGATATCTCTTTGGATTCTTTCTGAAAGTGTTTTTCTTTTCTGTATTTCTCTTACAAAGTTTTCAAGTGTTTTGTTTGTTTCATTTATTCTTTTTTCAATCGATTTTACATCTGAATCAGTGTTTTTAAATTTGTTTAGTTTTTTTGTCTCTTCTTGTAGTTGTTTTTGTCTTTTTAGTATTTTTTCTTTTAGTTCTTTGATTTCTTTTTCAAGTTTTGTTTTGTTTTCAAAAAGTGTTTTTTGCTCTGCTTGTTTTTCTTTGTCTTTGTTTAGTTTTTCGTATTCTTTTTTGTTCTGTTCAACTGTTTTTTTAAGGTTTTCAAGTTCTTTTTCTTCTTTGTTTGTTTTTTCGGAAAGGCTCTTTATCTCTTTGGTTATTTTTTGTTTTTCTTGTTCATATTCTTTGATTTGTGCTTTGTAGACTTCGTCTTTATTTTTCTGATTTTCATCCAAAAGATCTTCGCTTAATCTTTTGATAGTGTTTTCTTTTTGTTTTTTGTCTGAATTGATTTCTTTTACTATATCGTCAAGTGAATCGATTCCAAGCATACGAAGTATAAGTGGTCTTCGTTCACTTGCGTTCATACTGCTAAGTGCATTGAGTTCTTTTTGTCGAGCAAATATACTTGTAAAAAAGGATTTGAAATCCATTCCAAGTTTCTTTTGTATAAAGCGTGTAACAGAATCCGCACTTGTGGCTGCAACTTTTCCATTCATTGTTGCAGTTGCTTGTACAGTAAGACTTTTGCCTTTCATCTCGCGGACTACTCGGTAGTTTTCACCTTCGAATACAAATTCAAGTTCGACGCGGCATGGATCGTTGGATGGCAGGTTCTTTGTTTTGATTTGATCAGCTGCGGTTCTTGCAGCAGCGGGACCATACAAAACCCAGGAAATTGCTTCAAAAATAGTGCTTTTTCCAGTACCATTAAGTCCTACTATTCCTGTTATACCGTCTGGAAAATCAATGGTTGCATTTTTGAATTTTCTAAAGTTTTTGAGTGTAAGATTTTTTATTATCATTTTCCTTCGTCACGTGCTTGTATTTTTTCAATATAATTTATTCCAAGTTCTTTTATTGTGTCAGAATCCTCTAATTTTTGTGCTTCTAAAAATTTTGAAAACTCGTTTACAAGTGCATCTATCTTAGATGTGTTTGCTTGTTTTTCTCCTGCTTCTTTTTTTGTGATATTTGCTTTTATTTCGTAGTGTACTGCATCTTGTGTTAGTTTTCGAATTTCTGAAAAATCAAGGTTTCTGTAAACCGCTGATGGTATGTCATCAAGAGTGATTCTTATGGTTTTTTCTTTTGGTTTTGCATCTGTTACTTTTTCTTTTATTTTTTTCATGATTTCTTCTAGTTTGAGATTTGAGCATTTTATAGGTTTTATATCAACCATGGGTCTTGTTTTTAGTTCTATGAATTTAGGTGTGATTTTATCTGATATATCAAGTTCGATGAATCCTTTTTTATCAGTTGCATCTGTAAATGTTAGGCTTTCTGTAGAGCCAGAATAATATGCATTGTCTGCAAGAATTGAGTATCTATGAAAATGACCAAGGGCTATATAGTCAAAGGATCTTGAAAGAATTTTTGCAGGAATGATGAGTTCGTTGAACTCATTCATTGAAAAATTCATAACACCTGTGACTGAGCCGTGTGATACGAAAATATTGTAATCCGATGATTTATCGGGTTTTAGTTTTTTTAGTTCTTCATCATATTCTTTTTTTGTATTGCATTGTGGTATCGCATGAATCATAATTTTTTTATCATCTATCTCAAAAGGCAGTGTTTCGTATTTTGATTTGTATACAGGATAGGTATGCTCTATGTTGTCAAAAATACTGAATATATGACCTGTTTCTTTTATCTTAGGCTGCTCATGGTTTCCTGATATAATCACTATTGGTATCTTCTTTTTTGTAAGTCTAAAAATCTGATTTATTGCAAAAGTGATAGCCCTATTATTTGGCCTTACCGCATCAAACAAGTCTCCAGCATGAATTATCAGATCTGGTTTTGCGCTTATCGCATAATCAACAAATTCTTCAAATGCTTTGTAGACATCCATCTCACGCTGATTTATCCCATCGGGTGTTGCCTTGCGGTAGGCAGAATAGCCAAGATGTGTATCAGAAACATGAAGTATTTTCATAATTTTATCAACTTTATTTCAAACGAGCAAGTTTCATAGAAACAATATCACAGACAAGGGTTTCTGCATCAAGCGTTGGAGCAATGGGTGGTGCATATGCTGTCTCTAGTTTTTTTAAGGTTTCTATATCAAGATCTGCAAGAATTGCGCATGCAAAAGTATTGATTCTTTGTGCTGCTTTATCCCCTACTGCTTGAGAACCTAGTATCTTTTTTGTTTTTTCATCTACGTTAAGTTTTATTGTTATTTTTTTACCACCTGGAAAATATTCCGGAAGTGATTCTCCATTATATTTTGCAGAAATAACTTTGTAATCCATAAGTTCTTTATTTGTAAGTCCTACTGCAGCAACTTCTAGTCCAAAAAAAGTTGATGTACATGTTTGCAGCATACCATCTGGCAGAGAATATTGTCCACCAGCAGCATTTATCCCTGCAGCAACTGCTTGTCTTACAGCTATACTTCCAAGCCCTACAGGCACATCCTTTTTTGATATATAATCTATGAATTCTGTACAGTCGCCTACAGCATAGATATTTCTCAAACTTGTCTCAGATTTATTATTTACCACGATTCCTCCAAATTTTCCAAGAAGGCACCCAGCGTTTTTTGCAAGCGTAGACTCAGCTTTACAGCCAGTTCCAATTACCAAGATATCAGTTTTTATCTTTGCTTCAGAGTTAGTGTTTTTATCTTTAATTATTACGTTTGAAACTTTGTTATCTTGTGTTTCAATTCGTGTTACAAGATGATTTGTGATAAGTTGTATTTTATCAGATATTTCTTTTTCAATCAAATCTGACATGTCACTGTCAAAGACTCTTGGAAGAATGTTTTCAAGGGCTTCAATTACTGTTACCTTAAGTCCTTTTTTTTTAAAGGATTCTGCAAGTTCAAGTCCAATAAAACCAGCGCCCACTATTACTGCAGAAAAACCTTTTTTAATAAAACTTGATATTTCTTCTGCATCATTTATTGTTCGTAGTACAAATACGCCTTTTACAAGTTTATTTTCTGATTTTATATTTTCAATTGGCGGGATAAAAGGTTTTGCACCTGTCGCAATAATTATTTTATCATAGTTTTTTTCAATTGTATCTTTTTCTTTTCTTGCATAGATTATTTTTTTGTTGGTATCAATTTTTTCTACGTTTGTATTTAGAAATAAATCAATTTTTTGTTTTTTGAACCATTCTTCATCAAATTCTATTAAATCATTTATTTGGGGTATAACACCAGATATAGCATAAGGAAGACCGCATTTTGAATACTGTGGATATTTTCCTTTTTCAAAAACTGTAATGTTTGCTTTTCTATCTGTTTTACGGGCAAACTGTGCAGCGGTTCCGCCACCAGCACCACAGCCAATTATTACTATTTGAGCATCTTCTTGATTCAAAATTTTTTTAACCCCCCACGAAATGGATTAATAGCAATAAGTCTTTTAATTGTTTTTATTAATTTTTAATAAAAAGGAAAGTATGAAAATAATAAAAATAAGTTAAAAAGAGAATATTATTTTTTCTTTGTGCTTGTCTTCTTTGTTGTTTTCTTAGCAGGAACTTTTTTTTCGGCAGTCTTTTTTGCTTTTGGTTTTTTGTCAAGTTTTTCTTTTTTTGTTGTTTTCTTTGGCTTTTCTTCTTGTGGTTCTTCTGCTTTCTCTGTTTCTTTAGGCGCGTCTTGTTTTATATCTTCTTTAGCCGTTT
Organism: uncultured Thermoplasmatales archaeon; assembly: GCA_964517155.1. Taxonomy (GTDB): domain Archaea; phylum Thermoplasmatota; class E2; order DHVEG-1; family DHVEG-1; genus PFL35. Next base: position 20,930 of record CAZFAZ010000076.1, read on the forward strand.
CTTCTAAATTGTCTTCTTTGCCTTCATCTTTGATATCTCCAGTTTCCTCGTCTTTTTTCGTTTCCTTCTTTGCTTTCGTTGATTTTTCTTCAGGTTTTTCTTCTGTTTCTTCTTTCTTTTGTTTAGGTTTATCAGCAATCATTACGCTAGGCTGTGCGATTACTTCTGTTTTGTATATCTCAATTCTTTTTACTGGATAAAGTTTTTTACAGTTTTTGTAAAGTTCACTTCCAAGTTTTCCATCGATAATCATATGAACAAACTCTGAAAGCGTGCTTGAACTTGCTTGTTCAGTAATTGTTTTTTTCATTGATTCTCGTACTATTTTTTTCTGAGAGTTTTGTATACGTTTCTCTGATGCTGCAAAAGGTTTAACACGAATTTGAGCACCATCTCTTGTTGTAACATCGTATATACCTTCAATTTTTGAGCGCCGTCTGCGGATAAGCCTGCGTAAATAATCTGATGTAAGAGCATGACCTATAAATTGAGTATGTGCATTGTTTTCTTCAACATTTTTTACTTGGAAATATAAAACGATATGTGATTTTCTAAAATCATTTGTTAAATCCTGCAGTGATACTCCGGTTACACGGTTGATTAAATTATCCGGATTGTCTGCTAGTGTATCTGCAACTGTTACACTATCAAATGATGCTGGTGCAAGTATATTGTACCATGTTTTTGCTTTCCATCTATCTTTTACCTTTCGGGCAGCTGTTCTCGATCTTGCCTTTGCCATATTTATCACTTAGTTAAACATATATATTAATTTGAGTTTTGGGTAATATAACTCCTTATACTTAAAACATACCGATGATATAGTAGTTCTGAAAGTAATGAGTTAAACAGAGAATTTTGTATAAAACTCTAATATAAATATCCTTCCCCAAAGATGATTTTTGTCTGTATAATGAAGAATTAATTATTTTTTCTCCTTGGAAAAAGTAAAAATCAAAACAGAAAATCTAATATAAATTAACCAAAAAATGCATCACAGATCCAGATATTACACATGTTACCACCCGCCAAGATCAATAGTATACAAAACAATTCCAAAATATTTAGAAGTAATCAAATGATCAACTTTTCTGTTTTTAGCTTTAATATAAAAAATAGTATTATAAAAATATTAACATATTTTATATAAAAGAAATAAATGTATAGTTTAGAAATTTAAAATCAAAAGTATATTTAATATTTTAAATTGATAAAAAATTTTATTTTATAGAAATATTTATATATTAAGTTTCATACCAATATAATAAAACTAAAACAAATATAAAAAGGTGTATAAAAATGAACTTAATCAAAAACAAATATATAATCATAGCAATAATGATGCTTTTTTTGCTAACTACAACCAATCCAATTATTACAAATGGCTTAGTTACAATAGCAAGTGCTGATCCAATTTGTAGTATCAGTGCCCCTAGTGAAGTATGGGGTGGGGAAACATTTAAGGTTACTGCTTTAGTTGACAATAAAACTTGTAATTTTGCTAATATAAATTTTAACGGTGAAAGTTCAGGTGACCAAAACCCATATGATTTTACAGCCCCCGCGGTTACAGAAGAAACAATAATGCAAATAACAGTCTATTTCAGCGAAATTGATCCCGCCATACAAAAAAGTGCAGACATTAAAATTAAGCCAAATGCCCTTGAAGTTAATGATCAGTATATTACAGATGCATCAACTTTTCATGTATTTGTTAAAGACAAAACAGAAAATCCGGTGAATGGGGTAACTGTTTATGCCGGATGGGGTGAAACACGTACTACAGGAATTAATGGAAAGACAATACTTCCCTTTTCAGGAGTACCTCCAATACCTGAGGGTGACGATGACAAACAGTATCCTTTATCGGTTTCTAAAACAGGTTATGGAAGTGATGCTGCAATCATATATGTAGAAAATGTAAACATTGCACCTATGGCGCCTAATATTGGTGGACCGATGATTGTTAATGTAGGGGAAAATAATGTTTATGACTTTACTTTTTCAGGTGGCATTGACCCAGATTATATTCTGGGTAATGGTGTAACTGTAAGATATGATTATAAATGGGCATTGTCAGACTCTTGGAAATCAACAGGGTATGTCTATTCAGGAGGTTCTGTTACAGAGTCCAACTATTGGGATGAACCTGGCGCATATGTAATAATGGCAAAGACAGTTGACAAACATGGTGAAGAGAGCAGTGTAAGTACTAAGACGATTACTGTAATAAATACTATACCTGATGCTCCAGCTTTGAATGGAAAAAGATATTATGCAGATGAAGAAGCTGCATCTTTTACTGCAACTTCAAGCGATCCTGAAGGACACAATGTAAAATATGAATTTGAGGCAACAGGATCAAATGGAGGACTTGTAGTACATAGGTCGGGTTGGATGGATAGTGGAAGTGGATATACAGCAACACTCGGCTTAACTAATGGTGTAATCTATAACGTTAGAGCCAGAGCAACAGATCCTTGGAAAAATGAAAAAGGTGACTGGTCTGATTGGTCAAATACAATAAGAGTAGTAAAAGGCAATATAGCACCAGACACACCAGGTAAACCCTCTGTAATTGAGAAAGATGGCACTATTCGTAAGTTTTCAGCGGTTACTACAGATGAAAATTGTGACGAGAGTTATGGTGGTCCTGATAAATTAACATATATATTTGATTTTGGTGATGGAACAACGGCACATGTAGGACCATCAAATCCAGGTGTAACAGTAGAATCGCCACGCCATGATTATACAGAACAAACAAAATTAATACAAACCTACAACGTAAAAGTAAAAGCAATAGATGAACATGGTGCAGAAAGTGGTTGGTCCAAGAGTCGTTTAGTTACAATACTTAACAATAATGCAATAAATGCGTATGCTGGTATGGCAATGACCGTAGAAGCAGTAAAAACAAATTATGTATATAACATGGTTCCAAATTATGCTATTGATGGAAACGGAAATATATTAGTTACAGATGAAAGTTATTCAATTATAGCCAATCAAGATGGAACATATGACATAGAACAAAATGGACAAATAATAAAACAAGGTCTTGACTCAACTGAATCTGTACAAAACTATATAACATCATCTGATCCAACAAGTTCAACAAATACAGATACACCTACTAATAACAATAATCAACAACCACAAGAAACCACTCAAAACCAAGCACCCTCCGTCTCAATAAACGGACCAAGCACAGGAAACACCGGACAAACACTATCTTTTAGTTCATCAGCAAGTGACCCTGATGGAAGCATCACAAGATATGACTGGTACTATAAAGGAAGCTGGCATAACAATCTTGGATCAAGCATCTCAATAAGTTATCCAACAACTGGAACTAAAACAGTCAAAGTCAAAGTCTACGACAATGATGACGCAACAAACACTGCTACAAAAACAGTAACAATAACAGCTAGCAGCTCATCAAGCTCATCATCAAGTTCACCCTCCTCTTCAACAGGTTCCCCATCTAGCTCATCAGGAGGAAGAGCTACTCTTTCAATTCTTGCAGATGACGAAAAAACACAGGATAATTCAAATTCACAAACAATAACTGTCGCAGTTCGTTTTGCAGGTTCTGTATTTTTATCAGATGGCTCAGAATATACAGAACTAATCAATGAAGAACCAAATATCATAAAAAACAACATAGAAGAAAATAATGACTTTAGTTACAAAACAATTAAAGAAAGAATAATTGAAATTATAAAAAAATTTATAGAAAACTTCCAGTTAAATTCAAAAATAATATCAACTGAAAATAATCCTTATGAAGAAAAACAAGAAAAAAACAGTGATTATTCCAGTCAAAATCAAGACTTAACCGATAAAACATATCTAACAGAAGACAAATATGAAGAAATAGAAGATGAAGAAATAAACTTAGATCTAATAAAAATAATTTGGGATTTTGGTGATGGACATAAAGGCTATGGAGCAAACCCATTACATGTCTACACTGTAAGCTTCTCAGATACTTCAGAAAACAAAGATGAAACAGAAAGAGAAATACATTACAACATTATACCTATTGAAGACAAGATAATACCAAATGATATCAAAGATGCAACAAATGATGAATCTGCAGATGTATTATTGATAAAAACAATAAAATATGAAGTTACAATGTATGTTATCTACGATAAAGACGACATTGTAAACAAAGACAATGTAGATGAAATAGACCTTGAAGCATTTGAAATATTGGATATAGACACAACAAGTGTAACAATAAAAGAATTCAACCCAAATGAAAACCCATTACTAAGAGAAGGACTTATATCAGTTAAAGGATTAGATAATTTACTAATCAAAAAAGATAAACTAAATCTAGATACATGCATGCATTTCTAAAATGCATCAACAATCTTTATATTTTTTTTAAAACCCTCTTTTTTTATTTGTTCTCTAATTTCTTTATAAAATTCATCATTTTTAACTCTATCTATAAAAAAGTTTTCAAGTTCAGAATTCAAACTTAATTTTTTTGAAAGGTTTTCAACAATTCCTATTTTTAAATTAAATTTATCAATCATCACTTCAGATACTTGATATTTTTTAAATGATTCAAACATCTCTACAATTTCCTCAAGTTTAATTGTTGGATAAATTGGTCCAAAAAATACAGTAGTTTTAACTCCGTTTTCGCTTAATATTTTCATTGCATTAAGCCTTTGTTGAATCGATGATGCGTTTGGCTCAAGTATTTTTCTTTCAGAATCATGTAATGTTCCTATGCTAAACATTACTTCAATATTTGAAAACTTTGAAATTAAATCAATATCTCTTAGTATTAAATCAGATTTTGTCTGTATATGCACAGGAAAATCATATCTTAAAAGTTGTTCCAAGCAGTATCTTGTCAGTTTGTATTTTTTCTCCAGTGGCTGATATGGATCTGTAACTGTTGAAATTCCTACTACGCCTTTTTGTTTTTTCTTAAGTTCTTTTGAAAGAATATTTGCAATATTTGTTTTAACATTTACGAAACCCCCCCATTCTTCTCTTTTAATTCTAAGAATATTTGGTACATAACAATATACACAAGCATGCTCACATCCGCGATATGGATTAAGTGAATAATCAAGTCCTGGCAGGTTTGATTTTGAAAGTGCTGTTTTACAGTTTATTTCATTTATTTTCATTTTTAGAAATCCTCAAGTCTTTTTTGATATAGTTTATTTTTTAAGACTGCACTGTTTTTTATCCATCTTTGAAGTGGTATATCCATAATTTGCGAGATATGAATCATTGATTGATCAACTGTATCAAATTTTTCATATGGTTTTCTTAATGCTTCTCTTACACTTTCCCTAACGTTCCATACACCTATTGGCATAATATAACCAGGATGAGCCTCACGCAAGATTACTACTCCGGCTTGTCTTCTTTCTTTGTTTAAAAGCTCATTTACTGCAAGTCTTGCAGAATAATAACATCCTCCGATTTCAGCATATGTATCTCTTCCTTTGTAGAATTCATATGAGTTAAAAATAGATATTCCCCGACCATATGGATTCCAAGTGGTATTTGGATACCATGCTTCTATCAGTTCATACATCCATTCTGTTGGCAGCATAAGAACTATCCAGCGGTTGTCAAACTGGTTATGTTGATACACGCGATATTCATTAATAAGTGGATAGCTTTTAGTGTTCTTCATAAGTGTTTCGCCAATAGTTGAGTCAACTGCTGTAATACTCCAACGTGTTGGTACAAACCTTCTGAATTTTTTAACTCCAAATGCTCCAACGCTAAATGCTCTTTGTATTTTAGAAATATTTACTCCATCTTTATACAGATTAAAAACTGCTTCACGTGATTTTAAATCTGTATCATAGTATGCTTTTTCAATATGCTGCTCATATTTTGGGTTTGTGATATCAAATTTTTTAATTGGTGCAGACGGCCCATGCGGCTGTATTTCATCATAAAAAGCAATTTTACCATGTGGTTTTTTTGAAAATATGGCTTCTGTAAAAACACTATTTTTGGAAAGCGCAAGTTCTCTGGTGAATTGTACTGTTTTATGTGAATTTTCTACATCGTAGATATCTACCAAGTGTTTACCGCGTATCAGCATCGAGCGAAAATCTACTATATCATCTAGTGTTTTATCAAGCCATAGCTCTGGTGTATCAATTATTGATGTGTCACCCATAACTGGTGGTATCATAGGCCCCTATTGAAACTTTTGGATAACCTATTCTTCCAACAAATACACTTGGTGGTGATGCTCCACCTATTTTTAATGTGTTTATTAGTGGTTTTAGTTTATCACTAGAATGATATTTAACTATTACAGGGCAGCGTGATTTACCGCATAAAAATTTTGTTCCACGGCACAAAGCACACAGGCTAAATGATTCTTTTTTAGTAGTTTTTAAAAGTTTACTTTGATTCTTTGAATAATGTATTTGAGTTTTCAAGTATTTTTATGATTTTATTTTATGTTTATATAGATTTTGAGAGGGTTATTTAACGTATAGGGATTTTATGTTAATTAAAATATAGTCTTTAAATCATAATAATTATAAGAACAATAGGATAAAATATATAAAGTATTAAATATAATAATATTGTTGCATATATTATATATTTATAAAAATTTGAGTTGATATGTATGAAATGGGGAAAACTAAACAAAATTAAATATTTTTTGACAGCTTTTATAGTGCTTTTATTGCTAACTACAACATTAGTAAATCCTATCAGTGCAAAAGAATCTAACAAAGTTTATACAGAAGGCTTCGAAAAAGGAGTCACATACCAGCCTTTTATACCAATAAAAAAAGCAATACTTGTAAATTTTGATAAAGACACACTAATCGATGATTATTCATATCTAGCTAGCATACCTGCAAGTGTTTTCAGTAACGAAAACACAATATATGCAAACCCGTTATTACTATTCCAAGCAGATAAAACATATCCTGATGAAGAAAAATACAGATTTTTAAATGATTATTCAGGCACACAGTATCTCATGGAAGATTGGATGGGTTATTGTAATGGTCAAATGGATAAACTAACAACAATAAATGTGAAACAAGCAGAACTAGACCCTAGCTGGAAGGCAAAAACAACAACAGAAATACAAGGCAATAATGTTTTCAAAATAGCAAGTGAAATAGCAGAAGACGAATGGTCTTATTCAGATGAAGCAGTGATAGCGGTGATAGAAGAAAATTATGAAAAACCAGACTATGCCCGTACAATTGGTACAATAGATGGACAAATACAGGGTAATATAGGTACAGATAGCCTAAAGATAAAAAGGCCTTATGGCCCTGCATCAGAATATAAATATTTCTCTATTGAAGAGGAATATAAATATGTAGAAGTAGATCTTTGGTATCCTGCAATAGTTAAAAAATCACCCATATTAAAGATGATCCCTGGTTTTGCAGGAGCTGTAGGCATTACTCTTCCTTCAGTTGATCCGGATTTACAAATTTTTTGCAAATATGAAAATGATTGGCTTCAAACTGCTGCAGCAGCTGAAATGGCAATAACTAAGGGCCCACATGAATCATGTTTTTCGTATGTCTACGAACCTGGTGAATGGCGTGTTGGCGTAACAAACATGCCAACCGAAGGTGGTGACGATAAATATTTTATAAATGAAAAAGGACTTATTGGCCTTGGAAGATATGAAGTATATGGAGATTTTAAAGACGCAGTTAAAAATCTTATATATGGTGTAGACGAGTTTAATGTAGATGTAACTAAGTACCCCGGGGTTGAAGAAATTATTCCAGACGTTCCTCCGTTTGGCTGTCGCAACGCTGATTTTACTCTCAGTTGGAATGATGATAAGACCACTCTTGGTCTTACAATAATTGGTCCATCTGGTGAAGAACTTGAATCTGTGATGGAAAAAGATGTTGACAAACAAGAGATTCATTTTGACATGTTAGGGGAGTGTCTTGAGGGAGAAAACTATCGCGTAGTTGTATATGCTCTAAATGATATTTCCAGACCTATTAATTACAAACTTGAATACAGCTGGCAGCAAAACATCACTCGTAAAGAAGCAGATCTTTTAGCATCAGCATGCCAAGGAGCAATACTTGGAAGTATAACAAATAATCCATTACTATATGTAACACCAAAAAACATACCAGAATGCACAAAAGAAACAATTCTAAAACTAGGAGTAAAAAAAATAAACATAGTTGATTTAGGTGGATATCTATCAAAAGAAAATAAAGATAAATTATCAAACCTAGTAAATATAAAAAATCATTATACTGAATACAAAAATATATATGACGATATTCTTTTTAAAACAAGTTCAAACAGCATAGTCTTTTCAACAATAGATCCTTGGAGTTATTGGTATTATGAAAGTAGCCTTAGTGAACTAAAACCTAATGGTAAATATGATGGAGCCTTTTATTTTGGGCCTGCATCTTATGCTGCAGCCATACATGGAACACCGCTTTTACTTGTTGATAATCATCCTGAGTTATCTGGTGCTGTCACATGGCATCGTGAATTCTGGAGGAAAAATGCAAATGGATTTAATCTACCCCCAGTTTCATGTATGTTTTTAACAGGCAGTAAAGTTCAAAATTTTTTAAGAGAATATGGTCTTGACAAAGAAGGTCATGAATCAATTCTAACTGTTGCAGGTCAGTATAATATTGGCCCTACTTGGGCCCGTGTTTTTGCCGGTGTTGCAAGCCCGGGTGCCATTATTGGTACACCTGTTGATACAACTAATCATATTGCAAGATGCTTATTTTATCCTGGCTTGATTTTTGAAAATCCGGCTTTAAAAGGACCTGTAGAGCTTGAAACAGGCAGTATAAGTGAACGCGCAAGATCGGATATTTTGCATCCGCTTAAAGGCCTTATCGCGCGTCTTGGTTTAAAAACACCAGGCCTTAGTAACCTTAAAATAATAAAACCATCTCAGGTTGAAAAATTTGAATACCCTGTTCTTCATACTTATGGATGTTACAGTCATCGTTTCAATGAAAGAGCATCTGAATACTGGGGCATTAAATATCAGACGCGCAATGGAAATATTCCGGGGGAAACAATTTCAGGCCTTGAAATAGATATGGGAACTCGTGAAATCTTTGAAGGAAAACCGGGTAGCTTTTTACCAGATATGTCTACTTCAGTCATTGGACCATTTTATTGCGAGAAAGCAGGATATAGTAATGCATTTAGTACAAATTATGATGTAACAATTAATAATCTAAATCAAGGAGTAATATCTTGGTATATGGTTTTACATGGTGTGTCATTTGAAGGCGGACAACTTGCATGGTGGCAGCCAGTATCTGAAACTTTAGAATCAGTTGGAATTCCTTCAAAAACTGCTAACTTGATTAATAAAGTTCTTGGAGTGCCGTTGGGTCTTAACCCAAACGAGGAAAATCCCTGGCGAGGTTATGATATGTTATGGGGTAGCACTGAAGAACCGGATTCAGCATTGCTTAATTCAGAAATTGGGTTGTTAACAGGTTGGTTTAATCCTTTTTTTGACCCGCTTGGACGAGGCATTCTTAAAACCGGCCTTGATATTGTACCAACACATAGGGCAGGTTATTATGATGGACTTATTGGACCATACAGTATTACAGCCATGATTGCAAAATTTGCCTACACTCATCCTGCGACTCAAATCGATGATGAGCTTGATAATTTGCATTCAATGAATTTTCATGCAGGATCTTGTTTGATAGCATGTAACTACCTGCAGATTGCTCTTATGAGGCACGGATCGGTACTTCAGGAGATGGACCCATGGCCTACTTCATATTGGGCAGGTTATGTTGGCCAACAGGTTGCAAAGGATTATGCTCTTGGTAAAAGCGCTGGTGAAGCATATTCAGAAGCAATTACAGAAATAGGTATTAAATACCTATTTGAAGAAGATGAAAAAAGAGTTTGGTGGTGGGATACAACCGAAAATATGGTGTTATTTACAGATCCTGATTTACATGTCTGGGTTGCGAGTGATGAATACGATCCTGAAGCAAGAAATCATTGGGAAAAAAAGGATTTTGAGTCACTTAGATTTGATTCCGAGTTAGACCTCTTTGGCCACATGCCATTTGGTGCAACAGAATACCCAAATCAGCGTAAACCTATGTCTTTCTTAGAAGAAAACATACTATTTATTCTTGTTGTTTGTCTGATATTAATCTTAGTGGCATATCTGGCTTTATTTTCCAGGAAAAAACAGAAAAACAAGAAAAAATAAAATCTTTTTTTTCTTTTTAATCTTTCAAAATACTTATTTAAGTGATACTGTATTTGGCTTTTTGTATGCCATCAAAAAAATATACTGCACAGAAAAGAGAAGATCTGAAATCAAAAAAGCAAAAACAGGGTTCATCAAATGCATTAAAACCGTTTTTAATTACAATAGTTGTTTTAATTTTAATTGTCTCAGCAGTTATTGCAGGTCTTTCTTTTTTAGGACAAGACTCAGCTATCGAGCCAGAGGTAAACACTGCACCTAGTCTAAAAGCAGATTATGTTGTTTTTAGTATGAATTCAACTGGTAACATAATTGATGTATTGTTAAATGATGAAGATACTGATGGAGATATCCTAAATATAACTCAAGTTGCTAATCCTTCAAATGGTATCGCAGAAATCATTGATAATCAAATAGTTTATACACCTGATGCTGATTTTATGGGTGTTGAAAAGTTTACGTATAAAGTAAGTGATGGAAAAAAGCAATCTACTTCAACTATTAATGTAGTTGTTGCAGATAAGTATCCTATTGCACTTATGGATACTAGCAAAGGTATGATAGTTTTAGAGCTTTATA
>CAZFAZ010000077.1:0-19899 GCA_964517155.1 uncultured Thermoplasmatales archaeon
TTTCGCCTATTACATACGAATTAGTAAATCTTACCATTTCGTTTTTTAGTAAATATAAAATTACTTAATTATCTTTCCATTTATAGAACAAAAAATATCACGATTTTTTCCGAAAACCATTAAATATAAGTATTTGTTTAGGGCAAGCTATAACCTAAGAGGAAAAAGTATTATGAAACGTAGTTCAAGAGTCTGGAAAAAAAGACATAAAATGCGATGGAAATGGCGAAAGAAACGAATGCGACGTGAAAAAAGAGCAAGACGGAAATAACGCTAACTATTTACTTGGGGGTATGGTGTAACCCGGCATCATTGTGGGCTCCAGTTAGGAATGATTACAAGAGGGTCATCTGAACTGTGATGAGTAACGGGAGCGATGACCAAAGAAGAGCCCCGCCGATCTGGGTTCAAATCCCAGTACCCCCATATCCAAAAAAATAAAATGGTGAAAAAATATGGAAATGATAAAGATTAATATGAAAAATTTCAATATTTATACAATACTTTCAATTCTATTTTTAATAGCAGGAATAGGTATTTGGCTAAGCTGGATTATAAGATACGGCGTAGTATATGATATAGGGATATATTCTTTAGCAATAGTATTTATTATACCAGGGATAATCGGTTTTATTCTATCACTTATGGATAAAAAAGAAGATTAAAAATCATCTTTTCCAAGTAAACAATTGATTCTTTGTTGCAGCTACTTCATCCAATCGTTTTGTAGGTGTATTAACAGGTGCATTTTTAACAACATCTGGTGTTTCATCTGCAATTTTTATAAGCGTTTGTATGTATTTATCTAAATCTTTTTTTGATTCAGATTCAGTAGGCTCAATCATAAGTGCTTCTTTTACAATAAGTGGGAAATAAACTGTTGGAGGATGCAAACCATTATCCAATAATCTTTTTGCAATATCCATCGCACGGATATCTTTTTCTTGTTTTAGTTTTTCGCAACTTAAAACAAATTCATGTTTTCTCAAAGTTTTAAATGGCATTTCATATTTACCGCTATCAAGTATTTTCGTTTTCATATAATTAGAGTTAAGAACCGCAATTTCTGAGGCCTGACGAAGACCGTTTCCACCCATCATAAGAATATATACATATGCTTTTAGAAGAACTGAAAAATTACCATAAAAACTTTTTATTTTACCAATAGACTCAGGTGAATCATAATCAAAAATATATTCTCCAGAATTAGTTTTACAAATACGCGGTATAGGTAAAAACTTTTCAAGTTTCATTTTAACTCCAACAGGACCGCTACCTGGACCTCCGCCACCATGCGGGGTAGAAAATGTTTTATGAAGATTAAGATGAACTATATCAAAGCCCATATCTCCAGGTCGTGCCTTACCCATAATAGCATTCATGTTTGCTCCATCGTAATATAATAGTGCTCCTGCTTTATGAACAAGTTTTTGAATTTCAAGGATATCTGACTCAAAGATTCCAAGAGTATTAGGATTTGTAAGCATGAAACAAGCGGTTTTTTCAGAAAGTGTTTTTTCAAGTGCATCTAAATCTACAGTACCTTGGCTTGTTGAAGGTATCTCAATTGTTTTATATCCCGCCATTGAAGCACTAGCAGGATTTGTTCCATGCGCAGTATCAGGAAGTATTACCTCATCTCTTTGTTCATCTTCTCTATTTTTATGGTATGCTCTTGCCAAAAGAAGTCCTAAAAATTCGCCATGTGCACCAGCTGCAGGCTGCAAGCAAAAATAATCCATACCTGCAATTTCACAAAGCATTCTTTCTAATTCAAAAAGTATCTGAAGATTTCCTTGAATTGTTGAAATATCCTGATAAGGATGAGTACATGCAAATTTTTCCCAAGAAGCAATTTGCTCACAAATCTTCGGATTATATTTCATAGTGCAAGAACCAAGTGGATACATTCCTGTATCAACACCAAAATTCATCTGGCTAAGACGATGAAAATGACGAACAACCTGCGTCTCATCAAGATTAGGAATTAAGACCGTGTTTTTCTTTTCAAGGGTTTTTGGAACACCTTGGATTTTTTCAGTTTTTTCTGATTTGCAGCATACAAGTTCATTTAGTAAAGGTTCTTCGTAAACAGCAAATTTAAACAAGACTAGGCCACCTCCTTTAAAACAGATATAAGTTTTTCAAAATCTTCATCTGAATGCATCTCTGTTGTACCAACAAGTAAGCAATCTTTAAGCTCTTTGAAATCTTCTCCAAGCAAGGGCCCTATCTGAACATTTTTGTTTAAAAGTTTTTTAGCAATATTTTCTGGTTTATCCTTACATTTTATAACAAATTCATTAAAATGTAAACCTGTAAATCTTAAAGAAAAACCATCTAGTTTACTAATCATCTCTGCAAGTTTTTTTGCTTTTTCAAGATTTACTCTTGCAAGTTCATAAATGCCTTTACCACCAAGCCATGAAAGATGAACCGCTGCATTAAGCGAGCATAGTCCTTCATTTGTACAAATGTTACTGGTAGCTTTTGCCCGGCGTATATGCTGCTCACGAGTTTGCATAGCCATACAAAAACCGCGTTTACCTTCACTATCAACAGTTAAACCTATAACGCGACCCGGCATCTGACGAATATATTCTTTCTTACAAGCAAAAATACCAAGTCCACAACCACCAAAATCCATAGGATTACCAAAAACACGACCTTCACCAATGACAATATCTGCTCCATATTCACCAGGTGATTTTACAACACCAAGAGATAAAGGATCAACTCCTACAACAAACAAAGAACCTGCATCTTTTACGATTTTGAAGATACTTTCTACTTCATCTTCAAAAACTCCAAAGAAATTTGGGTTTTCAATATAAACACCAGCCGTGTTTTCATCAACTGTTTTTTTAAGTTCATCAATATTTATTTTACCTGTTTTTTCATCAAAACCAAGTTCTTTAACAGATACCTTTGGGCCAAGAGTATAGTTTTTCAAAACAGATTTCTTCTCCAATGAAATATTTCTGGGTATGATAAAAGTGCTTCTTTTTGTAACACGTGTACACATTAATGCTGCTTCAGAAAGACCTGTAACACCATCATATAAAGAACAATTGGAGGCATCCATGCCTGTAATCTCTGCAATCATGCTTTGATATTCAAACATAGCCTGTAAAAAGCCTTGACTTGCTTCTGCTTGATAAGGAGTGTACGCAGTATAAAATTCTGCACGTGATGTAATCGATTTAACAACAGGTGGAATATAATGATTTTTAACTCCTGCACCTAAAAAACATAAAAATTCATTACATGATTTATTTTTTGATGCAATATCTCTTAGTTTTTTATCTGTTTGTTGTTGAGATATGCCTTCTGGTAAATCTAACTTTTTAAATTTTATTTTTTCAGGTATATCTGAGAATAATTCATCGATTTTTTTAAGACCAATGTCTCTTAGCATTTCATCTTTGATTTCTGAGTTTGGTACAAATTTCATAAAAACTCCTCAGTCAGGTATTAATAATATGTTAAAGAATCTTATTGTAAACTTTAAAATCATAATTGTTGTTTCACAATATATGCCCAATTACAGTTTTAGTGAAGAATCAGACAAAAAGCTTGCTGTCGGTAAACTTGTTTGTCTTGCAAGAACTTATCATAAACATGCAAAAGAAATGAATACAAAAGTTACAGAAACCCCTCTTCTTTTTTTAAAACCTGCAAGTTCTGTTATTTTTACAGGTAATTCTATTGTTATGCCAAGTATTTCTAAAAGTGTTCATCACGAAGTAGAGCTATGTATTATTATCTCTAAAAAATGCAGTAAAGTAAAAAGAGAAGATGCAATGAACTATGTTTTAGGATACTGTTTGGGTTTAGATATAACTGCTCGTGACATTCAAACAATTGCTAAGAAAAACGGTTGGCCATGGGGAATTGCAAAAGGATTTGATACATTTGCACCTATAAGCAGTGTTGTTTTAAAAGACAAAATAAAAAATCCTCAGAATCTTGATATCTGCCTTAAAGTAAATGGAGAGGTTCGTCAGAGTTCAAATACGAAATATATGATTTATACAATTGAAGAGATAATTGAGTTTATATCTAGTATCATGACACTTGAACCAGGTGATATGATTATGACTGGAACCCCTGAGGGTGTTGCAGAAATTAAAAAAGGTGACAAATTAGAAGCAAATCTTGGAGATATATGCTTTTTAAACATTAATGTAAAATGAAAATATTGATTTTTTTTCAAATTATATTGAAAAATATTTAAATTAAAATTTTATTGGGAATCTTACTTTTCTTTATTTGGAGGAGGCAATATTCATGAAAGATGTAGTAATTGTATCTGGTGTTAGAACTGCTCAGGGAAAGTTTGCAGGTGCCTTAAAAGATTTTTCAGCACCTCAGCTTGGCAGTATTGTACTCAAAGAAGCAGTTAAAAAAGCAAGCATTAAACCAAAAGATGTTGATGAAGTAATAATGGGTTGTGTAGTTCCCGCAGGCCTTGGTCAAAACGTTGCAAGACAAGCAGCGATAGGTGCAGGTATTCCCTATGAAGCAGGTGCGCTTCATGTCGATAAAGTCTGTGGCTCCAGTCTAAAAGCAGTTGTCCTTGCAACTCAAGCAATAAAATGTGGCGATGCAGAAATTATTATTGCTGGTGGAATGGAGAGTATGAGCAATGTACCTTATACACTTCCAAAGGCACGCTATGGATACAGAATGTTTGACGGAAAAATCGTGGATTTAATGGTAAATGATGGATTATGGGATATATACAACGATTTTCATATGGGAATGACCGGTGAAATAATTGCTGAGCGTCATAATTTAAATCGTGAAGAAATAGATGAGTTTGCAGCAGGCAGTCATCAAAAAGCAGAACATGCAACAGAAAAAGGTTATTTCAAAGAAGAGATAATTCCAGTTGAAATTCCTCAAAAAAAAGGTGACCCAATTATTTTTAGTAAAGATGAGGGAATTAGATACGGTACAAAAGTTGAAGATCTTGCTAAACTAAAACCGTTCTTTAAAAAAGATGGAGTAGTGACAGCAGGTAATGCCTCACAGATTACAGATGGTGCAAGCGCAACTGTCGTCATGAGCAAAGATAAAGCAAAAGAACTTGGCATAAAACCACTTGCTACAATTAAAGGATACAACACATCAGGTGTTAAACCAGAACTAGTAATGGAAGCACCAATTCCAGGTGTTACTGACTTATTGAAAGATATGAAACTAAAAATTAATGGTATCGACCTAGTAGAACATAATGAAGCATTTTCATCAGCAAGCCTTGCTGTGATGAAACATTTTAAAATTCCAAAGGAAAAATTCAATATTCATGGTGGAGCTGTAGCAATAGGTCATCCAATCGGAAGTAGCGGCTCAAGAATTCTAATAACCTTAATACATGCAATGAACCGTATGAATAAAAAGCGTGGACTTGCAACTATATGTCTCGGTGGAGGAAACGCAGTTTCCATGATAATTGAAAGGTAGGTGATTTAAAAATGGTTGTTAAAAAGATAGGTGTAATTGGCGCAGGACAAATGGGACATGGAATAGCACTTGTCTCTGCACAAGCAGGTTTTGAAGTGGTATTACGCGATATAAAAGAGGAATATATACAGAAAGGAATTAGCAAAATTGAAAGATTTTTAGATAAAAGTATTGAAAAAGCAAAAATTACAAATGAGGATAAGAAAAAAATAATGAGCAAGATTAAAGGTACAACTAAATTATCTGATATGAAAGATGCAGATCTTGTAATTGAAGCTATTTTTGAAAATGTAAAAGTTAAAAAAGAACTTTTTAAAGAACTTGACAGCATATGTAAAAAAGATTGTGTTCTTGCAAGTAACACTAGTACAATTCCAATAACTGACTTGGCATCTGTGACAAACAGACCTGAAAAATTTATTGGAATGCATTTTATGAATCCTGTACCAATAATGAAACTAGTTGAAGTAATTCGTGGTCTTAGAACAAATGATGCAACCAACAAACTCATACATGAATTATCAGAAAAAATGGGTAAAATTCCTGTTGAAGTAAATGACGGACCAGGATTTGTCAGCAACCGTCTTTTAATGCCTATGATAAATGAAGCGATAACTTGTCTTAACGAAGGAATAGGTACTGCAGAAAACATCGACCAAGTTATGAAACTAGGGATGAATCATCCAATGGGGCCACTTGCACTTGCTGATCTAATTGGTCTTGATGTCGTACTTAACATTATGAATGTATTGTATGATGGATTTAATGATTCAAAATATAGACCAAATCCATTATTAAAAAAGATGGTTCAAGCAGGTTATCTTGGTCGTAAAACCGGAAAAGGATTTTATGATTATTCAAAATAAGGTGAAAAAATGGCTTATAAAAATATTGTTTTAGAAAAAAAAGATGGTGTTGGAATCATCAAAATCAACAGACCAAAGGTCTTAAACGCTCTTGATAGAGAGACAATACGTGAACTTTTAAGAGCAGTTGAAGAACTTGAAGACGATAAAAAAATAAAAGCAGCAATTCTCACAGGAGAAGGAAAAGCATTCATCGCTGGAGCAGATATTAAACAAATGAAGGATATGAGTCCGCTTGAAGCAAAAGAATTTGCAGAACTCGGTCATAGCCTTCCAATGAAAATAGAAGATTCACGCTTGCCGTTTATAGCCGCAGTAAATGGGTATGCACTTGGTGGCGGCTGCGAGGTTATGATGGCATGTGATATCTGTATTGCTGCAAAAAGTGCAAAAATCGGTCAGCCTGAGATTAACCTTGGAATAAACCCCGGATTTGGCGGGACACAAAGACTTCCAAGAATCGTTGGTCTTATGAAAGCAAAAGAATTACTTCTTACAGGCCGAAATATGGATGCACAAGAGGCATATGAAATTGGCCTTGTAAATAAAATAGTAGATAATGAAAAACTAATGGAAGAGGTAGAAAAACTTGCGACAAATATTGCAAGTAAATCTTCTGTTCAATCATCATTTATAAAAGCACTTGTAAACAAAGGTTCACATATCGATCTTACCAGTGCTTGTGCTCTTGAAATATCTTATTTCTCAACTAGTTTTTCAACATATGATCAAAAAGAAGGAATGAATGCATTTATAGATAAACGCAAACCAAATTTTAAAGGAGAATAAAAATATCTCCCTTTTATTCAAATTTTGTAATAGTTCCGTAAATGTAAAAGTTTGGACCTATTATTGCAGATATTCTCCAATAAAAATGCTGTGTTTCATTTACGCCGCCTAAGCCTACTACAAATGTTCCATTGCCTGTGGCTATGTCTTGTACTCCACCTATTAAAAA
The DNA here is from genome assembly GCA_964517155.1 of uncultured Thermoplasmatales archaeon. GTDB lineage: Archaea > Thermoplasmatota > E2 > DHVEG-1 > DHVEG-1 > PFL35. The sequence continues at coordinate 7,294 of CAZFAZ010000077.1, forward strand.
TGGACCAAAAGCCCAAGTTGAAATGTTACACATTGGTTCTGTTTCGTTATTTTTACCATATACTCCTTGCATTCTAAAGAAAAAAGCATCTGAGTAATATCCTTCAATCCATCCTGCAGGTTCTAAAGGCACACCTAAAACATTAAGGCCCCATACACCTGAAAAATTACCTACCGCCCATTCAGGAACCTCAGTTGTGTTATTAATTCCAGTTGAAGATACTTTATAATTTTTTATGTTTTTTATTGTTGGCACTGATATCGAGTATGACAACGATATAGGCATGCATAACAATAAAACAATTATACCTATCATTATTATTTTTTTATTCATCTTGTTACCTCGTTATAACTTAGTAATAGATAGACTTATTAATATATTTTATTATGATTAAAAATTACTGATTATTTCAAAATTTTACCCAATATCTCCTCAGCAGCAGTATAGGGATCTACTTGTTTTTTACTAATCCTATCAAGTAATTTTTCTATTTTTTCTTTAAACGTGCTTTCATCAAAAATAAAAGTCATAAGCCTTTTTCTTATAATTTCAACAAGTTCTGCTTCATAACGCATTCTTCTTTGTTTTTCAAATTCCTTTGTTTTTACAAGATATTTTTTATGAGTATCAATTTCTTTTAAAAGTTCATTTATTCCTTTACCCTGTTTTGCAACTGTCGAAAGAACTGGTATTTTACGTTCTTTTCCAGAACAAGTAATATCTACTAAAGATTCAACTTCTGCAACAGTCTGCTCAACACCTGGCCTATCTGCTTTGTTTACAACATAAATATCAGCAATTTCCATAACACCTGCTTTTAATGTTTGAATACTATCACCAAGACCGGGAACAACAACTACAAGAGTAGTATCAGCAATTTTTATGATATCTACTTCAGCCTGTCCCACTCCTACAGTTTCAACAATTACAATATCACATCCCGAGGCATCCAAGATTTCCACAACATCATAAACAGCACTAGTAAGACCACCTAGCATTCCCCGGGTTCCCATACTACGAATGAAAACACCTTCATCCATAGATAGTTCTGCCATACGAACCCTGTCACCAAGAAGTGCACCACCGCTAAAGGGACTTGTTGGATCTATTGCAATAATTCCTACTTTTTTTGCTTGTTTTCTATAAAGCCTTGTAAGCTCACAAATAAGAGTACTCTTGCCGCTACCCATAACACCAGTAATACCTATAACATGTGCTTTACCTGTATGAGGATGAATATTTTTCATAGCACTAACTGCAGCAGAATCATTATTTTCTGCAAGAGTAATAAGACGTGCAATACTTCTTGAATCGCCCTGTAAAACTTTACTTTCTAAATTATTCATTTTTTCACGTTCTTCTTGATATAATCAACAATATCTTCACATGGCGTACCAGGGCCAAAAACACCAGAAATTCCTTCTTTTTTTAGTTTAGGTACATCTCCTTCAGGTATAATCCCGCCGCCAATAACAAGTACATCATTCATACCCTTCTTCTTCAATAAACGAGTAACATCAACAAACAAAGTCATATGAGCACCACTCAGAAGACTTAAGCCTACTACATCAACATCCTCCTGAATTGCTGCTTCAACAATCATATCTGCAGTCTGATGAAGACCAGTATAAATTACTTCCATTCCTGCATCACGAAGTGCTCTTGCAACAATCTTTGCGCCTCTATCATGACCATCAAGACCAGGTTTTGCAACAAGTACTCTAATTTTCTTTTCCATTATTATTTCACCTCAATAAATAGCAACTTCCTCATATTCACCAAATACATCACGCAATACTTGGCAGGTTTCACCAAGAGTAGCATAAGAATGAACACAATTAAGAATATAAGGCATCATATTTTGACTACCTTCTGCTGCTTTTCTAAGCCTTTCAAGATTACGTTCAAACTTATTTTTATCCCTATCTTTCCTTAGTTTTTTCAATCGATTAATCTGTCGCTCTTCACCTTTTTCATCCATTTTAAGAATAGGGATATCAACAGGTTCTTGAGTTTGATAATTATTAACACCAACAATGGTTCTTTTACCCTCATCTATTTCTTTTTGATATTTATAGGCTGCATTTGCTATTTCACGCTGATAAAAACCTTTTTCTATAGCAGATAAAACTCCGCCAAGTTTTTCTACTCGATCCCAGTATTTGTAGGTCTGCTCCTCCATTTCATCTGTAAGCCATTCTATATAATAAGAGCCCCCCAAAGGATCAATTGTATCTGTAACACCACTTTCTTCTGCAATAATCTGCTGAGTCCTAAGAGCAATTCTAACTGCTTTTTCAGATGGAAGAGCAAGTGCTTCATCCATACTATTTGTATGAAGACTCTGTGTTCCTCCAATTACTGCTGCAAGAGCTTGCATGGTTACACGAACAATGTTGATTTCAGGTTGTTGAGCAGTAAGCGAACATCCTGCAGTCTGTGTATGAAAACGCATAAGCATACTTCGATTCTTTTTAGCACCAAGTTTTTTTAGCTCTTTTGCCCAAATCCTTCTAGCAGCACGATACTTTGCAATCTCTTCAAAAAAATCGTTATGAGCATTAAAAAAGAAACTTAGCCTCGGTGCAAAATCATCAATTTTAAGACCACGCTTTAAAGCCCATTTAACATATTCAATACCATCACCAACAGTAAAAGCTAACTCCTGAACCGCTGTAGACCCCGCCTCACGTATATGATAACCAGAAATGCTAATTGTATTCCACCTAGGAACATATTTACATCCATATTCAAATGTATCAACAATCAATCGCATAGAGGGCTCTGGTGGAAAAATATAGCTTTTCTGAGCAATATACTCCTTTAGTATATCATTTTGAATAGTACCACCAATTACATCTTTTGAAATACCGCGGTTCTCAGCATTTGCAATATAAAAAGCCCAAACAATTGCTGCAGGACCATTAATAGTCATACTAGTAGTAACTTTATCAATTGGAATGTCACTAAACAAAATTTCCATATCTTCAAGACTGGATACTGCAACACCGCATTTGCCAAACTCCCCGCGAGACATAGGATGATCTGTATCATAACCATAAAGCGTTGGATAATCAAAAGCTACACTAAGACCTGTTTCACCATGCCCAAGTAAATATTTGTAACGCTGGTTTGTCTCTTCAGCGCTACCAAAACCTGCAAATTGTCTCATAGTCCAAAGCCGGCCACGATGCATTGTAGGATATACACCACGAAGAAAAGGATATTCTCCTGGAAAACCTATATCTTTTATATACTCCAAACAAGAAACATCTAAAGGAGTATACAATTTTTTAATTTCATTGCTGGAAAAATTTTCAAATTTTTCTTTTCGCTCAGGTTGTTTTTTGATAGTTTTAGAATAAGACTCTTTTTCCCATTTGTCTTTTTCTTGTTTGATTTTATCAAGTTCTTTTTTATCAAACACAAATTTAGCCTCCAGTTTTTAGAAATCAAATCCTTTTCTTGCTTGAACACCTTTTTGATATGGATGCATTATCTCAAGCATCTCTGTTACATAATCTGCAGATTCTACTATCTTAGGATTAGCGTAGCGACCTGTTAATACAAGCTCTAATTTTTCAGGTTTTTCTTGTATAAGTCTTAATACATCTTGTATAGCAATTAACCTAAAATCAACTGCCACATTTATTTCATCAAGGATTATTATATCATATTTATTAGATTTTATTATTTCTTCTGCGTGTTTGAATCCTTCCCAAGCCATATCAATATCTATTTTCTCAGGATTATCCTTGTTTACAAATTCATCACGACCATGCTGAGAATAAGTAAAATTTTTAAGCTTATCAATTGTGTTTAGTTCACTGTATTTTCTTCCTTTCATAAACTGTAGCATATGTACTTTTAAACCTGCACCAGCAGCTCTTATCCCAAGGCCAATTGCAGAGGTTGTTTTGCCTTTACCATTACCTGTATACACATGAACGTATCCTTTTTGCAAAGAAATCTCCCCCCATGAATAGAATTATTTGTTATATTTCTTTTCTTATATTTCTATTATTTTTCTACTATTGACATATAGAAACCTTTATGTTTACTAATTTTATTCGAACCTCCATGAAACTAGAACTTAATGATCAACAAAAAATGATTAAAAAAATGGTACAAGAATTTGCTGAAAAAGAAATTGGCCCAGTTGCAGCTGACCTTGATAAAACTGGAGAATACCCAACAAAAATTCTTGAGAAAATGGCAAAACTCGGACTTTTAGGGATAATTATACCAACTGAGCATGGTGGAGCTGGCCTTGATGTTATCAGTTATGTAACTGTAATTGAGGAAATATCAAAGAAATGTGCTTCAACCGGTGTTATTACATCGGTTCATAACTCACTAGTTGCGTATCCAATTATGAAGTATGGTACTGAGGAACAAAAAAAGAAATATTTACCAATTCTAGCAAAAGGAGAAAAAATCGGTGCTTTTGCAGGAACAGAGCCAAATGCAGGATCTGATTTAGGTGCAATGCAAACAAAGGCAGAACTTAAAGGTGATAAATACGTTATAAATGGCGATAAAACTTTTATTACTAGTGGAGACAAAGCAGGCATATTTATAGTATTTGCAGTAACAAACAAAGAAGCAGGTGCAAAAGGTATAAGTGCTTTTATTGTTGAAAGTAACACACCAGGATTTAAAGTCGGTAGCCTCTTTGATAAAATGGGCATTAATGCCAACCATGTAACAGAACTAATTTTTGAAAACATGAAAGTTCCAAAAGAAAATCTATTAGGAAAAGAAGGCGAAGGTTTTAAAATAGCATTAAGTACACTTGATGGCGGTAGAATCGGAATAGCTGCACAAGCAGTTGGCATCGCACAAGCTGCTCTCGATGAAAGCATTGAATATTCAATGCAGCGTCAACAATTTGGCAGACCAATTGCAAAATTCCAGGCAATTCAATGGATGATAGCAGATATGGCAACTCGTATTGAAGCAGCTAGATATCTAGTTTTAAATGCAGCTTATCAAAAAGACAAAGGTGAAAGATTCAGTAAAGAAGCTGCGATGGCAAAGCTTTTTGCATCTGAAACTGCAATGGAATGTGTAATTAAAGGACTGCAGATCCACGGTGGTTATGGCTATACTAAAGAATACACTATTGAGCGACTCTTTAGAGATGCAAAAATAACTGAAATTTATGAAGGCACATCTGAAGTTCAAAGAATGGTTATAGCAGGAAGCTTACTTCGCTAAACCATTTTTTATCTTAATTTATCTGAGGTAATAAACATGGGGGAGTTTAACTATGAAAAAGAAGCTAGTAATTGGAACTGGGACATTCCTGAATATTACAATATTGGTTATGACTGTATAGATAAACACGCAGAAGGAAAAAACAAAGATAAAATCGCTCTTTTATGGGAAAATGAAAAAGGCGATACAGAAAAATACACTTTTTTAGAATTAAAGAAACTTTCTAATAAATTTGGAAATATTTTACGCGATCTTGGTTTTAAAAAAGGCGATCGTTTTTTGATTCGTTTGCCAAATATCCCTGCTTTTCAAATATCATTTATAGGCGGAGTTAAAATCGGTGCTGTACCAATTCCATCTAGTGTAATGTTTAGAGCTCATGAAGTAGAGTACCGGATAAATGACAGCGAGTCAAAAGCTGTTATTACAACTGCAAAATATGCTGATGTAGTAAGAGAGATAAAAGATAAATGCCCAAGTCTTAAACATATAATTATTGTTGATAATCCTGGAAAAGGAGAAGTTTCATACAGAGATTTAATGACTTCTGCATCTGAAAAACTTACTCTTGAAAAAACAAAAAAAGAGGATATGGCATTTTTCTGTTACACATCTGGCACTACTGGAAACCCAAAAGGTGCTGTTCATCTGCATCGCTGGGTTATAGGAAATGATCCAAGTGTATTATATTGGCAGAATGCAAAAGAAGACGATATTATAGGTCATACCGGCGATCTTTCATGGATTTTCCCACTTGGAAACGGATTTTTGTATGTCTGGAGGCATGGCGTTACAACATTTGTATATAATGGTAAGTTTGACCCTGAGAAATGGTTTAAATTAATTGAAAAATACAAAATTACAAATCTTGCAAGTGTACCTACTTGTTATCGTTTGTTTGTAACAATTAAAGATGCTGAAAACAGATATGATCTCTCGAGTTTAAGACATTGTATATCTGCAGGTGAACCACTTAACCCTGAAGTAATCAAAGAATGGAAAGAACGCTTTGGCCTTGATATATACGATGGAATCGGAATGACTGAAGTCATGGTTTATCTTTCAAACATGCGTGATATGAACATTAAACCTGGTTCATGTGGAAGACCACAACCTGGTAAAATGTGTGATATAATAGATGAAAAAGGAAATATCATGCCGCCAGGAAAACCTGGCATGCTTGCAGTAAAAAAAACAGATCCAGGTCTTTTAAAAGAATATTGGAATAAACCAGATAAAACAAAGGAAAGCTTCAGAGGAGATTGGTTTATCACAGGGGACGTGCTTTACAAGGATGAAGAGGGCTATTTTTGGTTCAGCGGCCGTGATGATGATCTTATTATGGCTGCAGGATATCGTATTTCACCTTTTGAAGTAGAATCAGCAATCATCGAGCATCCTGATGTACTTGAGGCTGCAGTTGTTGCAAGTCCAGATAGAATTCGTGGCGTTATTGTTAAAGCATTTATTATTTTAAAAGACAAGACAAAAGCATCAAATGCTCTTGTCAAAGATATTCAGGAGCACACAAAAATGGTCGCTGCTCCTTATAAATATCCAAGGGAAATTGAGTTTGTAGATGAACTTCCAAAAACTCAAAGTGGTAAAATCAAAAGAAAGAATTTAAGAGAACAAGAAATTGAAAGAAAATTAGGAGGAAAAACGTTATGAATATAATTGTTTGTGCAAAACAAGTTGTAGATGTATCTGAGATGAAAATTGATAACGCTACAAAAAAACCTATTCTGCAGGGTGTCCCCCAAAAGATTAGTGATATAGATAAAAATGCTATGGAAGAAGCAATTAAAATCAAAGAAAAACATGGCGGTAAAATAAATGTTGTAACAATTGGTCCTGCAAATGCTAAAGAAAGAATAAAAGAACTTTTAGCCATGGGTGCAGATGAAGGATTTCTTGTTACAGCACCAGATAATATTGATTATCATATGACTGCAAATCTTCTTAGTGAAGCAATCAAAAAAATCGGAGAATATAATTTAATTTTATGTGGTGAAACATCTATTGATATGTTTTCAGGTCAAATTGGCCCAAGACTTGCTGCAAATTTAAATATCCCTCAGATGACCTATGCGCAAAATATTAATGCTGAAAAAGAAAAAATTACTGCGGATAGAGACATGGGTGATCAAATGGTTACAACTGAATCAAATTATCCTGTGATTGTAACTGTTACAAAAGAAATAAACGAGCCACGTCTACCTAGTCTTATGCAAATACTTGCAGCAGCAAATAAACCAATTAATGAAATGACTGCAGATTCACTTTTAAAAGATTTAACACCTCTTGTTGAAACAATAGAACTTAAAGGTGTAAGCATGGAAAGAAAAAATGTTGTCTACAAAGACGATATCGACGAATCAGTAAAGCAATTAGTAAACAATCTTGCAAAAGAAGGAGTTTTAAGGGGGTAGAAAAAAATGGTTTTAGTTTATTCCGACAGTAAAAACCTTACATTAGAAATGCTTGGTAAAGCAGTAGAGCTTGCAAAAGAAACAAAGGAGAAAGTAACAGCTGTAATAATTGGTTCTGCAGATGAAAACCTTGCAAAAGAATATATCTCATATGGCGCAGATAATGTATTTATTGCAGAGACCGATTTAAAAAATTTCAAAGCAGAAGAATATGCAGATATATTATCAAAAGTTGTAAAAGAAACAAAATCTGATACAATACTTGTTGGCTCAAACAAAAACGGAAAAGAATTATCTGCAAGACTCGGCGGTCTTCTAAATGCAGGATGTGTAGTTGATTCAAACAATATTTATTTTAAAAATAATAAGCTTATAGCAGAAAGAATGGTCTATAGCGGTAATGCAATTGCTGTAAATCAGTTTAATTCAAAACCTGCAATTGTTACAATTCCTTCAAAAGCATTTGACCCGTTAAATAAAGATTCTTCAAGGAAAGGAGAAATTACTAAAAAGAAAATAAGCGCTGAGAAATCTACTTCAAAAATAGTGAAAATAACTGAGATGAAAACCAGTGGCGTAAACGTTGAAGATGCAGAGATAATTGTATCCTGTGGACGAGGTTTTAAAAATAAAGATGATATAAAACTTGTAAAAGAACTAGCAGATGTATTAAAAGGTAAAACAGTTGGATGCAGCCGTCCGATTGCAGCAGATATGAAATGGCTTCCAGAAGAACACTGGATTGGGCTTTCTGGACGAAAAGTTAAACCTAAGCTGTATATTGCTGCAGGAATATCTGGTCAAATCCAGCATATTGCAGGTATGAGAGATTCAGGAATTGTTGTAGCAATAAATAAAGATCCTGATGCACTTATTTTTAAATCTGCAGATTATGGAATAGTTGGAGACCTTTACGCAATATTACCAAAACTAACATCTGCGGTAAAGGAAAAAATGGGATAAAACATCCTATTTTCTTTAAAAAAGCTTACAAATTTAAGAGGTGGTTGGCCATCAGCAGAGAAAAAGATGAAAAACTAATAAAAGAAATACCTAAAGACAAAATTGCTGATTTTGTTTTCATGCATCTTAGAAACATGTGGGCTGTAGACGGACTGTATTACTTATTTATTGAAGAAAAATGGGGAACAAAAGAAGCAACAGAGATAGATAAAAAAGTTTGGGAAATAATGGGTAAAATAGAAGCTCGTAAGATAAAAGAGCTTTTAAACATTAAAGGAGACGATATCCCCACGGTCATGAAAGCACTTAGTTATTCTGGCTGGTCAATGGATCTTGAAGATAAAGAAATAGAAATAAAAAAAGATAAAGGAATAGTTAGAAATATCCAATGCCGGGTTCAAAATACTCGTCTTAAAAAAGGTCTTACAGAGTTTGCCTGTAAACCAGTTCGTTGGGGTTTTTTAAAAGCATTTGCAAAAGAATTTAACCCTAAAATTCAAGTTGAATGTATTGTTTGTCCACCAGATGAACATAGTGATAATCTCTGGTGTGAGTGGGAGTTTATTCTTAAGGAGGAATAGTTTATGAAAACAAGGAAAGAATATAAAGAAAGTCTTCAAAAAATGAATGCAAATATTTACAAGTTTGGTGAATTAATAAAAGATGTAACAACTCATCCTGCAACAAAAAGAACCATTGAAGGTCATGCTCAAATTTTTGATGCAGCAAATAAAGATGAATACAAAGATATCTTAACTACTAAATCAAATTTAACTGGTAAAAAAGTTGTTCGTTATTTATCTATTATTCAAAATGCAGAGGATATGATTGCAAACGTTCGCATGAAAAGACTTATGTTTAATCTTACGGGAACCTGCACTGGAGGTCGTTGTGCTGGTTTTAATGCACTAAATGCTATGTGGACAGCAACTTATGAAATTGATGCTGATTTTAAAACAGATTATCATACTAGGCTTAAAAACTGGCTTAAAGATGCACAAGAGCGCGATATCACTTTATCTGGTGCACTTACTGATCCTAAAGGAGATCGCTCTAAATCTGCTTCACAGCAAAATGACCCAGATATGAATCTTCATGTTGTTAAAAAAGATGACAAAGGAATTATTGTTCGTGGTGCTAAAGTAATGATTTGTGGTGTTGCGGCTGCAAATGAGATTTTTATAATGCCTGGAACAGGTTACCGCGAAGAAGATAAAGATTATGCCATATCTTTTGTAATACCTAGGGATATTGCCAATCTTACAATTGTTGAAACTCGCAGACCAAGTGATGCTCGTGAGCTTGAAAAAGGCTTTGACAATCCTGTTGATATCGGTGGTATTACACAAGCATACTTACTTTTTGATGATGTATTTATTCCAAAAGAAAGAGTTTTTATGTGCGGTGAATACAAGTATTCTCTAAAAGCAGTTATGAATTTTATCGCACCATACAGGTCAGCAATTGGTGGATGTGTTGCAGGTCAAGGAGATGTACTGATTGGTGCCGCTGCACTCATGGCTCGTGCAAATGGTCTTTCTGAAAAAGTATTTAGAGATAAAATAAATCAGATGATAATCAACAATGAAACAACTTTTGGCATGGGTATTGCAGCAAGTGCAATGGGCTCAAAACATCCCTCAGGAGTATGGATTCCAAATATGCTTTTATCAAATGTAAATAAGGTTCATGTTGCAACACTGCCGTATGATACAAAGCGTATCGCTCAAGATATAGCAGGAGGAATAGCAGAAACCGGGTGTTTACCCTCCTTTAAAGATATAAATGATCCAAAATATGGAAAGCTTCTTAAAAAATATCTAAAGGCAAATTGTGATGGAGAAACACGAGCAAAAATTGCAAGACTCATCGAATGGTTAACAATTGGTTCAGGTGTACCAGGGTGTATGCATGGTGGCGGTTCACCTGATGGTGCAAAACTGGTAATTAACCTTAATACAGATATAAACCATTATATGGAACTTGCAAAAAGACTTGCAAATATCAAAGAAAAAATAGAGGTTGAACAAAAGAAGAAATAACCTATTTTATTTTTTAAAAATATAAAGATACCTGATAACAGTTGTACAACAAGTCCTTTATAAGTAAAAAAACAAAGTACTGCGTGGGAGACTAAAAGAAAATATGTCAGGTGTTGAAAAAGTAAGATACACTGAGATGCTCGTTGAAGCAAGTATTTCAGGTATATTGTTTGCATATAGTTTCATAATATTAACTTTCACCTAAAAAACAGCTTTTGAAATATTTACATTTTTGACATTTTTACACATTACTTTTAAATAAGATTAATCACAAAGATTAAAAGTACTATGCCATAGTATGGTAAAGATGAAAGGATGAAAAAGGTATTACTAGACATAGTAAAATATTTCACTTCGTTATAAAAAATTCAAGTTTAATTAAATAAAATATGCTTAAAAACAATTTTTCCATTTTAAGTTTAAAAAAAATTTATAATCACATATAAAATAGTTTTAAAATAAGAGAAATTACTTTAGAAGTTCTTTCTTGTTTATTTTTTGAAATTAAATTAGTGGATTTAAGTTTCTTTAAAATTAAACAACGTTTCTTGTAAACATATAAAACAAGTATTAATGAAAAGATTATACTAAAGAAAACAAACCACCATTCAATACTTAGATAGTATACTGTTTGAGAAGAGTCATACTTGTTGATCTCTTTTGATTCTGTAACATGACCCGGGGTAATACATGAAACAGTCGTTTCATCAGAATCTAATTCATCAAAAAATTCAACATAATCATCATTTTGTATGTCCTGGAAATTTTCTTCGACGGTTTCATCAACATCATCGTAGACTATACTATCATCAATTTCTTCTTCATTAACTTGAACAGTATTTACAATATGATGTATTTTTTTATAATTATTATTTACAACTGTATTTGTTTCTTCAAATGTAACTTTTACATACGTTACATTATAAGATGATAAACCTTTATTGTCTATAACTGTAAGATTAACAATGAATTGTCCATCTTCACTGTATACATGTTCAGATTTTATGCCATAACCTATGTTTGTGTCACCAAAATCCCATGTATAATTTACAATGTTTCCATCAGGATCATAACTTTTTGAGCCGTTGAATTTTATAACTTTATTGACATATCCTACGTAATGACTGCCGGCATCAGCAACAGGCGAGTAATTCTCGATGGTATCTGTATTTATGATTACAATCGGGTTTTCTCCAACGTTTTGTTTTGCAGTATATCTTTTTCCTTTATAGATAACTCTAAAATTATAAGTCCTTGAAAGTAACTCATTTTTTGTTTCACCATCTTCATTGGTAATACCAAAAAACCTCCAACTACCACTATAGTAAGAAACATTACCACCAAGAAGACAATTACCAATACTATCCTGTAAAACAACAGTAACCTTAAGAGTAGAGAAGACAACATCGGAATCAAGACTAACATCCTGCTTCAAAGAAACACTGGAACCATCATAAAAAACCCTAAAAGTGTAGCTTTTCGGTAAAAGTTCACCTTTTACCTCACCATTTAAATCAGTTACACCAAAAAATTTCCAACTGCCACTATAAAACTCAACAGTACCATTTTGCAAAGGAATATAACTGCTATTAAACAGATTAGCAGTTACTCTAACTGTATTAAATATAATAACAGTATTGATACTAACATCTTGCTTCAAAGAAACACTAGAACCATCATATGTTAACTTAAATGTATAACTCTTAGATAACAACTCTTTCGTAACCTCACCCGTATTATTAGTAAAACCAATGAACCTCCAGCCACTAGAATAAAAACTAACATTACCCTCACTAATGCCAAAACCAGAACTATTCTCAAACCTAACCGTAACCTCAACAGTAGAAAATATAACAACAGGGTCAATACTAACATCCTGCTTCAAAGAAACACTGGAACCAAGATAACTCATCCTAAAAGAATAAGTCCTTGGAAGTAACTCATTTTTT
>CAZFAZ010000078.1:0-16726 GCA_964517155.1 uncultured Thermoplasmatales archaeon
TCGGAGGTTATAAAACGTACACTTATATCTTTAATAATTGTTGCTCGCTCTAAAACATCTGATGATTACGCTTGGGCATCTATTAAAAAATTGTTAGGAGAGTTAAAAGATAAGTACAGTTTCTTAAGATTCATAAAAATTAAAGATATATCAATTATAAATTACTCTATTGAAGACATAAATGTTTTTTCTGATTTTGATAAAGTTAAACCAGAACATGTGGGAATGGCAATACAAGATATAGTTGATTTATTAAAAAAGTATCTTGGCGCAAAAGCAGGTTATTTTTTCATTGAAGAATTTAAAAAAGTTCTTGGGGAAAAATATCACGACGTAATAAAAAAGATGGGTGTAGATTTAAGACTTATCGAACTGCAAAAAGAATTATCTGGGTTAGAAATTAAAAGTTACAAGATAAAGGAGTCTTCTGGCTCAAATATTGCTTTTGTTGAAAAAATAAAGTAAATTTTTTATGATGGGCCTGTCCAGATTTGAACTGGAGTTTCTAGCTCCCAAAGCTAAAAGGATGGACCAAGCTACCCCACAGGCCCTTTTAGATTCTGTGGATAGAAAACCTAATATTTAAAAACTTTTATCTAATTCTAATGTATTTCAAGTCTTAAATGGCTTTTAATATAAGAAAACCGGGGCATATACTAGGCTTAATCTTATTTTTGTTTTCTTTTTATTTGTTTTTTATCGATCCTTTGTTAGGTTTTTTAAAAGTATTTTCTTTTGCTAGCGTCTTAGGTATAAATAATTTTATATTTTTTGGTATTTTGGTTATTTTATTATTTTTTATAATTCCATTTGCCTGGTATTTTTTGATAGATGGTTATTCTTTTGAAAAAATGTTTGAAAAACTTAGTTTGCATGGAGAAGGAATTGATATTGCTTTTTTGTGGGGGGTTATCGCAGCTTTATTAATGTTTTTGACAACCATTGTTTTTTCTTTTGTTTTGATCTATTTTATGAATGTTAATCAAGAATCCTTAAAAACTGTTCTTGAAACAGCAGCAGGTTTGTCTGCTATTTCAATGATAATTATTTTCATTCAAACAATTGCAGCTGAGATATATTTTAGAGGTTTTATACTTGAAAAAATTAATTCTTTTGCAGGTAAAAATATAGCTGTTTTTATAACTGCTGTTTTGTATGGTATTTTACATTTGTCATATGGAGATTTTTATCCTGCGGTTTTACCAATTTTTTTAGGAATAATTTTGGGATATGTGGTTATTAGAACAAAAAATCTTTATTCGGCTATGTTTGCTCAAATATTTTTTAATTTAATAGTTTTTATAACATATGGTTTAGCTCAAACTTTGATTTAAAAAATACAGATTTTACTTAGATAATTGGAAACTTTTATGAAAGGGTATATTTTACCGGTGTCAAATGGACTTTAACATTAGAAAACCTGGAAATATATTTGCTTTACTGCTTGTTTTACTTAGCTTTCTTATATTCATCGGGTTACCTTTATTTACATTTTTTTCACCAATGGCTCTTGAATCTGAAAGCACTTTTGATATTCAGGATCCTAACCTTCCCGAGACATTTCGCTTATTTTTACAGGTATTTATTGTGGCATTACAGATTTTTTTGTTTGTTGTATTTATGATATTTGTTCCAATTATATGGTATATTGTTGTAAATAAACTGTCTTTTAAGGAGATAAAATCTCGGTTAAACCTTGATTTTAAAAATTTTGATAAAGCGGTTTTATGGGGTTTGTTGACAGTATTTTTAATTTATTTTGTAAATATTTTAATGAGCGGTTTGATTCATTTACTAGGATATGATTTAAATCAGATGAGCAATGTAGGTGATATTGAGCGTATTTTAGGGTCGTCTATTGCAATATTTATAATTATAGCGTTTCAACCCATTGGTGAAGAGATTTTTTTTAGAGGTTTTTTGCTAGATAAATTTAACTATATCTTTAATAGAAAAAAAATTGATGAAGAAAGTTTAATTTATAAGTATAAACTCCCTGCAGTTTTTGTAACTTCTTTGTTGTTTGGCGTTGCTCATATGGCATATGGAAAGCCATATGTTTTTTTAATGACTTTTGTTTTTGGCATGATACTTGGTCTTGCTGTAGTAAAAACTAAAAATTTGTATACAAGCATTATTGCTCACATGCTTTTGAACATTGTTACTTTTGTTATCTATTTTTCATTTAAGGATATTTTAGGTTTTTAATAGTTAATTCTTTAAAGTAGTTTTGTATCCCCAATTAGAGAATTGAGGGTGAAATAAAGTATGGTAAAAGAAAGAACGTTTGTGATGATTAAACCAGATGGCGTACAACGTGGTTTTGTAGGTGAAATTATAAATCGTTTTGAGAAAAAGGGTCTTAAAATTGTTGCTATGAAAATGGTATCTGTAAGTAAAGAGCTTGCTGAGAAACATTATGGTATACATAGAGGCAAACCTTTTTTTGAACCTACTGTAGAATATATTACTAGTTCTCCTGTTGTTGCAATGGTTCTTGAAGGTTTTAATGCAATTGAACTGGTCCGCAATATGATGGGTAAAACTAATCCTGTTGAGGCAACTCTGGGTAGCATCCGTGGTGATTTTGGTCAGTTCATCGGCCGTAACATTGTTCATGGCAGCGATGGAGCAGATACTGCTAAATTTGAAATTAATTTATGGTTTAAACCGGAGGAACTTTCAAAGTATGTACGTATTGATGAAAAATGGCTTATTGAATAAGCCTTTTTTTGATTTTGTCGTTGGTTTTATAATAGGTTATTTGATACGGCTTTAGCATATGGTTTTTGACAGAAAAACGCTGGTTGTTCCAAATAATACAAAATTTGAGGAAAAAACTATTATCACTAAGGGCGATGTTGTAATTGGTGATCGTTGTCTTATACAGTTTGGTATCAAAACCGATGGTCGTATTTTTGTTGGCGAGCATGTAATAATCGATGGTAATTTAGAGTCAACAGGAGATGTTCGCGTTGATATTTTTTCAAATATTGGTGGTAGTGTTAAAAGTGGTGGTAATGTTTATTTTGGTGAGAAAGTAAAAGTTAAAGGTAAACTTTCTTTGAATGGCGATCTAGATGTTGGCGATAGTGTAGAAATTGATCAAGGTTTTGAAGCCAAAGGTTGGATTAATATTCGCAGTCCAATACCTGTTGTTATATATGTTTTTATATATCTTATGCAGTTGTTGAAAATGGGGCATTCTGAAGAAATAGAGCGTATTCTTTCAGAAATTGAGGAAAATGATGGGGATATGATTCCTATCTCTGAAACATTTTTGTTTATTCCAAATAATTCGATTATTGGTGTCCAAAAAACAAAAGTTGATTATAATGTTAAAATAGGCAAAAAAACCAAGATACTTGGAAATTATGAGGCAAAGGGAAATATTTTCATTGAAGAAAACGCAGTTGTCCATGGTAGTTTAAAATCGACTGGTGATATATTCTGTGATAAAAAAGTAAAAATACATGGAAATATTGATTCTGGTGGAGATGTAAAAATAGAAGAAGAGACAAATATTGCAGGAAAAATATCTGCTGAAAAAATCTTTCTTACTAAAACCAGTAGCGTTAACGGAGAGTTATTTGCAAAAAACGGTATATCTTTTAAGTCTCCTTCAAAGATTCATGCAGAAGAAAAAGTTGAAAGATTTGAAAAAGATACAGATATAGTAGACGAGGTTGATAACCTCCTGGAGTAAATATCTATGGGTATGCAGATAGGAATAGTTGGAAAACCAAACGTTGGTAAATCCACTTTTTTTAATGCTGCAACTGAGGCACATGCCGAGATTGCAAACTATCCTTTTACAACAATTGATGCAAACCATGGCGTAATGTATGTTAGAAAACCTTGTCCTTGTAAAGAATTCAATCTTTCATGTACGCCGCATAATTCTAAATGTGTAAATGGTGTACGTTTTGTTCCAATTGAAGCAATAGATGTTGCAGGTCTTGTCCCAGATGCATGTAAGGGTCGAGGTCTTGGCAACAAATTTTTAGATGACCTGCGTCAAGCCCATGCTTTGATACATATAGTTGATGCATCAGGTAGCGCAGATGCTGAAGGAAACCCTTGTGGTTTAGGACAATACGATCCGTTGCTCGACGTTGAATTTCTTGAAAAAGAAATAACTATGTGGCTTTTAAACATTATAAAAAAAGACTGGGATACAATTACAAGAAGGTCTGAGCTTGAATCAAAAAAAATAGAGTTTATGCTTGCAGATAAGTTAACAGGACTTGGAATAAATGAAGATCATATACATCAAGCAGTCAGAGAATTAAAACTTGACATAACAAAACCTTCAAGATGGACTGATGAAGAACTTATAAATTTTTCAGCAAATATTAGAAAACAAAGCAAACCAATGCTTATTGCTTTTAACAAATGTGATATTGCAAAAGAAGAATTTATGTCAAAATCAGAAATATTAAAAAAACAAGGATATATTGTTGTTCCAACGAGTGCAGAATCAGAACTTGCGCTTTCAAATGCTGCAAAAAAAGGCTTTATAAATTATACTCCTGGAAGTAATAATTTTGAAATATTACGGCCATCTGAGCTTAGTGAAAAACAAAAAAAAGCATTGGAATATATTAGAGAACATGTTCTTGAAAAGCATGGGTCTACAGGTATACAAAAATGTATAGAAGAATCAGTTAAAATGCTTGATTTAATCGTAGTTTATCCTGTTGAGGATGAAACACATTTAACCGATAAACAAGGTAGAATACTTCCTGATGCACATTTCATGAAAAATGGCAGTATTGCAAAGGATTTAGCATACAAAGTCCATACAGATTTAGGTGATAATTTTATAAGAGCGATAGATGCACGAACTAAAAGAGTCATTGGTGCAGATTATAAACTTAAAGATGGAGATGTAATAAGGATAGTTTCAAACGCCTAAATTTTATTTTATTACGCCTTCTTTACCGCATCTAGGGCATTTTATTTTTGTTGCTCCTTCTTCATTTTTAATTGTTGTAAAAATAAAGTCGCATGCAGGACATTTCACATTATATTTTTTGATATTTTTTTCTTTTTGTGTATTATCTTTATCTAACTGTTTTTTTATTTTTGAATCTTGTGTTTCTTTTAGTGGGTCTTTTTTTGCTTCAGCTTTTTTATCTTTAGAAGTTTGTGTTTTATCTTTATATGTTTTTTGCTCTTCATTTATGTTTTTCTTTTTATCTATTGCTGAAATCAATGCTTTTTCAAATGATTCAGATAGTTTAACATCACTATTTGTATCTTTTTTTTGTTTAGGCTCATTATCTATATATTCTTCTGAAAAAGGAGATTTTTTTTCTTCAACAAAATCAATATTTTTTTTATCTGTTATACTTTTTTCATCTTTTATTTCTTCTTGCAATTCATCTATTTTTGACTCTTTTAGAACATCTTGTTTTTCAATTTTTTCTGTTTCTGTTGATTCTAATCTATCAATTTCAGAGGATAACCAGTTTTCTATGCCTTCTTTTTTATTTTTAAATTTATTCATGTTTATCTGCTCTTTGTTTTCGAAAGTTTTTTTCTGTTGATCATTTTTTTGAAAGGTTTTTTTCTGGTTTTCTACTTTTGTTTTTATTTTTTTGTTTTCTTTGCAAGATTTAAATGATTTATGCACATAAGGCAAGGCTGTAATATTATATAAAATTGAGATTAATCCAATTATGATTAATATTATTAATATAATATATGAATATCTAAAGTGTTGGGCTATATTTGTTAATGATATTTCCTGAGATGCAATTACTTTAAAGATAAAATTAAGATATATGTAACACAGCAGACTGCTGAAAATAATTGAACCACATCCCACTATTAAAAATAAATAACTTGTTATTTGACATTCTTCAGATATATCTAATATAACTCCAAAAAATGCAATAAATATACAAATAATAAGTGCCCATATAATAATATTTACTAGATTAAGATCGTAATATAATTTTTGGATTTCAGCGTTTTGAGAATGCTGCATGTTTTCAATATTAAAATAATTAGATTCATTGCTGTCTTGTAGTGTAATAATCGGTAAAAAAGAGTTTAGCATTAATACAAGTATACTTAAAAATAGTATACGCAGAATATTTCTTTTAATAATTCTTGCTAAATCTGTTTTCATCTAAGTTTTACTCCATGCCTTATAATTTTTGAAGAATTCTTTGTAGTTTTTTCATCAAGTATTTTTTCAAATTCATTAAAATTAATTTTTAATACAGCTATTGCTATTTTTAAAATACCTGATACAATAAAAATTAATACAACAGGTGTAATAAATACGACTACTAACTTTTCAAGGTTGCCAAGTACATTTTGTATATTATAACCTATCAAGATGTTGGCACCCATAAATTTAACAGAAATAAAAATGAAATATATAGATAAAATAGCAGTTATTAAAGCAAAAAAAGCATGAAATAATCTGTATTTTTTAATTGAAAAATCACGTTTCCTAAAAATTATTTGAAAAATAGTAAAAACAATTCCAATTGCAATAAACGCATAAAATATGTAAGATTGAACTTTGGATGTTTTAGTTAAATCATATGACGATATGCCGATAGATTCATAGCTTCCTTCAGATTTAAAAAAATTGGTAAAATTTGTATCATTGCTTGAAGTTTCTATTTCACCGTTATTATTATAAAAAAATTCATTGTTTTTTGACTCTGATATTTTATTGTCATATTTTATATATGCCCAGGGCACCAAGTTTAGAAGTATTAGGCAGAATATGCTGATTAATATCAAACAAAATCCTAATTTAAAAAAAGGTTTTTTTATAGGTTTTTTAATATTTTCTTTTTTTGTGTTATTAATCGTTGTAGAAGCCTTTTTGAAGTTTTCATCTAAAATTTCTTGTTTTATTTTTTGTTCTTTTTTTGTTATTTGAAAATCTTCTTCAAACTCTTCATCTTCAAACGGATCCATGAGTCTTTCCTACCACCAAAGGTTAAACAAATATTTTACTATTAAATGTTTTGAAAACATAAACTTTCTTAAAAACTTTTATTTTATATTAAAAATTTAACGTTTTTTTTAATATGCATATGCAACTGCATTATACTAAAACATATTCATATGCAAATCAGGTTTTTATATACTTATGACATTAGGTATATGGGATAGCACACTCTAAATAATATATTTTATATTTTTAGGAGGAAAAGGATTTGACAAGTAGAACGAAATCTCGATATAAGATAACAAAGGCTGCAGATAAAAAAATATTATTGGAAGACATTCCAAAGAAGACAATGATGGTAACAGTATATGCATTAAGATGGTTTTTCTTTCTTATATTTTTATTTATAACTATAGGAATAATTGCACTGTTTTTAACAGGTGGGGAAAATTATGTTCAGATGATTCTTACATATAGCATAACTGGTTTTTTCACGTTTTTTATGGGTTACTTTGGATGGATTTTAGCGCAAGGTGTAATGGATACAGTATCTGGAAAAGATGATTTGTCACAGAAAGGTACTTCATTTTATTTAAGTAAAAGTAAAAAGTTCAAATACTAATACTTACTTTTTAATAACCTCTTTCTTTTTACATATTTGTATAAATACATTATAAGAGGTGAAAAATCATTTGATAATTTTTGATAATCATCTTCATTTAAGACGTGATGGTCGTTTTATAGATGCTGTAAAAGAATTCAAAAAAGCAGGTGGAACCCATTTTGTTTTGTGTCAATATCCTATGCCTCATATTGTTTTAAAAGAGAAAAGCTATAAATCCTGTTATCTTGAAACACTTAATATGGCTGATGAAATACGAAAAAAAGTTGATGTTGGAGTTTTTGTAACTGTAGGGCCATATCCTGTTGATTATTTGAAGTTTATTGAAAAATTTAATAGAGCTCAAGCAATTGAAATTATGAAAAAAGGAATGGATGAAGCAGCAGAACTATGCAAAGAACGTAAATGCATTGCAATTGGTGAGATAGGGCGTCCTCATTTTCCAGTTGATGAAACAGTTTTAGCAGATTCAAATGATGTATTGTTATACGGCATGCAAAAGGCAAAGGATGCAGGTGTTCCTGTTGTTTTGCATACTGAGAGCACAACACCTGAGACCTGTAAAGAATTTGTTGAAATGGGTAAAAAAGTAGGTCTTAAAACTGATAAAATCGTTAAGCATTTTTCACCGGCTTTAATTCTTAAAGAAGAAAATCATGGTCTTATGCCATCAGTTATTGCAAGTGAAAAAAATATGCTGGAGTCTTTTAAGAAAGGTGACAGATTCATGCTTGAAACAGATTATATAGACGACCTTCGCAGGCCTGGGGCTGTTTTAGGTCCTAAAACTATTCCTAAAAAAACTATTTTATTGCTTAACAAAGGAATTATTTCAGAAGAAAAGATTTATAAAGTTCATAAGCAAAACCCTGAAAAAACATATGATATAGATTTAAATTTGTAAGGATAAAATGCAAATTATTTTTGATGTAAAACCTGAAATAAACTTATTTTTTACATTTTGACTTTTTAACGCAAAAATCTTTTATATTATCTTTTACAAAAGTTAAATGCGGGGTAGAGATAAAATGATGAAAAATAATGAAAATAACATTAAAGCAAAAACTTTAGGTTCTAAGAAAAAAAATAGAAAGCTTTTATCTTTTCTTATAGTAATTATAGTTATATCATCAATATTTTTGTATCTTAACCTAACTAACTATTTACCTTTTTTAAGTGAAACTAGACAACCTGTTGGAACTGTTGAACCGATAAATACTCAAAAATACATACAAGAATACCCTCAGATTAAAGAAATGCCAAATATTGATAAAATAAACTATAATGCTTGGAAAACAGATTCAACACTTGAGCAAGTAGTTGATTCATATAAAAAAGATTTATCAAAAGATGGATACGTCCTGCAGTATGAAAATACAATAAATTTAGATGGAAAAGAATACTATGTTTTAGGTTATCTAAAAGGTCTTACAGCAGTTGGAATATTGATTTCTTCAGATTCAAATTTAGCAGATAACTACAACACAGAGGTATTATATGCTACAGGAAACGTTCTTGATTTCAAGGGTATACTAGACTGGTATCAATCCAAATAAAAAATACAAATTTTTTTATCCTATATATTTTAGTTCTTCGCCTTTTTCTTTGGACATTCCTTCAATTTCTTTTAGTTGATGAGCTATATGTTCTATTTCTTTTGCTTTTTTCTCAAGTGCAGAAAGACTTACTTTTATATTCGTAGCTTTCATAAGAATATTTAAAACGGCTTTTGCACTTTTAGGATCTACTAAGTATCCGGGTGTTTCTCCCATAAGGCAAGCACCTTGCAAACCACGTAATTTACCAAGTCCTAGCAAAAGACCACTTGCTCCTACTATTCCCCCGCCTGGCTCATTTTTCTTAAAAATAGCGCCATATTTCTTCATTGTTTTAATTAAAGATTTATCAGTTGTGGCGCATAATACTTTAGGTTCATCTATTTCATATCCAAGTCCATAACCACCAAGAGTATACATTTCTTTAACGCCTAGGTCTTCTATTATATCTAGTATTTTTTCTACAAGTTCATATTGACCTTGCGAGGATAAACCTTGATAATCTCCTGTGAGTAGTATTAAATCACGCTGCTCTTTCTTTTTTGCTTTCCAGTAAAAAAACTCATTGTTTACAAGTTTAACTGTACCATCAGGGTTTATAAAAACTTGTGGTGGAAAATCTTTACTATACAACTCTGCAAATTTTTTTGCATTAATTGTTTCAATTATATGTTCTGCGGCTAGTTTTCCAACATTTCCAATGCCGGGTAATCCTTCTATGAGAATTGGATTGTTTAACTTGGGTTTTTTTCCTATAAACCTAACATTTACATATTCCATATATATCACTTTTTAATAGATTTTTTTAGTTTTCTTCTGTATTTACCATAATTATCCTGTGGTGAAAATCTTGGCGGATTTTTTGTTACAGATTTATTACCGCATCTATGACAGTTCTCATCTAAGGTATAGTCATTACAGGCTTTACAATAAAATATTCTGCTCATTTAATCATCAAGTTTACGACGAAACTCACATTCACCTTTATATTGTTTAATATAATCTTGTATACTATCTACTGCTTTTTTAAGTTGCTCTTCTGCGATTTTATAATCTGGTGCTTTAACAGTTACAATGTACTGAGGGGCACCTATATATTTAACCTTAATTTCAACATCTTCATATTCACTTTTTTCAGCTTCAGACAAAGCGTTACGAATATGTTTTATTCCATCTGGAGTCCAACAAGTAAGAATAATGTATCCTTTAATATCAACAAAAGGAATTGTTATATTTGATTTTGCAACTTCTTCAAAACTTTTTAGCCAGTCGCCCTTAAAACCTTCTTTTTCAAATGATTCGATATCATATGCTGCTTCTTCAAAAGCTGTATACAATGCACCATATCTTTTTATAAGGTCTTTTCCAAAATCGTTATAACATTGGTCAACTGTTTTACCAATTTGTTTTGCAACCATTTCTAAAAGTTTTCTTGATTTTTGACTGTTCTTCCATTCTTGAATTTTATCTCTTTTTTGATGTTCATTTACTCTTTTTAAAGAAAGATCTATATGTTGTTTATGTTCATCAACATTAAGAACTTTGCAGACAACTTTTTGTTTTTCTTTTATATGGTTGCGTATACGTTTAACCCATCCAGTTGCAATTTCTGCAATATGAATAAAACCTTCTTTACCAGGATATTCGTCAAGAGTTACAAAAGCGCCAAAGTTTTGAACCTTTACAGCGGTACCAACAACAAGTTCGCCTTCATCAGGGTACTCTTTTTTAATCATAGTATACCCTTATTCTACAACCTCTAAAATTTCGCCTTTTATCTTTGCTTTTCCACCATTGGGCAATGCAAGTCTAGCACCACAGATATGACAAGAGACAGGTGTACTTGCCTTGTCGAATAAAACCTGCTCATTTTCGCAGTCTTTACAGCGAACTTTTATAAATTTACTATTAGGTTTTTGCATAATTATTCACTAACCTCTACTTTTTTAGCCCTTAGACTTGGGGGCTGAATACTTTTTTTACATTCAGCGCAAGTATACTTAAGATTTGCTCTGCGTGTAGTTTTTTCGCGTCCTTCTGGTTTTGGTCTTGGAAAACCACGATATCCGCTGGTAACACGACGGAACCGGCGTTGACCTTGTTTAAGCTCACTTGCTTTTCTTTTTTTAATTCTATGAACCTCATGTGCTGTATGTTTTTTGCATGAAGTGCAGTATCTTTTGATTTTACGTGGTCTTAACATAGATAAACTCCTTTAAATCAGACTATCAGAGTGAAAACGTAATAAGGAAGTAATATATAAAATATAATGTTACAAACCTAGTTTTTCAACAACTTTTCTTTTTGAAAGCATTTCTTGCATATCTTCAGGTAAAGAAACAATATCATTTTTCTTAATATTATAGCTTTTAGTATCTGTACCGACAAATGCAGGCATATCTTTTATAACACGTGCTATAGGATTTGTATTATCATTTTTTACAATAGGTGTGTCATCTTTTATTTCTTCTTTTTCAGTTTCTTTTAATTTTGGTTCTTCAAACTCGGGTTTTGTTTTATTTTCACTAACTGTTTTTTTATTTTCTAGTATCTCATCACGAAATCTATTTATCAGGTTGAGAATTGAAGAAAAAAAAGTTTTTTCAACTTCGGCCATATTCTTTATATCTGGACTTCCGCCACGAGCCTTTGAAATTGCGGTGAGTACAATTTTTTTTTCACGCTGCTCGTAAATGCTTGTAGCAATATTTTTTGTGTTTAAAATTTCTTCGTCTAATAATTTTTTTTTATGATCTGTTTCCTCAGAATTAAGACGGTTTTTTAAATCCAATATATATTTTTGCAAATCGTTGTAAAAATCATCATCTAAATTAGTTAAAACAGGAGAGTTTTTCTCCATTTGCTGAATTTTTCTCAGAAATCTATAATTGATTTCTTCATTTGTCATAAAATTTACTTCCCCGCAAAACCAAAATGAGTAACTACGTTAAATAATATTTCCAATGCCTCTGCCAATTAAAAAAACTGCAAGATGCGTAGGAATATTTCGAATACCTGGTTTTAAATCAAACATTTCATCTTTCATTTTTATACTAAACTCTTTTTCAATTTCAAACTCGACTTTTTCTTCAGATAAAACAACAGTATCATTTAAAGGATTAAAATCTAAAAGTCTGTCAAGTTTTATTTTTTCTACTTTTAAACCTGTTTTACCATGAAGTGAACCTGGGAGGCGGATAAGTCGTTTAATGTCACAGGTGACGGGTTCATCTGTTTCGCCTGCGCTCATTGAAACCGCGGTTTTTCTAAGAGCGTTATTTAAAAAAAACTTGCGAATGGTTTTAGATTGATCAAGGCGGCCTTCTTTAATTCTTTGAACACGCTCATCAGATAAATCATTTATCAAATGCTGAGCATCAGTTTTTTTTACACCATATTCTTCTAATTTCTGCATAGGATCATCACTTTTTTTAATTTCTTGGACAAGTTCAATAATCCCGCGGCTAATGCGGCCTTTCCAACCAGGTTCATCTGGTTTTGGCATTTTTAAAGTTTTACTACTTGGAATATTTCTTCCTCTAATCTGAATTGTACTTGTTATCTGTTCATGAAAAACAATTGAATCATGAATATCTCTACCTGTGATATAATCTACAATTTCTCTTCTTTCACTGCTATCAAGAAATAAAACCACTGGGTCTTTTACATGACAATGATAACCACGTCCACCACTGAAATAAAGATCGATATATTTTTCCTTAAAACCAAAATCTTTTATTAAAAAATCAAAAACAAGTTTGTAAAACTCTTTTTTAACAAGGTCTAACTGCTCAGGGTAGCTAAGTTTATCAGCATTAGGAAGATGATCTGAGTCTAGATCAAAAATAAGCTCTGCACCCATCCAGTCTTTCTCCTGCATAGTAGGTGCCCCAGGTGTTTTATAATAAGCTGAAGAATAATACGCATGAAAAGGCACATTTTTATTTATAAAACTAGTAAGTTGATCTTTTTTATCAAAACCGATATGGCGCATCATTCCTTTTCCGCCGAAAAAAACAAAAGCGTATTCGCGTCTGCCAAAACGATCGGGAAGAACAATTTTATTGGATTTATAATACCTGCTAAAACTGTTTTTAACAAACTGTGCAGATTTTGCGGAAATTGAAAATTTATTCATTTTTTTACAAAACATAAATAGATTTACATACTTTAACTTTTTATCAAAATTAATCTTTGAAATACTATAAATATCTAAGATAAAGATTTATCAAACACAAAATAATACAGGTAATACAATGAGCAGCATAATAGAAGACGAATTAATGTCATCAACTATTATAAAAAATCCAGGTGCATTAGATTTTGACTTTGTTCCAGATGAACTTATTCATAGAGATGAGCAGCAAAAAATGCTTGCTCAGATGTTTAAACCACTGCTTTCAAATGTTTCACAAAATGCAATTATAAAAGGTTCAGTTGGAACAGGTAAGACAGTAATTGCAAAAAAATTCTGCAATACCCTTGTAAACATCGCAAGAAAACAAGGAAAAACAATAGAATATGTACATATAAATTGTAGAAAACGAGCAACCGATTCAATGGCATTACTTGGCGTGCTTAATCATTTTGATCCTAGATTTCCTGATAGAGGTTTTTCACTGCAAGAAATGTTGCAGGTACTTAAAAAACAGTTGATAAAAAGAAATGCACAGCTGCTTTTAGTTCTTGATGAAGCAGATGCGCTTCTGAAAAAAAGTGGTTCAAACTTGGTATATGATTTAACGCGTTTCTCAGATGAAAAATCAGCAGAAAAAACACCAGTATCCCTCATTTTAATATCACAAAAAGATATTTTGCCATTTTTTGATTCTGCATCTATTAGTACATTTAAAAGAAATAACATAATTAAATTAGATAAATACTCAAGAGATGAACTGTATGATATAATTATGCAGAGGGTAAATTTAGCATTTCATAATGCAACAGTAAATCCTGAATCAATTGAACTTTTAGCAGATATCTCTTCAGAATGGGGTGATGCACGTTTTGCAATAGAGCTTTTGTGGAAAGCAGGTATTGCTGCAGATAATCAACATGTGCAAAGTGTTACACCTGAGCATGTTAGAGCTGCAAAAGCAGAGACTTATTCAATTGTTACTCAAACTAAGCTTAAAAACCTTGAAAAACATCAGCTTTTAACGCTTTATGCTGTTGCAAAAAGACTCAAAAAAGATGAAACAGCATATGTAAACACTGGTGATGCAGAAAAAACATATATGATAACCTGCGAGGAATACAACGAAAAACCAAGAACTCATACAATGTTTTGGAATTATCTTAAAGATATAGAGGGTGCAGGATTTATTAATATAAAACCTTCAGGTAAAGGACATTTGGGCACAACACAGTTTATTTCTCTTCCAGATATACCTGCAGAAATAATGATTGATAAAGTACAAGAATTATTAAAGTAAATTTTTATAAATATTACAATTTTTGTTTAAAGGACAACTTTTGCAACTCGGCTTTTTTTTACAATAAACTTTTGCAAATTTTACAATTAATGCATGAAATTCATTATAGATATTTATTAATTCTTTATCTTTAAAGTTTTTACTGAGATCTTTTTCAAAAAAAATCTGTATATCATCATAAAAAATTTTTGTTTTGAGAGGTATTCTTTCACATAATCTTTTAGTATATGCATCAACTACAAAAACAGGTTTGTCTCCTGCGTATAAAAGTATCGAGTCAGCAGTTTCCGGTCCGATTCCATTTAATGATAAAAGCTCGTTTCTGATAATTCCTGTTTTTCTGTCAAAAAACTTATCTAAGTTTGAGTTAAAATTGTTTTTTAGATGACTAGAAATAATTTTTAAACGCTTTGCTTTTTGATTAAAAAAACCAGAGGGTTTGATGATTTCGGTTAGGATATTAAAATCAGTATTTAGTATATCACTTATATTTAACATATTGTTGTGTTTAAGATTTGTAATTGCTTTTTCAACATTAGACCAGGCTGTGTTTTGTGTAAGAATAGCACCTATAATGATTTCAAAACGTGGATCTGTTTTGTTTTTTTTATGATATTGTTTATCTACAGGCCACCAGTTTTGTTTTCCAAATTTTTTGTATAATATTTTGTAGATATTTGTTGGTGTCATGTTTCTTTTTCCAAACTCTTTTTCAAAAAGGTAAAGTAAAACTAAATAAGAAATCTTTTGATTTTTTTCTTTTGATTTTTTTTTCAAACACTTCTTTACAATTTTTCCTAATAATTTAGAATATTATTTTAACAGAGAAAGTATTAAGGGTATTTGATAAATATGATTCAAAATAACAACCATTTGCGTTCGCTTGAGGAGTATAGAGTTTTGGAAGCAAATCTGCATAGAGAGCTTGTTGGCTGCTGTAGAAAATATCTAAATAAAGTACAGAATGCTTCTTTAATAATACAGCACCGTATATTCCAAGTAACCCCAATCCCACTGATGGCCAAACTTACTCTACAGGTAATAGGCCATCTTCATTGAGTTGGACTGGAGGAGATCCTGATAATCATACTGTAAATTATACCATTTATTACAAAGCAGGTAGCAGTACATTTACAGTGTCTGACATATTAGGTTATGCTGAAAATACAACTAGTTATAGTATTACACCTTCACCTTCTTGGAGTACAACTTATTATTGGCAAATTGTTGCAACCGATGAGCATGATGCATTTTCTATGGGTCCTATATGGCAGTTTACCACAGGTGCAAAAAGCAGTAGTGGTACTGGAGTGTATATTCCCCCGACCTTAACCTTAACCGCTAATGCCGGAGGGCCATACACCGGACAAACAGGTACTCCTGTAAACTTTACCGGTTCTGCAACATACGGCTCTTCACCTTATACTTACTCCTGGGATTTCGGAGATGACTCTACTGGTACAGGAGCTACACCAACGCATACTTATACAACAGCTGGGACTTATACAGTAACACTTACTGTTACTGATAACGCAGTGGCTACTGATGATGATACCGCGACTGTTACTATATCTGAATCACCAACACCTACTTATCCACCAGTTGCCGATGCAGGTGGATTATATGAAGGTTTAACATTTGAAGATATCACATTTGATGGTTCAGACAGTTATGACTCTGATGGAAGTATTGTAAACTACACCTGGGATTTTGGCAACGAAACTATTCTTTATGGTCAATTAGTGACGCATAGTTATAATATATCAGGATTGTTTAACATAACTTTAACAGTTACAGATGATGACGGTCTTACAAATTCAAATACTACAACTATAACTATAACACTTGATACAGATGGTGACGGTCTTTCTGATAATGTAGAAGAAAGGCTTGGCTCAGATCCAACAAATAACTCAGATGTTACAAAAATTAGTATAGAAAATGAGTCGTATTTTGTTGTTGATACAACAGGTGACAGTGAAGCAGATACTTTATATAATCCAGAAACTGATACAGATAACTCTATAAAAATAATGCAAATAGGTGGCAAAAGATATTATATACTTGATACAGACAACGACGGCATATATGATACTTTTTATAATCCTGAAAAAGATGAATATACCACACTTGAACAAGATGAAAACGGTAGATACAAAGTAGATATAGATAAAGACGGAAAAACAGATTA
>CAZFAZ010000079.1:0-32266 GCA_964517155.1 uncultured Thermoplasmatales archaeon
AACTGTAGGATAATTCAACAAATCCATTATTCTTAGAATTAAAAGACAGGCTTTAATCTTTTTGTTTAATTTTTATCTTAAAAGAAAATTATGCAGGGGAAGGGATATGAACACCAGTTTAGTCATAAAAATTGATTGACGGATGATGATTTACTTCTGTTGACTAAAAAAGAGTTGGAATTGAGGGTTTGAAACTAACAATATCTTAAAAATAGGTTTTTATATCCCTAAGTTTATTCTATTGTTATTTAGGATGGGATTAAAATGTATAGACATGCGTTTGGATTTTTAGGATTGCTTATGTTTTTATCAACATTTGGTTTATTTCTTGGTATTGGATTAGGAGCAATTGTCAGTATTTTTACTAAAGAACCGCTACTTATTCTCTTTGCAATGCTCATTGGTCCCATTGTTGTGAATCTCTTTGGTTTTGTGGGAAGTTGGCGAGTGCACTCTAAATTAAGTCAAGAGAACATCAACAAAATTAATATGATGACCGCTAAATATGAGATGGAAAAAGTTGAAGTAAAGAAGAAAGACACAGCAGAATTTAGATTAACTATGATAGGTTTTTTTGTTTTATTTGTGTTGTTGCTTGTCAATTTCATAATATTTTATTTCAATTGTATCGAGGCCCCTATCGTTAATTTCATGATTTCTTTTTTATTTTTTTTAATTTTTATGATTTATTCTTTATTTCTTATTTTGCTTTTAAGAGTTAAAGGCAAGCAAAGAAATAAAGATATCTTTCGTTAAATTGAAATCTATAAAAAAGATGCAGGGGAAGGGATTTGAACCCTTGGACACTAAAATCAGATTAAATCTTTATTAATGCCTAAAATACCGCTGGCCTGTAAAAACCATTGAAATTTTATGTTCATCTGCTGCTTGTATAACTTCTTCATCACGTATACTTCCACCAGGCTGTACAATTGCTGTTACTCCTGCGTCTGCTGCAACATCTACAGCATCGCGGAATGGGAAGAATGCATCAGATGCCATGGTACTACCTTTTATGTTTTCTTTACCTTTATTTGTCGCAATCCATGTAGCATCAACACGTGCGGTTTGGCCTCCACCGATACCTACGGTATGAGTATCTTTTACAAATACCACACTATTTGATTTAACATGTTTTACACATTTTACTGCAAATTCCATGCTTATCAGATCTTGTTTTGTAGGTTTCTTTTTTGTTACAACCTTCCATTCACTCTGCGGTGTCATTTTTGTATCTCTTTCCTGACAGAGAAATCCACCTACGACACTTCTATGTATCATTCCGCTTCTGTGTATCTTTTTATCAAGTCCTTCTAGTTTTAATAATCTTAAATTCTTTTTTTCACTAAAAACAGAAAGTGCTTCCTTGCTGTAAGCAGGTGCTATTATTACTTCTAAAAAGAGTTTTGATAGTTCCTCTGCAACAGTTTTATCAACTTCTCTGTTAAAACTTACTACTCCGCCAAAAGGTGAATATGTATCAGTTGCATAGGCATCTTTCCAAGCAGCAAGTAAGTTTTTAGCAATAGCAATTCCACAGGGTGTTGCATGTTTAATAATAACACAAGTGGGGTCTGTAAACTCTTTAATTGCTTCAATTGCCCCATCTGAATCAAGGATATTATTATAAGATAATTCTTTTCCTTGTAATTTTACAGCATTTGTAATACATGGCTCTAAAGTTTCAGGTATTACTTTGTAAAAACCACCTTTAAGATGAGGGTTTTCACCATATCTCATATCCTGTTTTTTTCTCATTGTAACTGTTTTATTATCAGGTAATACTTCATCTGTCCATTTACTTGAAAGATAATTTGATATTACTGCATCATATTGAGCAGTATGAGAAAATGCTTCTATTGCAAGTTTTTCTTTATCGGCAATGCTAAGATTTCCTTTGTCTAAAAGTTGCTGTAAAACAGTTTTATATTGATTTTTATTTGTAATAATTATTACATCTTTATAGTTTTTAGCAGCAGCACGAATAAGAGTAGGACCGCCGATGTCTATATTTTCAATTACTTCATCCATAGTAACCTTAGGTTTTTTAATTGTTTCTTCAAAAGGATAAAGGTTTACAACAAGCATATCAATAGGTTTAATCTTGTGTTTCTCAAGAGTTTTCATATGCTCAGGTGTATCACGCCTTGCAAGAATTCCGGCATGTATTATTGGATGCAAAGTTTTTACTCTGCCGTCAAGCATCTCAGGAAAATTTGTAACACTACTAACATCAGTTATTTTGACATTATTTTCTTTTAAAAAACGTGCTGTACCACCTGTTGATAAGATTTCTACGTCAAGTTTTGATAATTCCTTTGCAAAATTTTCTAGCTCAGTTTTATCTGAAACGCTTATTAGTGCTCTTTTTACATTCATCGTACTGTTACCCAACACACATATGAGACAGCCTCATAAACGTTTGGGTTATTTGTTCTTTTTTTCTTTTTCTATTGCTTCTGTAAGACTAATTTTTCCATTTATTACATCTATTGCAGATTTTTGGGATATTGAAAATCTTCCATTTGTAAGCTTTCTGCTTTTTTCTTGTATATTTCTTATTTCGCCTCTAGTTGGTTCTAACTCAAGTTTACTTTGTACCCTTCCACCTTTCATAATTGCAATTAATGCTGCTGCTTCACTGTCTCTTTTTGGTCTACTTATCTCGTGACCAGGTGTTGTT
The DNA here is from genome assembly GCA_964517155.1 of uncultured Thermoplasmatales archaeon. Taxonomy (GTDB): domain Archaea; phylum Thermoplasmatota; class E2; order DHVEG-1; family DHVEG-1; genus PFL35. Next base: position 2,684 of record CAZFAZ010000079.1, read on the forward strand.
TTTGTTTCATCAACAATTTCTATTGTTATACCTAGTTTAATTAAAGAATTTATAATTCTATTTCTAATTGTAATTGAGCCGTGTCCGATTCTTATTATTGTTTGAGTAGCAGGATATTCCTTTAAAATTCGTTTAACAGTAGAAAGAACTTTTTCAGGACTGTCGACACTTGTTTTTGAAAGAAGTATATCATCACCGACAACAGCAATACCTGGGTAATCTCCAGGATCTATACCAATGTAAATCTTTGAATACAAATCTTTTCCAATGAGCATTTGCATAGCAAGATCTACTGCATGCTCAACTGTATCATATGCATCAGCTGCAATTACTTTTGAAGTTTTTACATCATGCAGTTCACTATTGGATGTAAGAATCACTCCAATTTTACTTGGGACATGATTTAAAGAAGAAAGTGAAACATAAGCAATTTTTCTTTTCCTTAAAACTTTTAGTAAATCATAATAAAGTGAGAAATCTTTTGTGTACACCCCGAGTGTTTTCATTTAAAAACCTAAAACATTTCTCTGAATTTATATATTTTGGATAAATTGTAACATATTATTTTAAAAAATCTTTAATATGGTTTAAATATTCAAGTATTGCAGGTGGATAAACATATAATGGATCCAGATATCGTCAAAGTTTTACGGGAACAAGAAAAGCAAGGTTTACTAACAAATAGTACACAGAGCTATGATGAAGAATCAGCATCTACACAAATAATTTCTGAGGAAGAACATCCTCAAACAACGGCTTTTTTAAACCAAGAAGATACAACTGAATTAGATTTTGATGAAAAACTACCTGATGATGTCGAAAGCTTAAAAAAAGAAGTTTCAAATTTAAGAGAAAAACTCAAAGAATCTAATGAGAGATATAATTCTTTAGCTGAATATTTTGAAATTATATCTGATACTACTATTGCTCTTGGTAAAAAAGATCTTTTCAGTGATGTTAGTGATATTATTTTTCAAGTTTCTCCAAAAGGAAGAATTACGTATATAAATAGTGCTGTGGAAAAAATAGCAGGTTATCCTTCATCAAGTCTAATTGGTGAAAAATTCTCAAAAATTATTCCTAAAGATGATTGGAAAAAGGTTCATAAACAATTTTTTTCAGGTTTTAATAAAAAAGAAATGATGGATAGAGAACTTAATAGTTTTGAAAGTTTTATTATAACTAAGTCCGGACAAAAAATTCCTGTTGAAATCAACGGTAAACTAATTCAGTATAATATAGAAGTCATGGGGCGTAACGATGAACTTAGGCTGCAAGGAAGTATTAGGGATATAACTGAGCGTCTTGCAGCTGAAGAAGAAAGAGTTAGAAACGCCCGCAAAATTCAGGAGATGAATGTTAAACTGCAATCTGCAAATACTGATTTAAAAAAAGTTCAAGAAGAACTTAAAATTCTTAATCAAGACCTTGAGAAAAAAGTTGAAGAAAGAACCCAGGAAATCCAAAAACTTTTGAAACATAAAATTGAGTTCATCGGCCAACTGGGTCATGATCTTAAAAGCCCGCTTACCCCACTAGTGGGTCTTCTTCCGACTATTGAGAAAAAAGAAAAAGACCCAGAATTAAAAGAGTTATTGAGCGTTGTTAATCGCAATGTTTTGTTTATGCGCGATATCGTTGTTAAAACTTTAAAACTTGAGCGGCTTAACTCACCAAAGCTTATGCTTAATTTTGAACAAGCAAATCTTTTTGATTGTGTTGAAAAGATAATTAGTACTAAAGAATATATTTTTAAAGAAAAGAATTTGACTGTTAAAAACAACGTTTTTAAAGATTTTGTTGCATCTATTGATAAACTTGAGTTTAATGAACTTATGGATAATCTTTTAACCAATGCTGCTAAATTTACCCCAGATAGTGGCAATATTTATGTCGGCGCAGAAAAACAAGATGATTTTATCAAAGTTTTTGTTAGGGATACAGGCACGGGTCTTACAGCAGAACACATCGAACATATTTTTGAAGAATTTTATAAAGTTGATCCATCAAGACATGACTTAGATAGTAGTGGTCTGGGTCTTTCTATTTGCAAGCGTATCGTTGAGCGTCACGGTGGCCGTATTTGGGTTGAAAGTCAGGGTTTGGGTAAAGGTTGCACTTTTTATTTTTTACTAACTATAGAATTAAAAGATGAACAGTTAAACTAGATGAAAAGTTTGTTAAATAAAAAGATGATTACAAATAATTAGTTTGTAAGGATGTGTTTCATTGAAAAAGAAAATACTTATAGTAGATGATGAACCTGATGTTGCATTTACCGTTGATTTTACATTTCGTGATTTAGGTTATGATGTTAAGCGTGCTGAAAACGGTGAGAAATGTTTTGAAATTTTAGAAAAAGCAAAGGATAAACCTGATTTAATTCTTTTAGATATTATGATGCCAGGGATGAATGGTTGGGAGGTTTTTAGAAAATTAAAAGAAAATCCTATATGGGAAAATATACCTATTGTTTTTTTGACTGCACGTATCGATCATACTGCTGAGAATGCTGGTAAATTTTTGGGTGAAGATTACATTGAAAAACCTTATGATCCTGAGGATTTAAAGAAAAGAATTATGAAGATACTTGAAAAATAAATAAATTTTTTTTTATTGGTTTTTTTCAAATATCGCACAAGTTATAGTTTCATTTAGAATAGATATTTCTTCTCCTTGTTTTTTTAGTCCTTCGCCGCCGACATATATCAATAAAAATGGTTTTTCCTGGAAATATTTTTTTAGTTTTTCTTGAACTTGAAATATTTTGGGTCCTAGATAACCTTGTCTTGCAATGCATGATGTGAAAAAACCAAAATCTGGTTTTTCAGGCTTTAAAAGCTCGTTTACTGAATCTACCATTTTATCTGTTGACATCTTTGCAATAAATACCTCGTTTTCTTCTACTTCGCATAAACAACCAAGATAATTACCCATTATCATAAGAATTGTTCTTAAGAATATTTTATTATTTTTGTAGTAACCAAGTGGATATTTTGATGTTATATCAACCCATTTTACTCTTTCAAAATCCTGCATAGTCCAATTCATAAGTCTTAAAAATTCTGATAGTGCATGTTTATTGTTTATTTTTTTGATTATACGTCTGTCTTTGCTTATTTTTGTAATTTTTAGTTTTATATCTGTTTCCTCTGCAGCATTTGCATAGTTTAAAAAATAATCTGCATCTGTTTCAATTAACAAGCCAACAACAGATTCAGTTAAAACTTGTTTATTTAAAAACTGATGATTCTTTGAAAAATCAACTACGCTACCATTTGATCCATGTATTATTTCATAATCTGGTAACTGTTTTGATATTTCTTTTAATAGTTCATCTTCTCTTCCAAAGCCTTTTTGTTTGGTTTTCTGCATGATTTTAAGCATAATTGGTATAATTTTTCCACCAATTTTTGATTTTATAATTGGATTATCTCCGCTAGATTTTGGTATTTCCATGCCTGAAATATTTGTTAGTAAAAGCTTATGTTTGTATGTGTTTTTTGCGTTAACTTTAATATTTTTTACAAATTGTTTTGCAGCTTTTTTAGGATTTCTTTTAGTGTTTTTACCATAAGAAACTGCTATATGCATATCATCATATTTTACGGCTAATGCTACAGCACCTTCTGCGTAGCAGCCCTGTCTTGTTATAAAACCGTTTACTAATCCACCTATTAATTTAGTATCCTGTGGTAAATTTTCCCATAATCCTTTTAATAAATTTTGTATTCCGCCGTAGTTTTCATAACGACCTATGCAGTAAAGAAGTATAAAATCTGGTTTATCATTTAAATTTTGTAAAATCTTGTTTGTTAATTCTTTTCCTGCTTTATAAGCGTCTTTTTCTTTTGTTGTCTCTACAACAACTTTTAACATATTCTTTCACCTTTTTTATAAAATGTTGCTAAAACTTTAACATTTATTTACATGATGACATTCTATCTCTTTACATATTATAATCAAAACATTGTTGATATATTTTTTTACCGTTCCCAAGACATCTTTTCGTCAAGATATTCTGTCCAGAAAACTTTTAAGTTTTCAGATAGTAAATCATCTATTTCCAAAACTTTGTATTTTTTGTTTACAATTTTATCGATATGTTTTCCAAGGCTGAGTTTTTCAAATTCTTTTTCTAAGAATTTTTCTGCATATATGTATTGTCTTTTTATTTCTACATGCCACCTTTTATCTTTTTGATAAGGTTTTTTTACAACTAAAGAATTATTATTCCATTTCTTGATAAATTGTTCTGAGTTTTCTTTTTTTGATGAGGGTGGTCCTGTATGAATCATTGTTTTGCTAAGTGCTTCTTTTTGCAGTTTTAATATTATGTATATGTTTTTTTCATCAACAAAATAATTTGTATCATATACTTTAAAATCGTATCTTTTTAGATTTTCTAAAACAGATTTTGCTGTTTTTCTAATCTGAGGATACAAGTTTTCATCAATTATTTTTGGTTTTTCAAATTTTATACCAATATACTTACAATCTTGTTTTTTTATAGTTTCTTTTATTTTATCAAGAGTCCATGGTTTTACAGGGTTTGGGAAAAAAAATGTTTCTTTTGGATTTTTAAGATACTTTCTGCAGGCTTTTACAAATAAATCAAATTTTTCTTCTACAAGTGCACTTGCAACGTTTCTGTTTGAATCAACAGGGTCGATAAACACCAGTGGTGTATCAAAATCAAGGAAATCTTTTACTGTAAGTGATAGCTTTGTCTGTTTTTTCCAAGTGCTTGCATTTTTAATTGTATTTTCAAATGTTTTAAAGTACAATACTACTATTTCACATAGATAACCTGAGAAACCTTGAATTTGAGCTTCTGCACCATAACAATTTATTCCTTTCAAAAACTGTTTGAATAATCTTACTTCTTGTTTTTGACTTTCAGTAATATGTTCTTTTACATATTTTGTATGAAGCGGAGTTCTATCAACTGCTGAAAGTTTTTGTTCTGCATTTTCAATTTTGTAGCATGGAACTATTTCTGTATAAAACTCTTTGTAATATCCACGCAAATATGGGTGTTCTGCGTATGATTCTTCTGTGTTTTTAAGAAAATTTTTGCCTATTGAAAGCGCATGTTTTGCTATTTCTTCTTTTGAATAATCTATTGGAAAACAAATAAAAAAATCAATATCCATATTTTTTTGCAGATATGTATCTTTTGCAATACTTCCAACAAGCTGTATTGTCGCAGGTAGTTTTCTTTTTTTAATTTCATTTTCAAGAATTGCTCTTATCTCTTTTACAATCTCTTTTATCTGTTCACGGTATTTGTGTGTCGGTGTAATTTTTTCAAGAACTTGTTCTTTTATTTTATTCATTTTTCATTTATCCTTGATGTAACGCCTCAATAAGAATATTGCCCCAAATGAAAGAATTGCACCTGCTATTACATCTAAAATCCAGTGTATCGAAAGATACACAACTGAAATAATTACTGTTGTTGCAATAAATATTCCAAAATATTTTAGTTTTTTATTTCCTGAAAGTGATAAGCAGTATGCAACAAGAATTGTCATTGCGGTATGTAGTGATGGCAGGCAATTATTTGCAGTTGTAGTTGAGTAAAAGAAAGCCTCAATTGAAGGTATAACTATTTCTAATGCTGAAGGACTGTTGTAAAAGTTGTATACGTTTTTAATTGGCAAAAACAAGTAAAATGGCAGTGCTACAAGATATATTATTAAAAGGCCGTATGCTAAAGAGTTTAATGCTTGTTTTTTGTTTGCAACTATGAAATATAATGGTGAAAACCATAAAGTAAATGGATAAATTACTATGTATATCAAAACAAAAAAATGCAGTATTCCGGGCGTCCAGTAGTTTGTAAAACTGTGGACAAAACCGTTTTCTAAGTTTTGTATAATGTTTGCATAGTCATAACCAACCCAGTTTGTAACGTAAGGGTCAATTAATTTTACTTCTATTAGATGAATTCCTACAACTATTAATATTATTGATAGTGGTTTTATGTTTTCAAGTATTCTTTGTATTAAAAAGTCTGGTGTAAATTTAATTTTTTTAATTTGTTTTTTATCTAAAAGAAAATATGCTGTAAATGCTAAAAGAATGAAGTTTGCAAGTCCAAATATTAAAAGCCACATTTTATTCTCCAAGTTTTATTTCTTTTAGATTTGTATAAATTGGACCTTTTGGTGTAAGAGTGCTTTTTTTAAGAAGTATTTTATCTATTTTTATTTGTTGAAACTCGGTGTTTTGATATTTATTTATCAAATCTATTAGTTTTTCTTTGTTTTTTGCACTTTTTATTCTTGCAATTGTTAGATGTGCAGAAAAAGGTCTTTTTTCTTTTTCAAATCCTAGGTTTTGCAGTTTACTGTCTATTGTTTCTGCTATTTGTTTTAAATTTTCTGTATTTTCTACTCCGATCCAGGCTACTTTTATGTAGTTTTGATTTGGAAATACGCCTATACTTTTTAGTGCTATTTGAAAAGGAGGTATGTTTTTTGCTGAGTTTTTTATTATTTTTCCTATGTCATCTATTAGTTTTTCATCTGTGTCACCTAAGAACTTTAGTGTTAAATGCATGTTTTGTGTTTCTACTATTTTTGCATCTATTTGTGTTTTTTTTAGTTCGTTTAAAACTTGATGTATCTCCTTTGAAATTGGTATTTCTACTGCTATAAATGCTCTTATTTTTTGCATTTTTGTTCTTTTTGTAATTGTTTTGTTTTTTATTTAAATGTGTTTTATTTTTGACAACGATTGTATAGAAATTTATATATAGTGCTAATTAGAAAGTATAACTAAGTGAGGAGTTTAATGGAAAATCAAATTAACAACAGACTAAAAGCATACATAGAACTTGTAAGACCATTTACACTGTTTGCACCAATAATTGTGTCAATTTGCATAATGTTTGCAAGCTACAAATACAATCAAAATACAAACGATATTATAAACCTTTTTTTAACAATGATAATTCCGGCAAGCCTTTCACTTGCAATACTAAACGCTGCATCAAACGTTCTAAACCAAGTAACAGATATAAAATCAGATAAAATATCAAAACCTTATAGGCCAATCTGCAAAGGAATAGTATCAAAAAACGATTCAATACTTATTTCTTTACTACTATACACAACATCAATATTACTTGCAATTCTAATAAACCCAATATTTCTAGCATTTGTTTTAATGATAACATTTTTTACAATAACCTACTCTGTCCCCCCAAGATGCAAAGACATACTATTTATAAACCAACTATGGGTTGGAATACCAAGAGGATTACTGGGCATACTTGCCAGCTGGAGCGTATTTGGAAACGCACTAGAGACACTGCCTCTAACAATAGGCCTTCTAGCAATGGTATTTTTAATAGGCGGCTCAATTACAAAAGATATAATAGATTCAGAGGCAGATAAAAAAACAGGGACAAAAACACTAGTAAACACATATGGTTTGAAAAGAGCAGCAATACTTGTATTTCCATTTATGTTTGTTCCGTTTGCATTTATCCCAATGCTTGTGCACAGTGGAATACTTGCACCACAATTTTTCATACTAACATTTCTTACAATACCAAGTGCATATATTTTTTATTTAATGATAAAAGATAGTAAAAAACAAAGACATCTAGAAAACACACCGTCATGGGCATTAATGTATGTAACCTATTTCTTTTTTGCATTTGGATTTAGTGTTATTACAATAACCGGAAAATATATAATTTAAACAGAGGATCTAAAATAGTATGTTTATGAAAAATTTTAATAAAACAGATATTACAAAATTAGGTATTTTTGTTGTTTTAATCGGAATTTTTGCGTGGATAATATTCTTTACAGTTGGTGCGGAGGTATCAATTATTTTTGGTTGTGCAGCTGTAGTTTTTGGCGATTATGCGGATAGGAAAAATCATAAAATGGGCAAAATCGGAATTGTATTAGGTAGCAGTAACGTAATAATCAGTCTTTTACTTGCAGTATTTTCTTTTATTACTATTGCAATATAATATTTTTTATCCACCGCCAATCATATGAATAACAGATACCTCAGAGTTATCAGTAATAATGGTTTCTTTAAAATCAGTTCTTTTAACAAGCTTACCATTTATTTTTACAACAACATTTGGAAAAACATATCTCATTCTTTTAAGAAGCTCAGATACTGTTTCATTTTCAACAAAATCAACAGCATTACCATTAACTTTAATCACTTATCCTCACCTAAAAGAATCTCAAGGACAATATTTGCCTGCCAATTAGCCATAAGAATCACACGAGGCGCCATTAAAACATCTTCACTGCTGTCCTTTGCCTTTTCATCATAAACCATATACAACTTTCCAAGTTTTTTAGTGACAATCCTCTCGGAATTACCATAACCTGCAACACCCGAACAACCAACAACAGGAATACTGGGAAGTTTATGCATAACTTCTTCAATAAACAAGGTTTTAATATCAGCACTATCAAGCGCCTCGACAATAACGTCTACATTGTGAAAAGGTCTATCCATAGTATCCTTTGTAAGTCTATGATTAAAAACCTCAACCTTTACAGATTCATCAATACGATGTATAGTCTCTTTAAGTGCCTCAACTTTAACCATGTCTATTTGATCACGGAAATAATACTGGCGATTAAGATTACTTTCTTCAACACTATCAAAATCAACAATAACAAGCCTACCGATTCCAGCACGAGCAAGAGAAACTGCAACATTTGAGCCAAGACCACCAGCACCAGCAATACCAACACTTGATCTTTGCAGCTTCATTCTTATTTTTTCAGATTTTAAAGTATCCATAGACCTTTACCACTTTTCCCAATATTTAAGGTCAATGCTTGGTGGTTTTTCACCTTTACCGTATTTACCACCCCAACGATTAAGTCCTTTCTTTGTATCTTCATCAATTGCTTTTTGAAGAATATCAAGCATTTTTTTATCAGAAAAACCTAGTTTTTTCATCTTTTGAGGTGTTGGAACACCATTTGGAGTCCAACCACGACGATAGTATACTGCATCTGCAAGCTTTTGATATTGATCTTGTTTCCAGTCGTATAATGTTTTAATCTTCTCAGGAGTACTCATTTTTTCTAAATCTTTTTCTTTAAGACCTACATTTTCTACAAGTTGTTTATCATAACGTTCTTTACGACTCATGTATTCGACTTCTGTTACAGGACCCATGGAGCGATAAGGAATCCAATCATCTTTTCTACGACCTCTTCCCATCCATACACACAATGCACGCTGCCAGTTATAACAACGCTCACTTTGTAAAATAAGTTCTTCTTTGTCAACATTCCAGCCAGTCATACCATTTTGATAATCTACATAGTTTTGAACATGTTCGGGAACTTTTGCTGGCTCTTTAGTTTCTGCGTTGTTTGCTGGCTCTATATCATTCCAAGGTAGTTTACAAAGCCCATTTAGTCCAAACCAAGTCCTCCACATTGGAAAATAATGAAGGGCTTCTGCTTTATCTGCAAATGTTGGAATCTGATTATTTACCATGTCCATAAAAATAAGCCATGCTTCGTCATGCTGAGGACCTTTAAGAGTAAGACCATATCCACCTTGCATAGCAAGAGATTCTTTTGTAACATACTCAGAATACTCAAGACCTTTGCTTTCCATACCACATTCCTCAATTAGATATGGGTCACCCCAGCCTTTTTCTTTAATCCAATCTTTAACCCTGCGAATACCTTTACTGGCAACTGTTACAAACTCACCTTTATCACCTTTTGCCATTCTGTGCAAAAACTCCATTACTGCATCAAAATTACCGAAACATAGTTCAAGTCCGTCACAGCGTTCTTTGTTTAAAATTCCGTATTCATACATTTCCATATAAAATGCAATTGCAGTACCTGTTGAAATGGTATCGATACCATATGTATCACAATAAAAATTAAACTCAAGTACTTCTTTTGGCTCCCAAAGACTCATATTTGATGCACAACCCAATGTTTCATATTCAGGACCGTCAACAGTTACTTTTTGACCTTTGTATGGTCCAGTCATAACCTCAAAACCATCAACAGTTTTAGCACAAGCCATTGTGCAGCCATGCCAACATCCATCGGGAATAACTTTTGTAAAAAGTTCATAAAACTTAGGTGAATATATTTTTGGTGCTTTTGGAAAACTTCCAAATCTATAGTTCTCACAGGGGAGAAGATCATATTCATCCATGATTTCTACCAGATGCCCGGTTCCAACAGCACGCATGTTACATTGATAACGATCAAGATCACGAATCTCACGATGAAGCTTTGTTCCAACCTCTGCAATTTTATTAGGATCTGCCGGGTTATTTGAAACACCTGTGAATTTTTCCACTTTTGCAACAATTGCCTTTATTTTTTTATCACGAAGAACAGTTCCAAGACCACCACGGCCTGCTTGTTTCATACGACAAACTTTTCTTCTGATATCATAAAAACTAAAATTCATACAGCCCCAGAAACTATTCTCAGCGGCTTTACCCGCAGATACAACAGATATCTTCTGCCGTGATTTATCAGTATCTTCACTTGCATACATATAAGTTAATTGCTCGTTTACAATATGAGAGTTGGTTTCTTCAAGAGGAGCTGTTTCAATAATTACTTTTCCTTTTTTACCATCGATTAAAATTACTACATCATTTTTTGCTTTACCCTGAATCTCAATTGCATCAAAACCAGTAAACTTAAGATAAGGGCCAAAAAAACCTCCAACGTTACTATCACAGATAATATCTGTTGATGGAGAAATACTAAGACAAAGTGATTTGCCGCTACCAGGATACTGTGTGGTACCACAGAGTGGACCTGTCGTAATTATCAATTCATTTTCAGGACTGTTCCAACGAGTACTAGATTTTATTGAATCCCATAAAAGTTTTAGACCAAAACCACGGCCACCCGTAAATAGTTTTTTCATTTCATTTGTTACTTTTTTTTCTTTGATTTCATTAGTACTTAAATTAATATACAATGTTCTGTTTGCAAAACCTTTGTCAATCTCACCTTTTTTATAACTGTATTCTGCAACAACTCTATGAGCTCTTTTAAGTTTATTTAAATCCCAGTTATGCTTAGTGTTTCCTGTTTCATATTCTTCTATGGGTATCTGACCATGAACCATTATTTATCTACCCCCTGTTTATGATAGACTACTTCACAGATATCTTTAATATTTACTTCAATAAGATCAAGTGCACCTGTTGGGCATGCGCGAACACAAGCACCGCAAGAAATACATTTAAAAGGTTCAATGCGGGCATCGCTTTTTCTCATAGCTCCAATTGGACAAAAACCGACACAAGCTTGACAGCCGATACAAATGTTTTTATCAAGAACTACAACGCCGCTTTTCTTACGGGTAAGAGCACCCACCGGACACATATCAATGCATAACCCGCGTTGATCACAAACATGCATTTTGTATTTACCTGCTTTATCTTTTAAAATACGAATAGCAGATTTATCTGCACCTTCATCTGATTTAAAATGAACTTGAGAACAAGCCTTTTCACATTCTTTACATCCTTTACATTTTTCAGGATGAAATTTAAGAATTTTTACAGTTTTTGATTCATCGCTCAAGTTTTATGCCCCCAATATAAACCAAACGCTGAGGACAAAAATCCAACAAAACGCAGAAACACCGAAAGTTGTCGGATAATATAAATTATCTTTAACTTTAAAATCAAGTTTATTTACTTTTAAGATAACTGGTATAACAATTGCTCCAATAAGTGCTGTTAGAAGACCGCTTGCAAGGATGCGTGGTAAAAATACTATTAAGTTTTCTACGTAAAAACCAACACCTGCGACAATAGGTGTTAAAATCTGTGTTACAATGTAACCGCCAACATATACAAGATACGCTGTGATAATGCCCATACTTGCTTGGTTAGTAATTTTTAATTTATCAAAATCAAATGAGAAACTATACCATATCGCCTCAAAAATAGCACCCTCAGCCATAATGGCGAGTGCAGAGCATAAATGACACCCAGCAAATGGATTAAATAAACGCAAGGCTCCTGCAACAACACCCATTCCAAGTTGCATACCTGGTTGTTTATAAAACATTCTGCTTAAAACAAGAAATGTTAAAACAAAAAAACCAGTCATAATTGCACCATATGGCAAACCTGCATCTTTTAACATGGATCCAATGAATATCTCAGAAAAACCCCATAGTGATCCAAATACTAAAATTCCTGCAAAAAGCTTCATATTTTTATTCATTTTTTTATTTCACCTCAATTTCAACTATATCTCTAACCCAAAAAGAGTGAGGAGTATCTGAAAAATAAATGCGGTTCTCCTTTGTTAAAACACCTTTTTCTAAATAATCCCAAGTAACTGTTTGCTGATAACCATCCTTTGCTTTAAAAGTATACGTGTTACAAGAGGAACATAAGCTGCCTGTTTTTAATATTAAATCATCAAGGGCGACACCTGTTTTCTCGCCTTCATCAGTAATAATTGTTCTTTTATCAGCAATGCTAAAAAATTCATTTATGGTAAAATCTTGATTGTTTATTTTAATTTTTTCAGAATCAACTTCTACTGCATGAACATATAATGCAGAAAAACAAGCTATCAAAATGATTATGATTGCAAAAACCGGCAGTAATTTTTCCTTCCCCATAATAATCCGTGCACCGGATATAGTAAATTATTATATAAAAATTATGAAAGAATTATTTTTCTTTAAACTTTTTAGTTTCCTGATGCTTTTTGACAATATTTTCAATTACATTTATATTGCCACCCATGCCCATCATAAAAGGATTATCAATTGTAACCTTTGGCGTATCTGATTTAGTCATAACTGATACACGCTCGATTGTTTCTTTTTCAAGCTCTGCTTTGCTTTCTTCACGTGATAAATACCTAAAAGAAGGCTGTTGAGGTTTTCTTCTTTTAATATGTTCATCTCTAATTTCAAATCTTGCAAGTGCTTCGTCAATTGCTTTGTCTACTAACTCATCATCAGTCATAATCTTTCCTCACTAGTTGATAAAACAAGTATTGCTTATTAGTTTTTAACTATTGTTATTAAATTCCCTGTTCTCGTATTCTTTTACTTTGTTTTCTTAAAACCTCTTCATCGTTGGGTCTCCACTGTATGTTTTCAAGAAGAGCATATGCTATTTCATCGTTTGCATTAATAATTCTACCTGGTGCCAACTCATTATAACGCTCAAGTAGAAGTTTACAAAGATTAAATTTTTCTTTTGTAAACATAGGATCTGTAGAAAGAATCGATGCGCACAAGCCGGCTAAATCTTCAACAGGTCGACCAGTCCTTGATTCTTCAAAGTCTACACCCCAGATTTTATCAGTTAAAATAAAATTTCTAAGGCTTGGGTCTCCTCTAATTGTAAAATCTTTTTCTTTTTTGAAAAAATTATGAAAATCATTAAACCACTCTGCAAGAAGCAGCATAAGTCTCTGTTTTTCATTTTGAGTAGTATCATTATTATTTACAACGTCACAAAGATTTTCACCTATTATATAGCTTGTAACAAGAACATTGTTTTTATCATCCATTTCAAAAACTGTTGGTATGTTAAGTTTTGAAGAACCTTTTTTTAATATATTGTATTCAACTTGCATTCTTTTTTTAAAACCTGGGACAAACCATTTCAAAACACGGGGTTTGTCTTTAAGTGTTACATAAGCAACTGTATTTTTTTTACTTTTTAACTCTTGCTGCAATATTGATTTTTTATACTTTTTTTTACTAACAAGCTCCCCAATATCTCTCATAAATTAAAAACTAATATAAAATATGAAGAAAAAAAGTTTGTGGTTGTTTTTATATCTCCACAATTTCAATTGATACAACAAATTTAGCCCATAAGTTTGATCCTGTGATTACATCAGAGCCGACAAATGCTATTCTTAGTGGGCCATAGTCCCCACCAATGTATTCACTGTCTTGTTTGTAGGCGAGTATCATTGTTGCACCAGATGTTGATATGATATTACCAGATTCGTTATAGATATCAATTATTCCATTGACTTGGTCTTTTGTATATTCACTCGTCCAATTATCATTAGAGGTAACGGTTATGTTATAATTTTCTGTTAGGATTTCAAATTTTTCTAAAAGTGTTGATAATGAAACACCAGTAAACTCCCACGTTGATTCGTTTAAATCAGGTGTTATTATAACTGTGTCGGGTAATGCTTTTGATTTAACATATCTCCCTGTACCAGTTAATGATGTGAAGTCTTCTAATTCTTTGAGGGTATATTCATTTTTTGTATTGTTGTATATTACTGTTAAAAGAACTACTGGCTCTTCAATTTGATTATTATCCTTTGTTTCATCTGGCGTGTTATCAGTTATATCATCAGTTGTATCTGTATTTTCCTGTGGTAAATTTACATACAACAGAACTATCGCAGCTATGCATATTACTATTGCTAGACTTATTGTAATTATTTTGTTTGGATTGTTTTTTTCTGCCATGTTTTCGGCTTAATTAAAAAATGGTTTTTAAACTTTACTAGATTAGTGTTTTTGTTTTTCTTGCAGTCATATAAATTCCAATGAGTATTATTGCACCACCAAAAATTGTGTATTTTGAAGGAATTTGTGCAATTGCGGGAATAAGCATTGCCCAAACTGTTGAGCCTATCGGCTCGCCAAGTAGTGCCACCGATGCAATTGATGCTCGAACGTGTTTTAAAGTCCAGTTATATAGTGTATGTCCTAATAGCCCTGCAGTTACTGCCATTACTATAAAGATTTGAAAATCAGTAATACTTATATTTATCAGTTCAGAATTAAAGAGTATACATAATACAAACAAGGCTGCTGCACTTATGCTGTATACAATAAATGCATAAGATGCAACTGATACAGTTTTTCTAATTTTTCTACCGCCTAAAATATACAAACCAGCCATTGCTCCACCAAGTATTGCAAGAATATTTCCCTGAAGTGTATCTATTGTTTCAATACCTGGTTGTCTATTTCCCAGTACAAGTATTATTACACCTGTAACTGATATTATAATCCCAATAGAGTTTATTTTTGATAGTTTTTCTTTAAAGAAAAAATGTGAAACAGGGCCAACCAGTATTGGATGAGCGGTTACTAGTATCACTGAGCTTGCAACAGATGTGTATCTAAGTGATGTTATCCAAAATGCAAAATGCGCGGTAAGTATAAGTCCGATGCCTATCATTATAAACAGAGTTTTTCTTGGTAACTTTTTTATTTCTTCTCTTGTTTTTTTGAAAAAGATTACAAAAGGTAGAATTAAAAAGGTTGTAAATAAAAGCCTGTAAAAAGCAATTGATAAAGGCTCTGCACTGCTAAGTGTTATAAGTACAGCTGCAGATGATACAGAGACAATTGATACGAAAAGTGCGATATATGCTTTGTTTTTCATATTTTTAAAATATTGTAATGTTTTGTCTGCTATTTTGTTTTCTGTATTTTTAGATTTACCATATAATTTATAATAGGTATATGCATAATCCTTTTCAGATTAATATGAAACTTAATTTATATAAATCAATATTTTTGATTTTTGTTATTTTGATTATGAATTGTTATTCTGCTATTGGATATACAATTTCTACAGAGAGTGATTTTATTTCAGATAATGCTGTAGATATTTTTGATATGATGAATAATATAACAGAGAAAATGTTAGAAGAACATATCCAAAAAATCGAAGATATAGGTCCACATCCAACAGGATCGGATGAACTTGTTTTAGTAAAAAATTATATCTTAGAAGAGCTTAATAAAACAGATTTCACTGTAAGACTTCAAGAATGGACTTTAAAAGGTAGATCTGGGACTAATATAGAGGCAACACTGGATGGTAAGGGGGATTCAGAAAGTATAGTTATTGCATTTGCACATTATGACAGCATTCCTGTATCGCCAGGAGCGGATGATGATGGTTCAGGTGTTTCCTCGATTTTGGCTATTGCAAAAACCATCGACAAATACACATTTAATTGTACAGTTAAACTTGTTTTGTTTTCAGGTGAGGAACAAGGCCATCTGGGAAGTAGCGTATATGCTCAAGAGGCATATGAAAATGGTGATAACATTATCGCAGTTATTAATCTAGATGGAATTGGATATGCATCAAACTATGAAAATGACAGAATCATAAGAGCTTTCATTGAAGATGAATCTCGGTGGATTTTGGAGATAAGTAAACAAGTATCAAATGAATTTTCAAATCTTGTTGATCTTAATGTTATTGATTATCCAAACACGATTCATGCAGACCACCAACCGTTTATAGATAATGGTTACGATTCTATTTATTTTTTAGAAAATGAGTTAAATCCGTTTTACCACACATCAGAAGATAAAACCGAACATATGAACTTTTCATATCTTAAAAAAGTTTGTAGGCTTGCCCTTGGAACCTTAATAAGAATAGCTGATCTAGAGCGTAGAATAAAAGAAAGTGATCTAAGAATAACAATAAAAGGAATGCTTTTATCTAATCCTGCACATTTAAGTATATCAATCCAAAATACTTATTACCCAAAGGACACCGCCAATCTATCAATAAACATCTCATTAACCAACAGCATTACTGGAGAATATATCTATGGAATGCATGATACAGTGACTTTTTGGAACATACAAACAGAAGTAAAAGACAAATGGGATTTTAAGATAGGAAATAGACGTTACAAATTAGAGCCTTTCATATGCAGAGTTAGACTAGTAGGTTACAACGACGATATTAGTATATACAAAGAGGTACAAACACGCGGAATTGTGTTTTCTTCATTTCTTTTTGTTATTCCGATTATAAAATAATCATTTAAAAAATAGTGTTTTTAATTCTGAAGCTATTGGTAAAAACAATTAAACAGGTTTTTTATTTAGAGTTCTTGTATGACAAAACCATTTGTAATAGGATTTTATGGTTATTCGAATACTGGTAAAACAACAGTAATTTCTGATTTAATTAAAAAATTAACAAATGCAAAATATAAGGTTGCAACAATAAAATGCTCTGATAAAAAAATAAGTTTTGACAAAGAAGAAAAAGATACATATAAACACTCACAAGCAGGTGCAAACCCAGTTGTTTTATCATCTGTTTTGGAGACTGATTTTATTATAAAGAAAAAACTTTCAATAAAAGATATATTAAGTTATTTAACAGCATTTGAAAAAATAGATGTAATATTTATTGAAAGTGTAAATGAGCCAGATATTCCTAAAGTTCGTATAGGTGATATTCAAAAAAGAGAAAATACAATACTGGACTATAAAGGAGATTTTGAAAAACTCTACAAATTTATTGAAGGAAAAATAAGGAACGATGAATATGAATGATATAACTATAAAAATAAATGGAGAGAAAATACCTTTGTCTGAGTTTCCTGCAGAATTTATAAAAAACACAATTGCCGGGATGCTTTCATCGCTTAAGGGTATTGATGAGATAAATACAGTTGAAATAAAATTTGAAAACTAGTAATTTAGTGAATAAATAATTCTATCTGTATCTTTTCCTTTTGTATCTCTTTTGATTTCTTTAATAGGTGGTATCTCACTCGTATTTTTCACATGAGTTCCAGCACATGGACAAATATCAAAATCTTTTATTTCAACGATTCTAAGCTTTGAAATAAACTTTGGCAGCAAGTCAAGATTAGATCTTTGAGAATCTACTCTTTTTTCAAGATTTGCTCGTTCTTCTTCATAGATTTTTACAGGCAAATTCTTAGCAACAATCTCGTTAAACTTTACAGTTATATCTTCTAAATCTTTTTCAGAAAATTTAGCTGGATGAAAATCAATTCTTGAGTAATCTGCATGTATTTGGTTTCCAACTGTCCTTGCATTATAATTATCAAATACAATACCTGAAAGTATGTGCTGTGCGGTATGCATCTTCATATATTTATAACGTGTATCCCATTTAATTGCTGCATGAATTTGTGTTCCAACAAGAGGTTTTTCACCTTTAACTATATGTTTTATAGCATCGCCTTTTTTGATTACTTGGATTATTTCTGATTTTTTATCGCCCCATTTTATAAAACCTGTATCAGAAGGTTGACCGCCGCCAAGAGGATAAAACGCAGTCTTATCCAAAATAATATAATCATCCTTGTTTTTAACAACAGTTGCAAAAAACTCTTTTATGTAATTGCCGTCAATATTTTCCATATAAAGAATTTTTGTCATATTTCTTGTGTAATTATTTTTTAGTTATTGAGTTTTTTCGTTTCATGTTTACAAATGCAAGACCAACTATTACAAATATTCCACCTATAACAAAAAATATAGTGATGTCATCCTGAAATAATATGTAGCTTGCAATTGTGCTAAGAACAGGTATTGCATACAAATATACACTTATTTCTGAGGCTGTCTTCATTTCAAGGGCGATATACCAAATGGCATAAGCGATGACTGTTGAAAAGATACCAAGAAAGATTACTGCAGACCACGTTATCATATTCATGCTTGATATTTCATTTATCAATGAGGAGTGATTAAAGATAGACAAAGGTATGAGAATAACACTTGAGAAAAGTATTGCATATGCGGTAAGCGAAAGGCCATTGTATCTATCAAGTAGTTTTTTTCCTGCAATTGTATAAAATGCACCAACAATTGCTGCAATCAATACCGCAAATGCAGCAAATGCTCTTTGTATTTCTAACGCTTCTTCTGGTTTGCCCCATAGGGATATAACTATTACTCCAAAAAGTGCAAGAATTATTCCTAGAAATTTTAAAATTGTTATTTTTTCTTTTAAAAAAACTGCGGCAAGAACCAATATAAAAACTGGTATAGTTGCAATAATAAGGCTTGCTGCGCCTGCAGATAGATATTGTTCGCCATAGTTTAGTCCAAAATGATATATCATCACTCCAAAAAATCCTAGTAAAAATATTGATGGTATATCTTTTTTATGTATTTTTGAAAACCATTTTCTCTTTAAAATAATCATCAGTAAAAAAGTAGTACATACTACTAAAAATCTCATTATTGTCAGATTTATAAATGAGAGATTTTCAAGAGCTATTATTATGAATGGAAATGCAAGTGCCCAAGATGTTATTGCTAGCATCATCATTAGAAAAAATTGTAGGTTTGATAGTTTTGGTGTCTTTTTTTCTTTTTGCATTATAATTCTGGGTGATAATTATTTGTGTATAAAAACAGTTGGAAATATTTTTTAATTAGTAGAAATTGTAAATACTTTAATAAGAATTCCATTTTTGTATGAATTCTCTTATTCGCTGTATTCTATGGTCGTCGTTCATATTCTAAATCTCCTCACGATATACTTTGTAATTAATAATATTTATACTTTTCGTTGATTGTGGATTTTTACGATTTAAAAAATAAAAAAGAAAGAGGTGGAATTCTTAAATACTATATATATAATACACAGGTCGTAGGAGATATGAAAACCCTTATTTTAAATATCGATCGCGATGACGATTTTGGGAGGAAAGCGGGCATAAAAAGCCCTATTGTTGGCTATAAAAACAACGTCACAGCGGCTAATAGATTAGGACAAGCAGATCCAGAAGATTCAGATTTAAACGCAATATTTTATGCAATAAAAACATACAATTCTTTAAAAAAAGAAGGAAAAAACGTAGAAATAGCAACAATATGCGGACATATAAAAGTGGGTTTTAAATCAGATGAAATAATATCACAACAACTAGAACAAGTAATTAAAGAGACTGGTGTAGAAGAAGTAGTTTTGATATCAGATGGAGCTGAAGACGAATACGTTTTACCAATAATAGAATCACGAATAAAAATAACATCAGTAAGCAGAGTATCAGTAAAACAAAGCAAAGAACTAGAAGATACCTACTATAGAGTAATGAAAATACTAGAAGATGAAAAAGTACAAAAACAATTTGTTTTACCACTAGCACTAGTCTTAATAGTCTGGTCTTTTTTTATAATGGTAGGACTTCCTTCGGCAGGATTTGGAGCAATAGTTTTAACACTTGGGATATTTCTGTTAATAAGAGTCTTTAGATGGGAAAAAAACATAGCATTAATATGGGAAGAAATAAAATCAGGTTTTCTAACAGGAAAACTTTCAATTTATACATATATAATAGGAATTGTGATACTAATTGCCTTTGGAATATATGCATACACCAACACTGACTTTGAGACAAACACCTTATTTTTAGCCTTACTATCATTTATTTATCATATGGTTTGGGGTATAGTAACAGCAGGTTTACTAGCAATATTTGGACGTGCAGTTGATACATATGTAATTGATAAATACGTTCCCTTAACCTATTATATGGCACCATTCTCTTTATTGGCATTTGGTTTTATAACATATGCCAGTTTAGATGCACTGTATAAAGCTTTTTTACCAAATGAATTTACTTTTAAACCATTTCAAACATTTTCTTTTATCTTTTTTACTATTGCAGGAATACTAATTTTGCTAATAGGTGCAATAATTCACCGCTACAAAAAAGAAACAAACCACATAACTGAAAAATATGAAAAAACCAAAAATAAAATGGCTGAACAAAACTAATTAATTAGGTTTTTACTATGTTTTATAAAGAATGGAAACCATTTTATGAAAAAATAACAAGTCAATTAGATCTTAATTTTAAAGATGATAAAGAATCTGCAACAATACTTGATGAAAATATCAAAAACAAAAAACTTGTGTCAGTTAAAAGTTTAGAAACTTTAATAAAAAATAAAAAAGTAATTGTTTTTGGTGCAGGACCATCACTTGAAAAAACAATTATAAACTACAAAGAATTTTTCAAAGATAAAACAATAATCTGTGCAGATGGTGCGACATCCGCTCTTTTGAAACATAATATCTTTCCAGATATCATTGTAACCGATTTTGATGGTAAAATAACAGATATACTTCATGCTAATAGCAAAGGCGCTATTGTACTTGTTCATGCTCATGGAGACAATATAAAAAAAATAAATAGTTATTCTAAAAAATTCAAATCAAATATATTAGGCACAACTCAAATAGATCCTGCAGATTTTAAAAATCTTTATAATTTTGGTGGATTTACAGATGGAGATAGAGCAGTTTTTCTTGCAGATCATTTCAATGCAAAAAAAATTTTTTTAGCAGGTTTTGATTTTAATGAAAGTATCGGAAAGTATTCGTTTGCAGATAAAAAAAATAAGGAAATGAAACTTAAAAAATTGAAATGGTGTAATCATCTTTTGGAATTTTTAATAAAAGAAAATAAAAACATCGAATTTCTTTAAGCTTGTTTTTCCAGGAACTTTAATAAACAATTATTTATTCCACTATTTTCAATCATGACACTTATCCAAGGGCTGCTGATTTTTTTTACTATTATTTCTGCTTATTTTATAATAATTTATATTTTGAAGTTAAAAGGATTATTTGAAAAATTCAATTTATCAATGTTTGGTCCTTTTTTGATGATACGTACAAAAAAAGGTCGTAATTTGTTAAAAAAAATTGCCAAGAGAGAAAGATTCTGGAAAGCATATGGTACATGGGGAATCATAATTTGTGTTTCTTTAATGATAATATTTACATTATTTTTTGTCTATTCTAATTTTTCATTTATTTTGTTTTCAACACCTCAAGAGCGAGCAGCGCTTCCAGGGCCTGAAATAGCTCTTGTTTATCCTGGGATAAATCCTGCATTACCAATTGAAACTATTGGTTATTTTATTATAGCTTTTATTGTGGCGGTGGTAGTTCATGAATTTTCACATGGTATTTTAGCAATTGTTGGTAAAATGAAGGTTAAATCATTAGGTTTATTATTTATGATAGTGCCAGTTGGGGCTTTTTGTGAGCCGGATGAAGAGGAATTAAAAAAAGCAGATCCTGTAAAAAGAATGAGAGTTTTTGCAGCAGGCCCATTATCTAATTTTACCGTGGCTATGGTTATAATTATTACTTTAACTTGTGTTTTTATGCCGGCCGTATCGCATGTTCAAGGTGTTGATATTTTTTATTCTTTAGATAATTCTCCTGGTGAAGAAATAGGGTTATCTGCAGGCTGTGTTATAACAAGCATAAATGATACCAGCGTTTCTGATTTATATGTTTTTAGAGAAGTCATGGACGAAACATATCCTAATCAGACAATAAATATTACATATTTTAGAAAAGGAGAGTATATAAAAAAAGAAGTTAAATTGACTTCGGTTTATCAATATGATACTTCAAATGAGACATATAAAAATATAAGTTTTTTAGGTATTGGATTTAATCCATATATTCATTTTTTTGATTATGTAAAAAATCCATTTTTAAATGATTTTCCATTTAGTTTCTTGGGTTTGACTCTATTGCCTTTATCAAGTTATATTCTGGGATATAATCCAATTGCAGAGCCTTATACTCATGCATACCAACTTGAAGGACCACTAAGCGCTATTTCTCCAGATATTTTTTGGATAATTTTTACCATATTATTTTGGATTTTTTGGTTGAATTTTTTACTTGGATTATTTAACATTCTACCAATGATTCCTCTTGATGGAGGATATCTCTTTAAAGATGCATTTTCATTATTTTTGAAAAAGATATCTAAAAATATAACTGATGAAAAAACAGAAAAAATATCAAAAAATGTTGCCTTTGTTGTATCTTTAATTATTTTATTTGCAATAGTGTCACAATTTTTCTTAAAATATATTCCATGATTTGTTATTCTATTAATTGTTAATATTTACTTTACAAGGTGAGGGTAGTTTCATACCTGCTTTGCGTAAAGATTCTTTTGCTTGAGGGACAAATTGATCATGCGTTTCAATAGTCATTACAATCTGGTCAGCTTGTACTTCAGCTGCTGTTCCAACGTTTTTACCGTATGCTGCACGCATTCCTTGACTAACACGATCTGCACCAGCACCAGTTGCTTGTTTGTTTTCACGGAGAACCACATGTGGATAAACTCTAACTTGTAGTCTAAAATTTGTAGTTCCAACTTTTTTTTCCATAGCGCGTGTGACAGTTATACGAGCTGCTTCAAGAGCATTATGTCTTATATGACATCTCTCAATTGAATGAAGTGCGACTTTTTTTGGAAATTTATCGGTTTTATTTCCTACTACAAACTGTGTTATACGGGAAGCAGGAACTCCGCCCAGGTACTCTTTACGTGTTGTAGGCATTCCTCTAACATATCTATACATTGATGAAGGTTTACGTGCCATTTTGCTACACCTATTTTTTTAGTTGATAAGAAAAGCGAAATAAGGTTAGTATTTATAAATGTAATGGAGTGTTCAGTACTTCCGAAAGTGGGGACAAAATAAAGGATTTTGTATAAAAAACTATCACAAGATCCGTTTTATAGGAGTAAAAATCTGATAGTTATGAGAAAAAACAGTATATTTCTCCTTAAAACTACTAAAAAAGTGGGATAGAAATATGTTTTAAACTAATTGAAAAGTATGAATAAAAAAACGGAGAACATGATTGCTATCCTCCTCCAGGATCTATGGTGTAAAGTACTGTTCCAAAGTATTTTGAAGTAATCAAATGATCCTCTTTTACATATCCAAACAATGCAAGCCAAATTAAGATGTCAGCAAGTAACCAAAGGTTATACAATAAAACTGAAAATAGGAAATAGAAAATTCTAATCTGATAATTTTTAGAAGTAGTTTTAGGTAAGAAAGACTGTTTTTTGACTCTATAACTTGTCTCAATTCCCCAACGTTTACTATACAATAAAAATAGTCTTTTAGCAAGACTTATGTCATTTTCATCAAATATTTCATTAGTTGCAAATGCCCTTTTCTTTCCTTCTTCATCATTGATGATAACTACGTTAAAAACACAATTTTCCATCTCATAATCGTTTATAACTGCGGGTGACGGCATAATTTCTAAAAGTCTTTTAATCCTTGAATTTGCAGAACAAGGAATGAGGAACTTAAGTCTGAAATTTTTGAAAACATTGATAGAATTTGAATCGAAAAACCCACGATCTGCATATATTCGATTTATCTTTATTCTTTGCTGAGTAAAACTAAATAGTTTCTTTAGGATCTGTTCTTTACTGTCAAATGGACCAACAGGCAAAGCAAGAAGCGTAAAACGTTTACCTGCCTCAACTATGTTGATTGTTGCAAATTTATAACATTTACTGGTTCCTCGTTCTGGTTTTTTACCAACAACCATTGGAGTGCTTCTATCACCATAGTAGAACCATTCTGTATAGTCAATTGCAACATCATATTGTTTGTGAATATCTAATGTGTTTGACTGTTTTATCATAGTCCAAAGGATTTCAAAAAGAGTAAGATACATCTTTTGAATTTCCTTGAGATCATTATGATTTTTGATATGATACAAAAGTGTATCTGCATCGGGAGTTTTATTGTCCTTTAGTTCTTTTAGTGTTTTACTACCATTCTCTGCAAAATCACGTGTCATCCCCATATGTAACATGAGATCAATGAACTGATTTTTCTGATAAACTGTATTATGTCGTAATTTAAAATCAATAAATGGGGAAAATCTTTTCTTAATAAGTTGACAGACTTCTCTTGTATTTTTCTTTCTCTGTAGGTCTTGATTTCTTTTCTTCGTAAGTTTCTTAGGTCTTTTAGGTTCCAACGTTTGAATATCAAATAATATTCCAAATTTTTCAGATACTTCCTCTATCTTTGTAAGTATGAAATCCAATAGTTCTCTTTTTTCATTGTCTAATATGTGATGTAAAAAATAACCTGTTGTTCGTCTATCAGGTATTTCTGTTAAACCAAGTAACAATGTTTCTTCTGGATGTAATTTTAGATATTGGTGTAATTGTTTTTGATATTTGATTTTCTTTAATTTTTGAAAAATCAATAGTCTAAAAAGTGAGTAGTAATCAAATTTAATTTTTCTATAATCCTGATTAGAAATATCTGTAATTTTTAATTTATTTAGGAATTCTGCTATGCAGATATTCTTTTCTTTTTTGAATTGTTCGAATGTGTTATATATCTCCAATTCTATTTTTTCTTTGGAGATATTTTGTTTGCTTCGCGGCATTCATTTTTCTCCATGCCTTAGGGAGTTGCACCTCCCTATGGCATCTTATTTAATCGTAATTACACTTTTACACATAAGTGTATAAATTATATGTTAATAAGTGTTGTGGTTAAGTGTATAAGTGGAAAAGTTTAAAACCTTCATAAAATATTCAGTTTTTGATAACTATGGGTAGAATAGATGTAATATTGCCTGATGATCTCGAAGAACAATTTCGAAAAAAAGTATTTGAAAAATTTGGAATGAAAAGAGGAAATATTACAGCAGCTATCCAAGAAGCAATTGAAAATTGGATTGGGAAAAATTAACTACTAAAATTTAATGCAATTGACAAAAGCATAGACCCAATAGCAACTATTACTGTTAATAGAAAATACATGGATGCTTTTTTACTATCTTCCTTTATCTGTTTTGATATATCAGTGATTTCATTTTGCGCTTCTTTAGTTTTTTGTAAAGTTTTTGCAATATCCTCGGAAAGATATCCTCTAAAAACATTTTCTTCAAATTGTTTATAGTCCTTTTCTTTAAATCCTAAATCTATCCACTTTCTTCTTTTTATCATCATCTTTTGTTCTGCAGTTAGGTAAGGTATAACTTTGTTTTCTTTTTTCATATTTCTCACTCCAAATTAAATATCAAATAAAATCCATTAATACTTTAAAGCTTGGGAGCCTAATTTATATTTATATCAATCATCCCATTCAAAATAGTCTCCCCAATATCCCATATCAAACAGTATATCACATATACCGTTTTCAAAACCAAATTGAATGGGCCACATATCCCCAGTATAGCTATTTGAACCCGTTATCGCATTATCAGCACTTAAAAAAGAACTCCATGCTTTATTATAATCTTTTGATAAAAGATATTCTAAACCATCTATTGCAGAATCTCGACAATCCTCATATTCATATGCGAACAACTTACCTGAATCACTATAATAAGTATTTTCACCTAATTCTTCGATGATATCATCGTTATCTAAAATTATTTTTTTATGTTTTTCAAATTCAGTTTGATTATAGTTTAATATATAGTCTATTTCGTTTTGTGAAGTATCAAAATTATATGAACCAGATTCATCTACAAAAAAACCCGCGACTCTATCCATAGCGTTTTCAAACTTTTCATGTAATGAATCATAATCGGGCTTTGATTCAGTATCATTATTATTCTGGTCGGTTTTTTCTGTCGTACATCCACTAATAATTCCAATCCCAATAACCATTATGGAAATCATACAAAATAATATCTCTTTTTTCATTTTCTAATCCTCAAACCAAGAAGTATCTCCAACATCAACGATTTTTATAGCCTTAATATAAACAATTTCTCTTATTATGCCGCTTCCATCACATCGATAACAATTGCCATAGCAATCTTCAAAATAGCCATCCTTTATCAGAATTTTTCCATAAATCGGATCATCATAGTATGTTGCTTCAACCCATCTGCGGCATTTTCCAGAGCCATCACAGCTAGGACATACGTCTGTTTTTCCTGTGTAATTATAATATCCATATTCATTTACACCATCATATTTGAACTCTTCAACATCAGAAGATTTGTTATTTGTTTCGATACATCCACTAGATACAAGAATTAGTGTTATTACAATTACGCTTACTATAAATGCTTTGCATTTCATATTTTTGCCTCTCAATTTTTGCTGCCACAATAAGGACATAATTCCGCATCAAAAGGAATAGAACGACCACATTCGTTACAATATATTTTACTTTTTGGTTTAATGTTTGTTTTTTCTTGTCGTATAGTTATTGTTTGTTGCTCAGATGAAAAAGCACCGATAATAAGAAGAATGAAACCAAGTAAAGCTATAGGCCCTCCAAGAATAACTCCGAAACCGCCGGTAATGGCTGTAAAAAAAAGACCAAACAGCAATAATATAAAGCCTGTTATTGTAAGACCTTCTCTCATTTTATCCTCTTTATTTCAAATCATTTAAAATTTTTACCACAGTATGGACATAACTTTGCATCAAAAGGAATAGCACGATTGCAGGCAGGGCATTTTCTATCAGGTTCTTCAGAAATAGACTTTGGAGTATCTTTCTCTATAAAAATTGTTTTTTTACCTGTTGCTGCCATTGCGATTAAAATAATAATGACTATAACTAACAATATTGCTATTAAACAAAGCATTTTTTCCCTCATTTTTCTTTTATTATATCTTCTTTCATTTGTTCATAATCTGTCTTTGTGATTTCTCCTTTGGCATACCTTTTAGTAAGTATCTCGATAGCGTCTTCCTCTTGATGGGTCTCTACTTTTGGTTTGGTTACATCTTGTTTTTGACTCTTATATTTTGCAAGAAATCCAAAAAACATAATTGCTACACCTATAAGAATAACAAAAGGAAGTCCATTATATACACCTCTAGCGCTCTCTATATTTTCCTCTGCTTCTATACCCATATCATAGTACATATCCCATGCGGATTCCCAGTCATCAAGATATTTAATCGAAGCTTTCCTCATTTCAGCAGATTCTACTATTATATCTTCTTGTTCTGGAATATATACGTTATTAATATAAAACATTCCTCCAATACCGCCGATAATAATAAAAAAACCAATAACTATAATCCATATCCAGCTTTCTATCTTATTATTCTCCATCATTTTTACTCCAATTCTCTATTTTAAAACAATTAGTCGTTTATAAACTTAATTTTTTTCCATCCTTTCGTTATTTCTAAATAATCGCCATTATAGGCTAATTTAGATAGAATGGATCTTACAACTAATGATCTTAGGTTTTTCATACATTTTACTAAAGATTCAGATTCAATTTTTTCTGCTTTATGAAAAATCTTGTTTCTTACATTTAAAATCATTTTAATATCATAATCATAGTCTTTTAAACCAATGTTGTTATTCTCCATAAATTCAATAATTCTGTCGCTAATAGGTCTTCTTTTTAATTCAGATATTTTCTTAAAAAGTTCTTTTTTTCTATCCTCCGATAGTTTATCAAAGGAAGAATGATTTGTTAATACATTTTTTATTTCTGAAGTCAAGCCGTTTGGTAGCCCATCATTTCCATAAATAAATTCCTCAGTATTATACAGAACTAATGACTCTAAACTAATATATGGAAAAATAAAGCAATTTGTAAGCATATTATCTTCAATTCCTGCCAAATAAAAAGCAATAGGAAATAATAAATTATTTATTCTTAAAAAATCAGGTTCAGTTATTTTCTTCTCTATTTGCTTTAATAATTTTAATATATTTTCTTCATCCATAATTCTTTCTTTTGGAAATTTTGCTGATTTTGTACCAAAGAAATTACCCGTATGTAAACCAGGAACTTTTGGTGAGATATTATGACCAGTACGTGAAATACGAATTCCTTGTGCAAATGATAATATCCAATTTATTTGATCGATTTCATTTTCTTTAAGTGTAATTTTTTTCTTTAATTCATCTGTGTCTTCTCCTTGAATCTCAGATATAGCATTAAATGTAATATAGTCTTTTTTTTCATTATTCATCTTTTTAATAACTTCATCATATTTTTCAACTTTATAAAAATTAAAAGTGCCTATTTGAAAATCATTTTGTATTTCAAGATTCTTTACAGAAAAGTTAATTTTCGTAGTTATCATATTTTGAAAATAAGTTCCATCTGTTTAATGTTTATGCCAATGAAGTAGATTTTAATTATATTTTTATAGTAATTGTAGACATAGTAATTGATGAGAGCAGATCTGATTAAAGAAATCCGTAAGGCGATTAGGAATGGAAAACCAAAAATTCAGGTTTCTTATGAGTTTGGTTTATCATATAAAAAAGTGTTAAGACTAACCAGCGATATTAAAACGAAAAGGGGTATTTCCCAGGTTCTTAGAAAGAAAATTCGTAATGAAGTTAAAAATGGTAGATCTAAGAGACAAACTGCTCTTTATTTTGGTGTTTCAGAAAATACTGTATGTTATCATACAAAAGATATTTGTTTACGTCCTTTTAAAAACCTGCGAGTTCATGATAAAAAGTTAGAACTTATGAAAGATCTTTTGAGAGATGGTTATGCATTGCCTTCTAAGAAATATCATACACCTGAATATAACGAGCTGAAACGACATTTCCCATCTATTTGTAAAGTTAAGATGTATGATCGTGTTATCTTTTATCTTGAGGATAAAAAGGATGCTGCAACACGTGCTTTTCTTGATAATTCAAAACGTAAAATTATTAGTTATCAAGAGTTGAAACGAGTAACGAAAACTTTTGACTCTAATCTAAATATTAAGGAGAAAAGACAGATTATCAAAGATAACCGTTCTAAAAAGTTATTCAAGAAGGAAAAAGACGGTGATTATTCTTTGGCATTTTTTTACATTCGGAGGTACTTTGATAACAAAAACATTTATATATAGTATGTATAATGCTTTGTTCCTCTGTCTACACCAGACATTTATCTGGGCAATACAAAAAAAATTTTTTGTAACCCGGGATCAAACAGTTAAAAAAATAATGGGTTTGGTTTTTGAGCTGTTTGTTAAATGTCACGGTATAGAGTTAGAAGAGA
>CAZFAZ010000080.1:0-9039 GCA_964517155.1 uncultured Thermoplasmatales archaeon
TTGTATTTTACAGCAAGTCCTTGCTCTTTACATATCTTGTTTACCTCTTTTTTTAGTTCTATTACTCTCATTTCTCTACCGATAGTTGCATCTTTGTATTTCTGAAGCTCCTCGAGATGCTCTTTTACTTTTAGACTTGCTTTTTTACCTTCAGTAATATCAATTACAGATGCAAGAGCTGCTATTGTTCCTTTGTATTTTATAAAAGTTGTATATAATCTAACCCACATCTCTTTTTTTCCGGGTGGATAAATTCTTACCTCTACAGATGGATCTATATTTTCTCCTGCAAGCCTTTTTCTCGTTCTTTCTTTTATTAGAGCTGCATCATCAGGATGAATGTAATCAAAAAGATTTGTTTTTTCAATTTCTTCTTCTTTTATATTAAGGATTTTTCTTATCAGTGGATTTGCATAAAATAGTTTGTTTTTCACAGGGTCATGTATATATACTCCTGATGAGGATTGTTCTATTAGTGTTCTGAAGAGTTTTTCACTTTCTTTTAATTTGTTTGTTAGTTCTTTTTGTTTTGTAAGATCACTTATTATTCCTGCTATAAGCATGGTTTTTCCATTATCATCTGGTATCGGTGATGCATTTATTTGTACAGGAATTAATGTTCCATCTTTCTTTTTGTGTGTCTCCTCTATAAGTATATGTTCTCCTTTTTTAAGACGCTCTAGAGAATCTTTCACAATTGTTGTAATATTCTCTTTTATATGAAAAATATCATGAGGTTTTCCAACAATTTCTTCTTTTTTGTATCCATGCATTTCTGCAAATGCATCGTTTACATAAATGGTTGTGCCATCTAGTTCAAATAAAATCACTCCATATTTTGCTCTATCAGATATTGTCTTGAATTTTCTGATTTCTTCGCTATGTTTTCTCTCTATAGTAATGTCTCTTAGTATTACTTGAACCCCTGCTTTTTCACCTTCTTTTTTCATTATGGTGTATCTACATTCTCCCCATCGCATCTCTCCGTTTTTATGCTTCCATCTAAAAACAAAAGGTTCTTTTTCCCTTCCAAGTAAGATGTCTTTGTAAATCTTCATATATTTTGGGAATTCTTTGAGGCTTATTGTTGGAAGTTTTGATACATGTTTACCAACAATTTCTTCTTTGTTATAACCTGTTATATCTAAAAATGATTTATTCACCGAAGTTACTATACCCTTCAAATCAGATGCTGCTATTCCATCTGGGGAAATCTCAATCATGTTTCTGTGTTTTTCTTCGCTTTCTTTTAATTCTTCTTCTCCAATAAGTCTCTGTATTACAACAGAGCATTGATATCCAAAAGCTTTTAAGAATGAAGAGCGGATCTCTTTTCCTTCTTTTTTTGTAAAAATCATTAGAACTCCAAAAAGTTTTTTATCATGATATAGAGGTACTACAAACATATCTTTGATTTTTAGTACACTCTCAACTGTTTTGCAGACTGGCTTTGGCAAAGTACCAAATAATGCCTCATACAATCCTTCCTTTAACTCTAATATAGCCCCCTTCTTTACTTCTTCATGGATTTCTTTAGGGACTTTTACTTTGATTTTTGAAATCTCTCGGCCGAGTATCTTCGCTATTTTTCCGGATTCTTCGACGCCATATATTGCTCTATTAAAAAATACGTTTTCTTTTTTATCATATAAATTAACTGCAACAATAGATGGGCCACAATATTCATACAACTCTTTTCCAATATCATTACAAATCTCATCAACATTTTTGCTTTTACTAATCCTGATCAGAGATCTTGATAAAAACTGGTTTTCTTCCAATGTTTCTTCTTTTTTCTTTTCAGCTTCTTTCTGACTAGTTATTTCAACAAAAGAAGTTACAATTTTATCGATTTCCCGCTTCTCATCTAGAATAGGTCTTGCACTATGTAAAAACCATCTGGTACTTTCTTTTTCTGACATTTTAAGCCCAATGATTATGCCTTCAGAAGGTTTTTTTGTTTCTGCGACAATTGATAAAGGAAAATCTTTTGGCTCCATCTCAGTTTCATCTGGTTTTATTAGTTTTCCTTTCCAAAATGATAAATCCTTTTTCTTTAGTTCT
Source organism: uncultured Thermoplasmatales archaeon (assembly GCA_964517155.1). Lineage (GTDB taxonomy): Archaea > Thermoplasmatota > E2 > DHVEG-1 > DHVEG-1 > PFL35. The sequence goes on from CAZFAZ010000080.1 coordinate 2,065, forward strand.
TCTTCAGGTAACCCAAATATTTTTTCAGCAGTCTTGTTTACTGCAAAAACACTACCATCTGAGTTATGGATATCTATTCCAACAAGTGCATTATTAAATAACTCACGATATTTCTCTTCACTTTTTCTTATTTCGTCTTCAGCCTTCTTTTTTTCTGTAATATCCCTACTTAATTCTACAAGATTACTGATTTTCCCCGTTTTATCAAATATTGGATAACCACGTATCTGCCAGTATCTCCCATCCGGTGTTTGTTTTTCAATTTCTTCAGGCTTACCTGTTTTATATGATTTTAAAACCGGGCAATCATTGCATGGTTTATTTGATTGATTCCAGAATTCATAACAATGTTTCCCAATCATATCCTCAGGTTTTTTTCCAACACTATCAGCTGATGATTTATTTACCCATAAAATTTCCAAATCAGTATTATAATAAGAAAAAAGTTCCTTAGTTGAATTTAATATTATAGATTTCTGTTTCTCGGATTTTTCTAGTTCTTCTTCCACCTCTTTTCTTTTTGTTATATCTCTTGAAATACATAGTATTCCTTCAGGAACTGGAGTCACATTTACTTCGTAATAACATTTACGCCCATCTTCAAATTCATACACATTTAAAACAGAGTCAAATTCTCTTGTTTTCATTACTTTTTCAAATGTTTTGAAAAACGGTGTTTCTTCTACACCCGGGAATACATCCTGCAGTCTTTTTCCTATTAGTTCTTCTTTTGTTTTACCTGTAAATTTTGTAGCAGATTCATTTACTAAAATATGCTTAAAATCGTAATCAAGGACATAAATACTATCTTTACTAGCTTCAAGTAATACCCTGTGTCTTTCTTCACTTTCTTTTAATTTAATTTCTCTTTCTTTTAAATAGGTAATGTCTTGAATGGTTCCTTTACATATCAATAATTCTCCTGCTGCATCCTTTGTGCATTCTATTATTTGATTAATCCATTTTATCTCTCCACCAGGTGTGATTATTCTTTGTTCATATGGTTCTATGTAGCCTTCTTTTAATAGTTTATCAACCCGCTTTTGGTTTATCTCGCCATCGTCAGGATGAATTAACTTTGATATGTCATCATAACTCAAAACAAAATTATCCTTTTTAACACCAAAAATATCATAAAGCCCATCGGACCACCATATTTTACTGTTTTTTATATCCCACTCCCAGTTTCCAAGCTTGGCAATCTCTTGAGCTTTTTTAAGCCTCTTCTCACTTTCTTTCAAAGACTTCTCTGCTTCATTTTTCTCAGTTATATCTGATGTTTGCATTACAATTCCATCAAACTCACCTTTTTGGTTTTTTAATGGAACCCATGAGCTTGATGCATACCAAAAATCTCCATTTTTCTTTATAGCTTTATATGAAAAATTACCTGCATTATGATTTGTAAAGGCATCTTTGAAAAGTCTTTTTGCTTCTTCGCGATCATCATGATGAGCCCACCATTTTATTTCTTTATAAAAATCATCTGGACTATATCCTGTAAAATCTTTTGAATTTGGACTTATATAAACTGGTAAACCTTTTTTATCTGTAATCAAAAGCATACTTGGTACTGTTTCAACGATTTTTCTGAAAATCTCTTCTTTTTCTCTAAGTTCCTTATTTTGTCTCTTGCGGTCTGTTATGTCCCTTCCAATTACAAGTACTCTTTCTTCTCCACCTATGTTTACTTTTTGAAGAATATTTTCATGCCAAAGTATCTCCCCATTTTTTGTTTTTGAACACCATTCAAACTTTTGAGGTCCTTCTTCTGTTGCTTTTTTAATCCATTCAGCGGCTTCTTTTTGAGTGTAAGGGGGTTTATTTATACTTAGGTCGCCCACGTTTAGATTGTTAATTTCTTCTTTTTTGTATCCAAATTTATCAAGAACTGCTTTATTTACATCAATTATCTCGCCGGTTTTATAATCATGAATAAAGATAGAATCAGTAGATGAATTAAAGATTGTTTCATAGTTTTCTTGTGACTGTTTAATTTTATCTTCTACATCTTTTTTTTCAGTGATATCTATTAAAGAGGCAAGAGCTCCGACGTATTGTTTATTTTCTACTAATGGAGTGGTACTTAACAAGCAATATACTCTTTTTCCATTTTTTTTCAAAAATTCAAATTCATGAATTTCTTTTTCGCTTTTTTCTCTGTTTTTAAGTTTTTCTTTTGCGATTTCTTTCCATTTATCATCCATAAAATCAAAGAGATGCCTTCCCACCATCTCTTCTTTTGTATATCCAAATATCTCTGTCATTTTTTTATTTGTAAATGATGTATAACCATCTTTGTCAATTTCCCATATTCCTTCTTGTATATTTTCAATTAAACTGTGGTATCTCTCTTCACTTTCTTTTAGATTAATTTCAAACTTTTTTTCATCTGTCATATCTCTTGAAATAGCAATTATTTTTCCATCAGCAAGATTCGCAGTAGTTTGCATATAATGCCAATTGCCTTCTTTGTCCTTTAATCTGTATTCAAACCTCTCCACTATTTTTTCATCTTTTCCAGTTAAAAGTTTTTTCCCCTTGTTTGCAATATATTTTTTTACAAGATTTGAAAGATTCTTTTTATCCTCAGGATTTATAAAATCAAAAAATTTTTTTCCAATCAATTCTTTTGTATCATACCCCAAACGTTCTTTATGCGAGGGACTTACGTATATAATATCTGGATTTATTGAGAAAGATACAATTGATACCAGATCACTTGTGTTCTGACTTATAAAATCATAATGATACTTTATGTTTTCTAATTCTGTAATATCCTTTGAAATAACTTCTATATGTTTTATTTTGCCATTAATTTTTTTAGGAAAAACAGAAAAAGTCATTATGTGTTTTTTTCCTTTTTTATCTTTCAAGCTAGCAGTAAAATATTTTGTTTCTTTACCTCTGATAGCATCTTTGAATGCTTTGATATATATAGAAATATTTTTTTTACTGAAAACTCCAGGTATGCGCCAGAAATATCTTCCAATTATTTCTTCTCTTTGAAATCCTGAAAACTTTAATCCTGCTTTGTTAATATCAATAATCTTTCCCTTTAAATCAAGAAATAAAACCAAATCAGATACTTCGTTTAAAATAAGGTTCATATAATCTTCTGCATTATCCAAAAAATCCTGACTACCATCATCTTTTAACTCAATACCTTCAGAGTTATCCATAGAAGAATAGATTTCTTCTTGCATATCCTTATTTGCCTCCCCCGGCAGTATTTGCTCCATTTCAGAACTAAAACCAACTAAACCAATTTTTTCTTCTTCCCGCAATTGTTTAATAATTTCGGGCTCTTCTTTCATGTAATCGCTCCATGCAACTTATATTTAACCCTAAATTTCATCACTTTCTTTTTCATCCTTTCCACTCTGCATACCAAATACATCAACGCCTTTGAACCTGCTTTCAATATCTTCAACTGATTTCTTTGGTAAAGTAAACTTAAAAGTACTTCCCTTGCCAGGAACACCCTCGCTTTCGACCCATATGTTTCCACCATGTGCAATAACTATTCCTCGTGATATGGCAAGACCAAGACCGGCTCCACCAAATTTCACATCACTACTTGAGTCAACCTGGAAAAATGTTTCAAAAATCCTTTCCTGTTTATCCTTTGGAACACCCCTTCCATGGTCTTCAACTTCAAATAAAATGTTTTCTTTATCTTGTCTTACTCTAAGATTCAACTCAGATTTTTCAGGAGAAAACTTAATAGCATTGTTTAAAAGATTAATAACGACTTGTGTAATTCTATCTTTATCAACAATGAGAGTTGGTATCTCTCCTTTTACCTCTGTTTTGATAGTAATTTGTTTTAGCGAAGCAGATGATTTCATTGTCTCATCTACTTCTTTTATCAAAACAGGAATATCTGCTTTTTCAGGTACAAACTTCATAGTACCGGATTCAAGCCGTGAAATATCCAAAATATCCTGAATCAGATTATCAAGCCTGGTTGCGTTTCTTTGAACAACCTCAAGAGCGCTTTTCTGTTCATCATTTATTTTTCCAAGATTGCCCTTTAGCATCATCTGAATATAACCTTTGATAGAAGACATAGGGGTTCTAAGCTCATGAGAAGTTATATTTAGAAAAGCAGATTTTATGTAACTTAGTTTCTGCAAATCTTTATTTTGACTTGCGATTTTTTCTTTTGTTTTCTTCAGATTCTCAGAGGTCTCCTGCATATCCTCCATAATGTTTAATGCAGCAAGCTCTGTTTTTCTAAGATCACTTATCCTCTCTTCCTTTTCTTTTTCATTGACAATACTACTTGTTATATCTCTTGCTATGACCATTAAATTTTTTTGATCATCTTCTGTTTTAACAGGTATATACATAGTATGAAAGTATCTTTCGCCTCTCTGAACCTCATTTTCTTGTGTTTCTCCTGTGTTTAGAGCCTTTAGAGCAATTTCTGTTCTCTGATTATCAACATCAGGTGGCAGCATCTGATGCATATTCTGCCCGATTATTTTTTCCTTTTCAACACCAAAATTTTTGGCAATTGTTTCATTTGCATCAAGTATTATCCCATCTGTTGAAAGAACAGTTATCCCATCTGGAATAGTATCAAATAACTTCCTGTATTTTTCTTCAGTGGTTTTTAATTTTTTTTCAACCGAAAAATAGCTACCAATCCCACATTTATCTGATTTTTCAGATTCAGGATTAATAAAAATAAGAGATAGGAATATATAACTTATAACAAAGGCAAAAGCAGAAAAAGAAGCATTCTCAAAAATTGTAATACCTGCAAAAATTGAACTTACTATAAATAAAAAAAAGTATAGATATGATATGTTTCTTGTTTTATAGTAAAGATAGGCAGTTGCAACAAAAACCTCCAAGGCAATTATTTGTCTAAGGTAATGTGGAGCTGTTGTTGCATCAAATGGTAAAAATATAAAAAAGATGCATGCAAAGGTTATTATTAAAAAACTGTAGAATATCTTGCTGTAATCTTTTATTTTGAAAAAACTTTCATTTACTGCAAAAAACACTGCAAACATCAGAGGAATAGATGAAAAACCTAGTATGTTTACCCATAAAACAGATGTGTTTCCAGAATTTGCGTTTAGATTGCCTGTAAGAATCCCAATAAAATATAAATTTGAAAGAAGAAACGAAATAGAAAACATAAGTTTTCTTTTATCCTTGGACTTGTAATGGAGATAAAGTAGGTAAAGCCCAATAATCATACTAAAAACAAGTACAACAAGCCACATATGGTTATCAGGCATCAAGGTTTTTACCCCCTATGTTTTTGTTTGATTCTAACCTTTTGATTTCTTTTTTCAACTCAGCCATCTTCAGCTCTCTTCCAACTGTCACCTTTTTAAACTTTTCAAGCGCCTCTATTTTATTTTGCAGTTCATCTGTTCTTTTTTCAACTTCTGTTTCAAGTTTTTCATTATATTTTTTCAGATTCGTAGCCATTTGAGTAAAAGATTTTGCAAGATCTCCTATCTCATCATTTGAGTTGATATCAATTGATGTATCTAAACTTCCTTGACCAATTCTTTGAGCAGCATCTTTTAGCTTTATTATAGGTTTTGAAGTTGATCTGCTGATAAATATTGAAAGCAACAATGCAATTATTGTTGTAAAAATAATAATAGGCATCAAAGTTAAAAATAATGCAGTTATTGGGGCAAATATCTCTTCTGTTTTATATTCCATTAACAAAATCCAGCCGTTGCCCTTGTATTCTTTATATCCATTTGATATTGCATGGGAAAATAATTCTCCTCCAATTATATAATAAGATTCATTCCCTTCTTTAAAACGTGATACATGATCTTTAGATATATTTTCAAAAATTATGTACTGTCCTTTTGAATAGATTATTTTTCCATCGCTGTTTAGTAATTTAAATTCAAAATGTATAGCATTCTGGTTTTCAACTGCTTTTAATTTGTTTACATCAATTTCATCTATTACATCAAATATCTCTTGAATGTTATAAATAATCTTTATAACACCTGATAAATTCCCCTGTTTATCATTAATACTTATACAAATAGCAAGAGAATAAAAATCTGAGCTATTATCATATTCAACATCTGTTACATAAAAACCTTCATTTTTTGTTTTCTGCCACCAATCTTCATCAGCCTGATAATAATCACTAGTTTTTCCGGTTTGTGCGACATTAGCACCATATTTATTTGTTATAAATACTTCTGGAAATAAATCATAGCCATATTTTTCTTCGTAAAAGTTTATCCTGAGTCTAAGTTCATCGGATTGTTTGTTATTTATTATTTCTTGCATAAAAGAGGTTATCTCGTCTGTTCCGACAGACGTCCAATTTTTATCTTTTTCTACGATATATCCTAAAATATCTGTAAAATTTTCAAATTCTTCATTAGATGCACTTAAAAACTCAAACAATTCAGGATCACTATCAATATATGATTCCCATCGTTCAAATCGCCGATAAATAATCCTATCAACAGCATCTATGCCTTCCCTTACAACTAATACAGAATTTTCTCCAATCGTTTCTTCAAAAGCAGACCGGCTGCTAGAAATAATAAAATATCCTGATACGTTTGAAATCAGTATAACTAGTAAAAAACCTGCGATTATTTTTCTTTGGATACTAAAACGAACTGGTTTCAGTAATTTGAACTTAAAAACAGCATATGCAATAATTAACGCTGTAAAAGTTGTAAGAGTCGAGGTTAAAGGAATTATTTCTAAGTTGATATAAAAGGGTATTACTTGAGATAAAAATCCACCAATAAGAGGTATCAAAAAAGCAATTATCACATATTTTGCTTGTTTCTTATTTTTATCTGAAGGAGTTTTTTTATAAAAACTATAACAAATACCGATGCTTAATACAACAAACAAAATAACAAAGAGGGATAAAACCGGATAAAGCATCCCTGGAACTTCAACATAACCCCAATATGAAGGCTGCATTTCTTTTGTAAAAAGATCTGTACTAAA
>CAZFAZ010000081.1:0-4675 GCA_964517155.1 uncultured Thermoplasmatales archaeon
AAGTTTTTATTCAGGTTTAACCCAATTTAAAATAAAAATTTAAGAGTTCACTTAAATTGACGATTTGGTTTATAAAAAAGGAATTTTTTTATTAAACAACTGTTAAGGAGAAGTTTATAAAAGACAGGGACATATTTAAAAATAGATATGACAAAATGGACAAAGGAAGATATAAATAATCTTAAAACTAAATATCCTAAGAATGGAACTAAGATTCCTGAGTTAACAGATAAGTTCTCAGTTTCAGCTATTAAAACTAAAGCAAGAATATTAAATATTAAAAAACAAACTTGGACAGAAGAAGAAATAAAGATTTTAAAAGAAAAATATCAAAAAAATGGTTGTAAGATTCCTGAATTGCTAAATAATAAAACTCAAAGTTCAATTGTCTGCAAAGCACATAAACTAGGAATAAAATCTAATGTTCGTTCAATTCCAAGAAAATGGACCGATGAAAGGATTCACAAATTAAAACAGGATTATAAACAAAAAGGTACAGATATACCTGAACTCCTTGAAATTTTTTCTAGAAACGCAATAATGATAGCAGCAAGAAATCTAAATCTAAAATGCCATAAAAAAATAAACAAGAAATTTGATATTTCTAAGGATGAATTAGTTGAGTTGTATACTAATCAGAAAAAATCTACAACACAAATCGCAAAGATTTATAACTGCTCTTTTAACACAATCGTATCAAGACTTGAGGGATATAATATTCAAATAAGAAAACGCAAAGACAGTATTTGCATAGTTCGTGGTTATCATAAAAATATAAAATTAAATGATTACATTTTACAGATTATGGATGGTATTTTATTAAGTGATGGTGGTTATGATTTTGGTGGAAAAGATAAAAAAACTGCTTCATTAAAAATCACACAAATGGAAAGTCATAGAGAATGGTTAGATGAATTAAAATCTATTTTTGAAAATAACAATATTGAGTGTTCGATGGTTCATAGATTTTCAAGGCCAATTGATAAAAGTTTTCCTCAATGGGTTTTGAAAACAAGGTATTATTTGGAATTAGGTGATGAACGGAAAAGATGGTATCCAAAAGGTAAAAAAATAGTTCCAAAAGACGTTAGAATAACTCCTTTGGTTCTTGCTCAGTGGTATATGGGTGATGGAAATTTAAGTGCTACAGGTGGGACTAAAAGTGGAAAAAAATTCTATAGACTAAGTCTCTGTACAGATAGTTTTACTAAAGAAGAAAATGAGTTTTTAAGAGATAAACTCAAAAAACTTTATGGTTGGAATTTTAGAGTTTTTAAATATCGTAATAGTTCGTATAGACTAGTAATTAATCTGCCTAAAGAGATTAAAGATTTTTTATTTAAAACAGCGCCTTACAAAGTGGAATGTTTTAACTATAAATGGGAAGCATTGTATGATATTAATTATGCTCCTATCAGAACTGAATGGACTAAAAGAAAAGATATGATTATAATAAAGAAATTCCCTGAAAATGGTACTAATATTCGTGAATTATTAGATGATGGTATATCAGAATATGCTATTCAGCACAGGGCAATAAAACTTGGTGTAAAATGTAATTATATATTCAATCAATCTGGAAAAACTAAAAGAAAAAATTCATGATTAAAAAACTGCTAATGAGAAATCTATAAACAATTAGTTGTTTTGAAATTGCAGTTTTGAGGGGAAAAAATAAATAACCAAGCTAGGGGTTAGCCAAAAATATAAAAGTTTTTATTTAAGTTAACACTGACCTAATGCAAGTAAAATGAAACATCTCAAGCTTAAATGCAAGCCTCTTGATGATCTTTTAGGGGGAGGAATAGAAAGCGGTGCAATCACTGAAGTTTACGGTGAAGCAGGTAGCGGTAAATCAAATCTTTGCTTGCAGGCTGCTCGTGAATGTGCAAACTTGGGTAAAAAAGTTGCATTTGTTGATAGTGAAGGTGTTTCAATTGAAAGGCTTAATCAAATGTGTAAAAAGGATTATAATTTTAAAAAAATCCTTGATAATATAATGTTTTTTACACCAGATTCCTTTGATTCTCAAGAAAAAATGATAAAAGAAGCAATTGATAATAATGATGTTGAGTTAATAGTTATTGATACCTTAAATCTTTTTTATAGGATGCATCTTGAAGAAGATAAAGAAGCAACAATGCGTTCTTTTCTAAGACAGATGGGCAGTATGCAGCTTGCAGCAAGAAAAAAAGATATTTTTGTATTGGTATCTGAACAAGTTTATACTGATAAAAACGGTGAAATACGTCCTTTTACTCATCGTGAAACAGAGCATATGATTAAAACTAGTATCAAACTTGAAAAAACAGGTGTTGGAAAAAGAAATGCAACAATTATGAAACACCGGTCGCAGCCTGAAGGAAAAACAGCTTCTTTTACAATAACTTCTATTGGATTGGAATAAATTTATGCAAAAAACTGTAAACTGGTTAAATGAAAGCATATATACAGAGCCTTTGTCACCAGCATGTAGGATGTGTGCAGAAGGCTCAAAAATGGTTCTGCTTGTGACCGGCTTGTGTCCTGCATCATGTTTTTATTGTCCATTAAGTGAAAAAAAAATTAAAAAAGATTTAATTTTTGCAGATGAATGGCAGTTATCTGATGAAAATGATACAGAAAAGCTGATACTTGAAGCAGAATATATCAATGCCAAAGGTGCAGGAATCACAGGCGGCGATCCACTTGTCACCTGGGAGCGTACAAAAAAATATATCTCTCTTTTAAAAAATGAGTTTGGATCTGATTTTCATATTCATCTTTATACATCTGGCTTGAAAAATGCTGAGCACATAAAAGATTTAGTAGATTCAGGTCTTGATGAAATTCGTTTTCATCCGATGCCTATGTATTGGAAAAAAATGCAAGATGCACCTTTTTTAAAATATATCAAAGAAGCAACGCAACTTGGTTGTGATGTAGCATTTGAAATACCTGTAATTCCGGGTTTTCAAGCTGATATATTTTCACTAGTCAAATGGGCAAGTGAGAATAATATTTCTTGGATTAATCTAAATGAGCTTGAGTATTCTGAGACAAATGCTTTAAAACTAAATGATAAAAATTTTACAGTTAAAGATGATATATCATCAGCTGTAAAAGATAGTCAAAAAACAGCATATAATGTTATTAAAAAAATAGTTGATTCTGAATTAAAAATAGGAGTTCATTATTGTTCGTCTTCTTTTAAAGATGGTATACAGTTGAGGAATCGTATTAAACGACGGGCAAAAAACATTGCAAAAAAAGGCGATATAATAACAGAGGATGGGACACTGCTTAAAGGTGTTGTTGTTTCAAAAAATAAATCTTTAAACGAAATTTATGATTTGTTACTTAACGTTTTAAAAATACCAAAAAAATACATAAATCTTGATCTTGATAAAAAACGAGTTGAGCTTGCAGTTTGGATTCTTGAAAAAAATTTAAAGTTTTTAAAAGAAAATAATTTTGAGTGTTTTATTGTTGAAGAATATCCTACTGCAGATAGACTTGAAGTAGAAAAAATTCCTTTGACTTAAAAGATATTTCAAAGATGTCTTTCACTTGAACAACCTTTTTATAATAGACCTGTATTCAAGTGCTTTACATATCTAGTAAAGAATATGTCTATGAAAGCTTAAAAATAAGGAGGCTAAAAACCTATGCCGATGTATGTAAAATTTCAAACACCAAAAGAAATCCAAGATTTAGCCTATGATCTTGTAGAAAAAGCTAGAGATAATGGCAAAATCAGTAAAGGAGCAAATGAAGTTACAAAACAAGTAGAACGCGGACAAGCAAAACTAGTAGTAATGGCAGAAGATGTAACACCTGAAGAAATACTTGCACATATGCCTGTTTTATGTGAAGAAAAAAACATACCTTATGCATATGTACAAAGTAAAGATGAACTCGGAAGCTGTGCAGGTTTAAAAGTTAGCACTGCGGCAATTGCTATTACAAATCCTGGAAAAGATAAATCTGGAATTGAAACTATTGTCAAAAAAATTGAACCACTTAAAAAGCAACAGTGATAGAATATGGTTGTAGAAGGAACACCTTGTGAAGTAGTAGAAATAATCGATCGTACAGGTATGGCTGGTGAAGCATCACAAGTAAAAGTCAGAGTACTTGACGGATTTGATAAAGGTAAAATTATTACTAGAAACGTTATAGGTCCAATTCAGCTTGGCGATATATTAATGCTTGGTGAAACACAGCGTGAAGCAAGACGACTTGGCGGACCACGTTAAGAGGTTAAGTTTATGGTTGAGAGACGTAAATGTTCATTTTGTGGAGATGAAATAGAACCTGGTACTGGTAAACTCTATGCTAAAAAAGATGGTACTGTTCTTTATTTTTGTAAACTTAAATGTCAGAAAAACATGCTTGTTTTAAAGCGTGTACCTCGACGTGTACGTTGGAGTAAGTTTTATACTAAAAAATAAACATTTTTTCTTTTTTTCAAATACATTATTTTTAAATAACACTTTTTTAATCACAATTAGTTGAGGTTTTAAAACATGGGGGATATAGAACTTAAAACAGTTAAAATTGAAAAGCCAGATGATATGAATTTTATACTAGGTCAAAGTCATTTTATAAAAACAGTTGAAGACATTTATGAGGCTATGGTAAATAGTGTACCTTCTGCAAAGTTTGGTATTGCTTTTTGTGAGGCTAGCGGTGC
>CAZFAZ010000082.1:0-9853 GCA_964517155.1 uncultured Thermoplasmatales archaeon
TTTGTAAACGGTTGAAACGTTGGGTGTTTATTCAATTAGCTGGGAGATTGAAAGAGCAAAGAAGTGTTCTTTCAACCTAAATCTGCAAAAGTCTTGGTAGTAATTAATAAAACAAGAGAAAAAACGCCAAAAATATTTAACAGGTAGCATAAATCAAAACCATCATTATCATGAGATGTTAACCCGCCATGTATCGTATAATTCTGACCATCATAAATCGCTGTAATATTCCATTCAACATCATCACCATCTGAAAACGCAGATTGATTTTGTAAAACCAGATCTAAAACTGATTCTATTTTTCTGCTACTTTGTGGTGGAATACTCAAAGTTAAAAAATTTTCTTTAAAACCAGGTTGATTACGAATTGTTTCATTAAAATACATTTCTTTAACATGGGCACCTGAATCAAAATAATTTGCAACGCCTACCAGAACAACTTCTTTATCACATTTATTGAGAACAGTTAGACATCCTACACAAGTATTTTCTTCGAATTCTAAACAATCTAAATTTGGTTCGATCTCATCAACAGTTAGATATCTAGAATAGCAACCTCCAATTACGGTCACATTGCATGAATAAAAAGAAGCCAAAGTAAGAATAAGACTTAGAAATAGAAGAACAAGCAAAAAATAAGCAATTGTTTTATGGATTTTCTCATTAACCAAATTGTTCTCCTCAAACAAATCTAATAAACAAAAAATGATTATAAAACAATTATCATATTTTTTATTCCACTATTAAATCCTTTGAATATGGATCTGCATCTGAAAGTAAAAACTCATCGCTCATGGATATACATTTTGTTGGACATACATCGTTGCATTGACTGCAGAAACAACAACGTGCAAGATAAAATTTAACCTTTTTTTCAGCTTCTTTAAACTCTATTGCACCACATGGACATACCTTTATGCATAGTTTGCAGCCTATGCACTTATCTGTATCATATTTTATCTTTCCGCGAAACCCTTCAGGAGTGGGGACTGGTGGATTGATTTTTGCTTTTCCCGCAGCAACATCTGCTAGATATTTTGTAGTATTATTTGGCTGATATTTTGCAGGAAACTTGTTAGTCCATGGTTTTTTAAACATTTGTTTAAACACTGGAAAAAGCATGCTAAAACCCATTAACGCATCATCCTCCTAGTTTTTTCAACACTTAACTTATGAAGTTGTTCTTTATCAAGCAAATATTTTTTGTTTTTATCAATCACAGTTACCCTGTTTGTACAACTCATACAAGGGTCAGTACTTGCTGCAACAATTGGAATATCCGCGATTTGCTCGCCTTTAAGCATTGGAATCCATGGCAAAACATTTGCATAAGTAGAAGCACGAACCTTCCAAGTAAAAGGATTTTCGTTTTCACCGTCAAATTTTACATAATGAATTACTTCACCGCGTGGTGCCTCATCACGACCTACGCCTTCACCAGCGGTTTTTTTAATATAATTTAGAAGTTTTGGTATCTTTGGCTCAGATACAATATCACCAGATGGCATCTGATCAACTGCTTTTTCCATAAGCTCAAGTGATTGCTTAACCTCAAGAAGACGAACAATAATTCTGTCATATACATCACCGTTTACTTCACCAGTAAGTATATCAGGAGTCATATACTGGACATCTAAATCACTATAAGCTGCATATGGTTGATCGGCTCGTACATCTTTTCTAACACCACTTGCACGAGTAGTAGGACCTACTGCACAAAGTTTAAGTGCATCATCATAAGTTAGAACACCACAGCCTTTACATCGCATTTTAAAGGTTTTATCATCTAAAAAGACATGCCTAAGTTTTTCAAAGTTTTCTTTGAAATAATTTAGTGTTTCTTTTATCTTAGGGATGTTCTCAGGTTTTATATCACGGCGAACGCCACCAATGGTTAAAATCGCTTTTGTAACACGATTACCAGTCAAATACTCAGTTAAATCAAGTGCCCTCTCACGCATCTCCCAAGTTAAAAACAAAACTGTATCAAAACCTATTTCATGAGCAGCAACTCCTGCCCATAAAAGATGCGAGCAAATACGCTCAAGCTCCCCATGAAAAACACGAAGGTAATCAGCACGCTCAGGAACCTGTATATCACAAGCGTTTTCAACAGCACGACAAAAAGCCATAGGATGCACAAAAGAACAAATTCCACAGATACGCTCCGCAAGATAAATTATCTGAATAGGATTTCTGCGCATACCAGTCCACTCGATTGCACGATGAACATGACCTAGTTCTACATCAACATCAACTATTTTTTCGCCGTCGATTTCAAATTTAAACATCACCGGTTCTTTAAGTGCGGGATGAATAGGACCTATGGGCAACTGATAAGTAGTTTTTGTAGTTTGACTCATTTTTTCTTTGCCCCCTCATGAAGATTTTTATAAAGTTTTTCAATTCCTTTGCTTGTTTGCTCATCTTTCCTCCAGGGATACAAACCCTCAGGAAAATCATCAGGTAAAAATAATCTTCTACTATCGGGAATGCCTATTACTTTGATACCAAGCATTTCTTGTTTTTCACGCTCAGTGATTAGTGCACCAGGAATCCAATCACAAATAGTTTCAATTTCAGGTTTACTTTTTGAAACAACAACACTAACATTTAAAGAAATTTCTTGAAGATTTTTTCCGTAATATATAGAAAAATTATAAACAAGCTCTATATCGTTACCCAAGTCATTACCGCAACATACCGCGAGATGAGGATAAGTAAGACCACAGAGATGTTTAATAAAATCTTTGAATATGCTTTTGTCAATTTTCATCCAGATATTTACAAATTCTTTCTTTTTTAAACCAGTTGTACGTTTTTTGATTACAGAAGATTTAATTTTTGTTTTAAACTCATCTTTGAAATATTTTACAACTTCCTCAGGACTGAGCTGCTTATTTGTTGATTCTTTTTTTTCAATTGGTTTTTTCTTTGTCTTTTTCTCAGCCATTTTTATTTACCCTCCAAGGTTTCAAGTTTCACCCATGCTTTTGCAACAGCATGAATAATGTTTTCAGGACGTGGCGGACAACCTATAACATGAATATCAACTGGAAGTACTTCCTGCAAAGGACCGACTAAATTATATGATTCATAAAAAACATCACCTGTGCTTCCACAGTTTCCAATTGCAATTACTACTTTTGGATCAGGCATCTGTTCATAGATGCGTTTTACTCTTTCAGCTTGCTGACGAGTAACTGGACCAGTAACAAGTAATACATCTGCGTGACGAGGAGTTCCTACAAGTTTTATTCCGAAACGCTCAACATCATAACGCGGGCAAAGCGCCGCGATAATTTCTATATCACAGCCATTACATGAACCACTGTTGCAATGATAAACCCAGAGTGATTTTTTAAATGATTTTGGGAGCCCTTTAGCCATAAAACAAATACCTCCAAAACTATGAAATACGCATTGGTTTCGTTCTTGGTAATCCTATATACTATTTAAAAATTTACTATATTAAAAAGTATATTAACAAATTCTCGGAACCGGGTCACCAATTGGCTTGTGAAGGTTTCTTTTTCCGCCAACAGAAGTTTCTAGAACAACTCCTTTGATTTTATTGGTTGCCTCACCGATGATGGCTGCATTTTTTCCAAGAGGATGCTTCTTGAGTTCAGCAAGTACTTCATCTGCTTTTTCTTTTACGACACCAAGGACTACTTTTCCTTCATTTCCAATTTCTAAAGGATCGATTCCAAGCATATCACAAGCACTACTAACGCCTGTTGGAATTGGTATATCTTCTTCATAAAGAATAAGTCCAGTTTTAGATTTTTCAGCAAACTCATTTACAGTATTTGCAAGGCCACCACGAGTTGGATCTTTTGCCGTTACTATTCCACCTATTTTTAGTGCTTTTTCCATGAGATTGTTTATTGATGCAACATCGGATTTAATACTTGTTTCAAAACCATATCCCTCGCGATAAGACATAAGTGCTATTCCATGCTCGCCTATGTTTCCGGAGATAATTATTTTGTCACCAGGCTCTATGTTTGAGTCGACGAGCCAGTTTGATTTATATTTTCTATATTTTTTTACAACTTTGAAATTGTCATCCAAAAGTTTTGTTCTTTTCCCGATACCACTTGTGTTTATCATAAATTCTTGAATAGCACCTTTTTCAACGACTTTTGTATCACCCGTGACTATCGGCACCCCTGCTTTTTTTGAAGTTGCCGCAATGCTTTTGACAATTGTTTCAAACGATTTTAAATCAAGTCCTTCCTCAATAATAAATCCAAGTGAGAGTGCTATCGGCTTTGCACCCATAACAGAGATATCGTTTACAGTTCCTGCAACAGCCAGACTACCAAGATCTCCTCCTGGGAAAATAATCGGCGTTACAGTGTGAGAGTCGGTACTAAAGACAATGTCATCGATTACTGCAGAGTCATCAAGCATAGAGAGGCTTACCTCGCCTTTTTTTGCCTCTGATCCGAAATATTTTAGTATATAATCTTTGACGAGTTTATCCATTTGTTCTCCGCCGGCACCCTGTGCCAGCTTTATTTTATCTGTCATATTTACGTTATTCTGCGATACATAAGTTTTATTTATAATCTCTGGTTCCCTGCATTTAATGGTTACAGAAATACTTTCCTCGATTTTTGGTCGTGAACCAAATATTCATGATATTATAATTGCAGTCGTAAGTTTTGCGTTTGCTTTTATTTTATTGCCACAGCTAAGAGATGTTTGGAAGGGAAAAATTAGCCTGAATTTATATACTTCAAGTCTTACAACCGTGGGACTTATTGTTCTTACAGCAAATTTTTTTGTAATGGGGTTCTGGGTAAGTTTTGCAGCAGATTTTTTCAATTCAATAGTCTGGGGTCTATTATTTGTTCTGTCTTATAAAAACATTAGGAAAAAATAGCTCTTAGTTTATTTCATAAAACGATTGAGTAATACATTATTAACCTGAGGATTACCTTTATCTTTGATTAAATCAAGCTTTGTAATCAAAGCATAATCAAGTGCCTTTTTACATTCACAGTCGCGTTTGTATTTTATCAAGGGAATAAGTCTTTTAATTATTTCAGCTGTATTTTCCTCGTTTTTCTTTAAGTTTTCAACTACATTTGCAACACTTACATCTTTTTCTCCAGCATACCAACAATCATAATCTGTAACATTTAGTATTCCACATAAACACATTTCTGCCTCACGAGCAAGTTTTGCTTCAGGTGCAAGTGTCATACCAACTACATCTACATTCCAACTGCGGTAAAGGTTTGACTCGGCACGCGTGCTAAACTGCGGGCCTTCCATACATATATAGGTTCCACGATGAACAGCTACTTTTTGTTTTTTGACAGCATCATATGCAAGATCAGAAAGATTTTTGCAAAATGGATCTGCAAAACCAACATGAACAGTAAGTCCATCTTCAAAAAAAGTTGTAGCACGTTTAAAGCTTCTATCTATAAGTTGCTCTGCTATAACAAAATCACATGGTTTAATTTCTTTTTTAAGACTTCCAACCGCAGCAATTGATACTAGATACTCTACACCACATTGTTTCATTGCAAAAATATTTGCACGATAATTTACCTTGTGTGGCGGGTAAATGTGGCCCGTACCATGGCGAGGTAAAAAAGCAACATCTACACCTTGTACTTTACCAATAGTTATTTTATCAGAAGGCTTTCCAAAAGGAGTGTTTACCTCTATTTCTTCAGCATCTTTTATTATACCCATATTGTAAAGTCCACTGCCACCAATGATACCTATTTTAACTGTCATAGAGTTGACTGAATAGAAATAACTAAAAAAGCTTTTTGCTTACAAGTTTTGTAAATACAAAAGGGGAAAAAATTTATGACTGAATCAATTAAAGCCAAGATTAGAACAGTACCAAACTGGCCTAAAGAAGGCATAATGTTTCGTGATATTACAACACTTATAAAGGATCCTAAAGGACTAAAAGAAACAATAGACTTGTTATACAATCGATACAAAGACAAAAAAATCGATAAAGTAGTTGGAATTGAAAGCCGCGGGTTTATCTTTGGTGCACCACTAGCCTATCTTTTAGGTTGTGGGTTTGTACCAGTTAGAAAACCAGGTAAACTTCCTGCAGAATGTGTAAGTGAAGAATACACTTTAGAATATGGAACAGATAAAATTGAGATACACAAAGATGCTATAGAAAAAGGCGATAGGATCTTGATTGTAGATGATCTAATTGCAACAGCAGGAACCGCTAATGCTGCAAGAAATCTTGTCAAAAAATTAGGCGGAACGCTTGTTGAATGCACATTTATCGTTGAGCTAGTGGACCTTAAAGGTAGAGACAAACTTGTTGGAGAAAATATATATTCTGTTGTAGAGTTTGAAGGAGAATAAAAAATTAATGGATTTAATAATGTGCATCGGCAACCCTGAGGGTGGAGACGATGCAGTAGGCCCATATGTTGCCCAGAAACTAAAAGGATCAGGAATAGATTTTATTGATTGTGGGACTAATCCTGAGAATTATACCAGTGTTGTAAAAAGAAAAAACCCTGAAAAACTAATCATCATAGATGCCTCAGACATGGGACTTGAACCAGGACAGATAAGAATAGTTCCAAAGGAAAAGATAGGTCTGATGCACATTAGTACACATGGAATTCCAATATCAGTTTTAATGAATTATTTAGAACAATACGTAAAAAAAGTAATCTTGATTGGAATACAACCCAAGAATATGTCTGGTAATATGTCAAAAATTGTATGCAGAAGTGGAGAAAAAGTTGTTGAACTATTAAAAAATTATGAGATTTGTAAAAAAATAAAAAAAATGGAATAGAGGATATGGATACTGAAAGCACGATATTTAAGATTGATCTAGATGTTATCAGACCTTTGAATAGATTCAAAATATACAAAGAAGGCGTCAATATTGGTGAACATTTATTAAACTCTTTCAGAAGTGACCTTTCTTTTAATGATAATAATTATTATAAACAAATAATGGGAAAAACTATTAAAAATTATAGTTATAATATGATGCAAATTTTAGATAAAAATTCCAATACAATTGGATACTATGGATGGAATGATAATGCATTTAAAAATGAGACTGAACAAATTCCAATTCTGGGGGAAATTGCAAAATCAATAAACACGATTCCTAAAATTGCTGATTTTTATGTTTTTGATTCAGAAAAAGCTATTCAATCGATTGTTAAAAAGCCAAAAGAAGCAGTAATAACAATAAACGGTTACATTACTAAAGAATATAATTTTAAAATCTTTAATAGAGAAGAAAAACAAATTGGATCACTATTTTTTTCGGAACATCCTAAATTAATTCTACATGATTTTAGTCCAAAATCGCAAGAATGGATACAATATTTTTTTATTATTGCACATATGCTTCTTTTTACAACTATGAGGCGACATGGCAATATTTGATAAAAATTTCAAACAGCTTTAAATTAAAAAATCTGACTCTTGATTTTTAACGTAGCTAACGCCTGCTTTAGTAAGCTCTATTTCATCGTTTGTCACAAACTCTAAAAAACCCATATCAACAAGTTCTTTTACAAAAGAGCTTAGTTCATCATCAGAAATATTCATAGTTGTTTTTACAAAATCAACATCAACATCATCTGAATACATCAAATTTAGCAGTTTATCTAATTTTTCATCATGTTCATCTTGTGCGATAAGCGCTTGCGTTCTCTGCAAAATTTGTTCTAAATTTGCTATTTTTTCTTCAAAATCCATCTGTTTAACCTCATCTTTAACTATCTTATCTTTTGCAAGTTTAACAAGCGACCTGTTATGATTAATACGGATTTTTTTCACTATAAAATTATCTCCCCTATATGCAATTCCAAAAACAATTATCTGATTAAAAAGATTTGTCTTTTGAATACAAGTTGTTTTTTTAAAAAAACAATTGTTATATTTTTTGATACACTTATCTTGAAAAAATCAATAAGGATATTTTTTACCAACGCTCTCGGTTGATGCAAGAGCTGCAATCGCACCCTCTGCACATGCTGTAATTACTTGCCTAAGACCTCCTGTTATGTCTCCAGCAGCATAAACGCCTTTAACATTTGTTCGACCTTGCCTGTCGACTATAATAAATCCTTTATCATCAAGTTTAACACCAAGCTTTTCAGCAAGCTTGTTCTGAGGAATCTCACCAATTGATACAAAAACACCATCAACTTCAAGTTTAGATGCTTCATCTGTTTTTGTATCCTTTAAACTAAGATTCCCTACTTTTTCTTTACCATTTATACTCTCAACTATTTTGTTAAAAAGAAAAACAACGCCTTTACCCTTTGCTTCATTTTCATAGGCTTTCTCTGCACGAAGCATATCGCGACGATGAATAAGATAAACCTGACTGCAGCCGATCTGCTTCAGATAAATCGCCTCAATAAGTGCAGAATTACCTCCACCGACAACTGCTACATTTTTACCTTTAAAAAAGAAACCATCACATGTGGCACAATAACTAACACCTTTACCAGAAAACTCTTTTTCTCCAGAGACTGCTAGTTTTCTATATTCAGTGCCTGTACAAAGTAAAACTGCTTTAACATAATATTTATTTTTACTTGTTTTAACTGTGAAAATATTATCTTTTAATAGTATATCTTCTACTTGCTCACCAAATTTAAGCTCTGCATATTTACTAGCATGAGCCTTCATTTTCTCAACAAGTTCAAAGCCAGAGATAGACTCAAAACCAGTATAGTTTTCAATATTAGGTGAAATTGCAGCAAGCCCGCCGCCCATTCCTTTATCAAATACAACTGTTTTAACACCAGCACGCTCTGCATAAATTGCAGCAGCATATCCTGCAGGTCCTGCACCAATTATACCAAGTTCATAATTCATAATAACTAACCCCAAAAACATCTTTTATATATTTAGTATTTATCAAAGCAATTTTTGCTTTAAAATAGTATATGCCTCCCAGGGAGAATTTACGTTTTCAAGCATTTTTTCAAAAGGACACATATCATCGCCAGAACGGTTATTAATAAAAGGAATCATACTTTCTATTTGACTGGGAATACCACCCAGTATAAGCATTGCAATAGCAGCCTTTGTACCATATGACGAATAAACAGCTTTTGCCTGAGAGTAACGACAGAGAAGCGCTGATGCTTTCCCCAAAATCCTATCACCAAGTATACTGCCATGAATATTATCACCAAGTTCTTCAATTACCTCAAGAAAAGGTTTTATGCCACTGCCTTTCTTCTTACAAAGAATCTTATTATTTTTAATAACAACAACCACATAATCAGAAGTTTGAATAATATCGCGTGCCCTCTCAAAACCAGAAAGTACTTCTTCACTAACCATCAAAATCTAAACGCCCCTAATGCTGCAATACTTAAAAAAAGGTTTGACTTCTTTAAGAGCTGCCAAAAGTTCCTCTTTTGAATATGATTTAACATCATTAAGATCAGAGGATAATGTAGAAGTATTATTCTTGAACTGCTGAAGAAAATACTGTTTGGATCCTTGTAGCCACTGAGCGATCTGTACAATATCCTCTTTTGTATGAAACGTTGGAACAACCGTTGTTTTGAACTCATACGTTGGTGCCTGTTCTTGTATAATATGAATAGAACGATCTATTGCATCCACATCCACCGGGACACCGGCCACCACATCATAGTTCTCTTTAGTAGCCTTCACATCCATGGAAACATAATCAATGAGGTTTTCATCAAGAAGTTGTTTCAAATGATCAGGAAAGGCCCCATTGGTATCGACCTTGACAAGGTATCCCTTCTCTTTGATGGACCGCATGAAATCACCGATGTCCTTATGCAGGAGTGGTTCACCCCCGGTAATGGACACCGCATCAAGC
>CAZFAZ010000083.1:0-11604 GCA_964517155.1 uncultured Thermoplasmatales archaeon
ATGCTCCAGTAACAGTAAAAGCAAATGAGTATGAGATACCAAGTGAAAGAATTTGGAGAAAAGACAATAAAATATATGTTTTAGACGACCCTGAAACAACATATACATTTACTTATAATGGAATTATTATTCCTGCGGTATTAGAATACATAAAATTTTATCCATCCGAACATAGTACTATTTGTCAGGACAACCCCTCGATTACAATCAGTTGCAATACCGAAGCCATCATCACTTATGCTGATTTTTATAACCGCGATACAAAAAAAACAATTGACATAATTGATTTATTAAAAACTTCAAATTATAAAACTTATACCTATACACCAGATAATACACTTAGCGATGGAGAATATGAAATATGGATTAAGGCAAAAGATAAAAACGGAAATGAAAAAGAAAACAGCTCAGTATATTTGTTTGAAGCATATGAGATACAAGAAGAATCAATTTTGAATATCAATAATCTAATAATGACTGGAACAATAATATTTATTGTAGTAGCAATTTTTATACTTTCAAAAAAACTTAACATAACATTTGAAAGCTTTATCTATTTTAGAGATAAAAAGATAATACCCTTTATAAAACCAATAATATTTGGTCCCTTAAAAATTGATGTAAACGATGAAAAGATAAGTAAGGCAGAATTTTATTTAAACGGTGAGCTTAAAGATACTTTAACCCAAGCACCCTATACCTGGAAGTTTGATGAGCATTCTTTTATGAAACATAAAATTGAGACAATAGTATATGACCAACAAGGAAATAGTAGTTCTAGTGGCGAGATGACTTTTTATGTATTCAATCCACATTTTTTTAAATAATTAGACAAGTTTTATCAAATCAAAACCATTTTTCACTTATTATGAAAATACATTGTATATCTGGCATAAGTTATGATTCAAATATTTATATTATAACTGGTAAGATACCCACAATTATTGATTGTGGTACAGGATTAAACCAGGAATATATAAAAGATAAAATATCTGAAATTATAAACCCTAAAGAAATCTTGCAGATAATACTTACTCATGAACATTATGATCACTGCGGCGGTGTAAAAAAAATCTATGAGCTTTGCAATAAAAATGTTAAAGTTTTTGCACATAAAAATGCATCAGATAAAATCGAAAAAGGAGAAAGTTTTTTTGCAAGAATGCTGGGCGGCGTTATGCCTGAAATGCCAGTTGATGTAAAACTTAACGACAAGGATACAATCAAAATTGGTGATGAAGACTTTATTGTAATTCATACGCCAGGTCATACTCCAGGTTGTATCTGTTTATATTCTACAAAAAGTAAAACATTGTTTTCTGGTGACACAATTTTTGCACACGGCTCTTTTGGCAGATATGATCTTCCAGGAGGTGATATATCTGCCTTACAAGATTCAATTCAAAGACTCTCAATATTAGATATAAAAAATCTTTATCCAGGTCATGATGTAATTGTTGAGGGCGATGGAAATATTCATATAAACAAAACACTTGAAAATATAAGATATACAGTATGAGAAAGATATGAATCCGCGTGATGTTTTAAACAAGATAAAATGGGATAAAAACTATGATTTTAAGCTTATTGAAATATCTTATATTCACAGAGGAGCAAAAAATGACACAAGGATAATTACAGGTAGCAAAGTTTTAGATATACAAAAAACCTTTATTAAAACCAATTCTGTAATGATACCAATGCATAGAGTTTTTAAAATTAAATATAATGAAAAAATAATTTTTGAACGCAAAAAAACTTAGTTAAATTTTAAAAACATTAAACGTTTATTAAAAACTTGATATGATTATAAAACCAATATCGTCTGATTCACTAGGCGTTCGTTCTATGGCAACATATATTGAAACAAAAGACTGCAAAATATTAATCGATCCATCTGCTGCACTTGGGCCTAAAAGATATAGCTTGCCACCGCATCAAAAAGAAATGGAAACACTTTACAACACAAAAAATAAAATTGCAGAAATTGCAGAAAAATGCAATATTCTAACAATTTCACATTATCATTATGATCATTACGACCCAAATGAAATTTTTTATAAAAACAAAAAAGTTTTTGCAAAAGACATATCACAAAATATAAACAAATCACAAAAAAAAAGAGGGACTGAGTTTAAAGAAAAAATAAAAAACAGCTGCAAGCTTATTTATTGTGACAACACACAACATAAATTCGGAGATACAACTATCACGTTTTCACCAGCTTTTTTTCATGGACCTGAAAACATAAGACTCGGTTATGTAATAATGACAACAGTTGATGATGGTAAAAAAAGAGTTCTTCATGCATCAGATGTACAAGGCCCAGTAACAAAAGATGCAACAGATTATATAATAAAACAAAATCCAGATGTTTTAATTATGGATGGTCCTGCTACAATATTTCTAGGTTGGAAGTTTAGCATGCAAAATTTACAAGATTCATCTGATAATCTAATCAAAATATTAAAAGAAACAAAATCTGAGATAATACTTGACCATCATCTGCTTAGAGACATAAAATACAAAGAAATTTACCCAGAACCATATAAAATAGGCAAAAAAAGAGTTAAAACTTTCGCAGAATATTTAGGTAAGGAAAATAATACCCTTGAGGCACACAGAAAAAAACTGTGGGGTAAATAAAATGAGCTTTGAGAAGAGATTAGAAAAGACAATTGAAAAAAAAGAACAGCAAATTGAAAAAGAAAAACAAAAAATAGAGGCGTTAAAAGAAAAACTAGATTCAGGTAAAATGACAAGAGCTGCTTTTAACATTAAAAAGAAACATCATGAAGAAAAAATAAAAGCAATGAACGCAAGGATGAGAATTCTTCAGGGTGGACTTACAAAAGAAAAAAGAAACCAGGAAGAGCTTGCTGAGAAAAAAAAGAAAAAACAAGAAGAAAAACAAAAAAAGAAGGAAAAAAAGTAATAATCTAATGTTTTAAAATAAAGTCTTCAAACATCTCCGATACATCTTTATTTACAATTTTAACATCATCTACTTTTGCAAGTGGTGGACCTTTATAACACCAGTTAATCATTTCATTTACTTGTTTTTCGCTACCTTGAAAAACTGCTTCTACACAGCCATCCTCTGTGTTTCTGACCCATCCCGTTATTCCCAATTGTTCTGCTTTTTGCTTGGTACTTGCACGATACCATACTCCTTGAACACGCCCAGATATCAAAACATGTATGGATGCTTTAATAAAAACCACCTTATGGCCTAAACCGCAAGATAGTACGCGGGAAAGGTATTGCATCTTTTATATTATCTATCCCACAAATCCAAGCAACAACTCGCTCAACACCTACACCATAACCGCTATGCGGGACAGAACCGTATCTTCTCAGATCAAAATACCATTCATAGTTCTCTATTTTTTCACCCATAGCATTCAAGCGCTCAGTCATATCCTTAATATCTGTACTTCTTTGCGAACCACCAACTATTTCACCGTATCCTTCAGGTGCAATCATGTCAAAACATAAAGCTGTTTTTTTATCTTTAGGATCCCCTGGTTTATAAAAGGCCATGATTTCAATAGGATAATTTGTAACAACAACAGGTGTTTTAAAATGATTCATAAGCTTGTTTTCTTCAATAGTTCTAAGATCTTTACCCCACTCTACATTCATGCCTTCTTTTTTATTTAAGATATCAATTGCTTCTGTGTAAGTAATTGTTGGATATTCTGCTTTTGCCATATGTTCTAGTTTTTTGATATCTTGTCCAAGAAGTTCTAGTTCTTTGTAATTATTTGCTAAAACTTCTTTTAAAATAAATTTAATCTCATCTTTTGCAACCTGAGTTACTTCACCTAACCCCATCCATGCTGCTTCCATCTCTGCCATCCAAAATTCAGATAGATGTCTAGACGTTTTTGATTTTTCAGCTCTAAAAGTAGGACCCATATTATATATTTTTTCAAGAGCAAATATTCCTGCTTCTGCATAAAGCTGCCAAGACTGTGAAAGATACGTTTTATCCTCATAATATTTAACTTCAAAAAGAGTGCTACCTCCTTCACATTGATTTGGTTGAAGAACTGGCGCATCAAACTCAAAATAACCTCTATCTCTAAAGAATTTATGAATCGCACCAACAACCGCCGAGCGTATTTTAAGAATCGCCGAGAGTTTTTGAGAACGAATCCATAAATGTCGGTTATCTAGTAAAAACTCAGGGCTTTGATCTTTTGTAATTGGAAACGGCTCTGCAAAATTTATAACTTTAAAACCTGTAACTTTTAACTCAAATCCACCTGGTGCTCTTTCATCTTTTTTAACATCACCTGTTATTTCTAAACTGGATTCTATAAGTGCTTTTTTAGCATCTTCAAACTCTTTATCAGAAAGATTTCCTTTTTTAACAGTTGCCTGCAGAATACCTGATGAATCACGTATAACAGTAAAAACAATATTTCCACTACTGCGTGTACGATAAATCCATCCACGTATATTTACAGTTTTATCTGTTTTTTTATCTTCGAGTATATCATCTATTTTAGTCCATAAAGATTCAGACATAATTATCTCACTTAATCACCGGGATATAATTTGAGCATAAATCAATTACGGTAAAAATTTAAAAAACATGCTCAGATAAACCTCCCTAACGCTTAAATACAGCTTCTTTTATTATTGGCTTTACTTTCCTTATTATAAATAAGGTTAATTATAATAAAAAATAAGAGGTTATAAACTTGGATAAAGAAACAAAAGAAAACAAAGAAATGCCTGAAGATCCTGTAGAAGAAACTACAGGGGAGGATAAAATCCAAGACAAGGCAGAAGAAGCAGTTGAAAAACAAATAAAAGACGAACCAACACCCGATGAAGAATCAGAAGAGATAGTTGAAAAAACAACTGAAGAAGAAACAGACAAAAAAGAAGAAAAGAAAATAGAAACTAAAAAAACTGGTAAAAAAGAGAAAAAAGAAGAAAAAGAAAAACCAAAGAAAACCATTGATCACGGCCCTGATTTTAAATATATAATCCGTCTTTCAAACACAGATATAGACGGGGAAAAAAGAGTTATCTATGGCCTTACAACAGTAAAAGGTGTCGGGATTCAGATGGCATCGCTTATAATCAATGAAACAGGGATAAATCGACATATGAAAGTCGGTGATCTTTCTGATGCGCAAATTGAAAAACTTCAGAATGCAATAGATAGCATTACAAAAAATGCTCCTAAATGGATGCTGAATCATAGAAAAGATTACGATACTGGTGAAGATATACATTTAATTGGAAATGAAATTGATGTGCGTCTGCGTGATGAAATTAACATTATGAAAAAAATACGATCATACCGGGGAATACGTCATGAGAGAGGTTTGGCAGTTAGAGGACAAAGAACTAAGGCAAACAACCGCAGAGGATTAGCACTGGGTGTATCAAAAAAGAAAGAGCAACCAGGGGGTAAGTAAAGTATGGGCAGACCAAAGTTTTCAAGGAAAAAATATGAAACACCTAGCCACCCTTGGCAGGAAGACAGAATAAAACAGGAAAACGAATTAGTTAAAAAATACGGTTTGAAAAACAAAAGAGAGATATGGAAAGCACAAACGCGTCTTAGAAAATATCGTGGACAAGCAAGAGAATTACTTGCAAAGGTAAAAACCGGAGAGCCTCAGAGTAAAAAAGAAAGTGATCAGCTTATTATGCATCTTAACCGTATGAATATTTTACCTGTTAATTCCTCATTAGATGATGTTCTTGCACTTGACACAGAATCAATACTTGGAAGAAGACTTCAAACACTTACATATTTGAAAGGTCTCTCAAGTACACCTAATCAAGCAAGACAGCTTATTTCACATGGGCATATCTTAATTAGAGAACGGAAAGTCACAGTTCCTGGGTATATGGTTACAAAAGAAGAAGAAGCAGAAATAGGATATACTTATTCTTCTCCTTTAAATGATTTAACGCATCCAGCAAGACCTAAATCTGATTTTAAATCAATGCCTATTAAAAAAGAAATAAAAACAGAGAAAATACCTGAAGACAAAAAAGAGCCAGTAGAAGAAACTAAAAAACCTCAAGAGGAACAAGTAAAAAAAGAAATAAAGCAAGAAGCTGTTAAAACAGAGAAACTACCTGAAGATAAAAAAGAGCCAGTAGAAGAAACTAAAAAACCTCAAGAGGAACAAGTAAAAAAAGAAGTAAAACCTAAAGAATCAAAAAAAGAAAAAAATGAGGAGGAAAAATAATGGGAAGATTAGGAGTTGCACATATTTTTGCATCATTTAATAATATAATTATCACAGTTACCGATCTTACTGGCGCTGAAACATTTTCTCGTTGTTCTGGTGGAATGGTTACTAAATCTGCAAAAGATGAAGGTTCACCTTATACTGCTATGAAGGTTGCACAAACAGTTGCTGAACAAATTCTTGAAAAAGGAATCGATCGTGTAAATGTAAAAGTACGTGGACAAGGTGGAAATAAAGGTTCGACCCCGGGTCGTGGTGCTCAAGCAGCCATACGTGCACTTGTTCGCAGTGGCCTAAAGATAGGTAAAATAGAAGATGTAACACCTTTGCCACATGATGGATGCAGAAAGAAAGGCGGACGGCGCGGCAGGAGAATTTAGGGTGAAACAATATGAAAGTTGATGTAAAAGAGCTAAAAGCAAAAAAAGCTGTTTTAAAAATTGAAGATACAAATCTTTATTTTTTAAACTCGCTAAGACGTGTTATGTTATCAGAGCTTCCAAAGCTTGCTGTTGATGATGTTGTAATATATGATAATACAAGCGCACTTTTTGATGAAATAATATCTCATCGCCTAGGTTTGATTCCAATACCCACAGATCTTAGCTTGATAACTTTTAAAGATAAATGTGTATGTAAAGGCAAGGGATGTCCTAATTGCACTGTTAGATATACTCTAAGTAAAGAAGGAGAGGGAAATGTTTTATCTGGCGATCTTCAACCATCTGAAAAAAGCTGGGCGATAACTGAAGATAAAATACCAATTGTAAGACTTTATGGAGAACAAAGACTTATACTTGAAGTTGAAGCAGTTTTGGGTTGCGGTAAAGATCATGCTAAATGGCAGTCAGTACAAGCACCAGGATATCAGATGGATATAACTATAGAGTTTGATAAAAATAAAATAGAAGACGTTAAAAATATAATAGCAAAAATGCCTGAAGATGCTGCAGAAATTAAAAATGATAAAATTGTTTTAAAAGATGAGAAAAAACTATCTGTTTTAGAATCATATATTGATAAAGAAAAAATTGATTTTATAACTATTAAACGCGATCCGACAAGAGTTACATTTAGTTTTGAAACAGATGGCTCACTTACTGCAAAAGATGCAATCGTAGAATCAGCAAAAATACTTGAGGGAAAATACAGCGAATTTGCAAAAAAACTTAAAAGCTTAAAATAAGCTAATTTTTTTCTTTTTTTTAATAACAACAATTTTTAATCTATTTTATATTCAAGTTTCTTAAGTATTCTGGGCCTGTGGGGTAGCTTGGTATCCTTGTAGCTTCGGGAGTTATAGACTTGAGTTCAAATCTCAGCAGGCCCATACACATCATATGGAGAGAGTCCATGTGAAACAGAGGTTTTTCGTAGAAGTTTTACTTTATCCTTTTTTCATGATGTATTTAAACCAGTCAAAAGGTGCTTGCCGCATGTACTGTTTGGCATCACGAACATAGGTCATTGTAGTCTGGATCTCGCTATGCCCAAGCCAGTCTCTTACGTCATATATGTCAAATCTTTTTGTCTCCAGTTTAGTTTTAATTAGTTTACCTGTTGCACACCAATGTCTTGAAACATATGGTTGATATTCTGGAAAAATAGGTTTAACTCTACGGGTTACAAACATACGGTATTGGAATTTTTCAATAGGTCGGCCGTCTGGTCTTAGATATAATGAATTTCCACTATGTTGGTTTTCTACTTTTGGTCTCCATTTATCTATCCAGTTCTTGAAACTTTTCCTTGTTTTACCAGTCATTAATGCTTTTTCTGGTATAATCACTCTGCTTGTTTGATGTTTCTTTGGTTCTCTAATTATAATTATTCCTTTGTCAAGTTTGACATCATCAACTGTCATTGTGCATGTTTCTGATGGATTTCGCCAACCGATCATAAAAGAATGCATCAATGTGTATTGTATGAACGCGTTTTCATATTCATCTTTACTGTATTTGTGATGTATCATTTTATGAACAATATCTGGACTTGGAATTACTCTTGCTTTAGTTTTTGGAACTGATGGCGGTTTATAGTTCCAGTCAGTTAGTGGTATTCCATATGCATTGAGAAACGTCTTCATTGTTTTCCATTCATGAGAAAGAGCCGATGCACCTGCAAGTTCTATTTGTTCACGATAATCCATGTGTCTAATAAAATTTTCATAATGTGGATTTCTAAAATCCACCGGACATGGATGCTTTTCCATGAACCTTGCATACCTCATCCTTTTTTCAACAGTGCTTCTTGAAAGCCTTTGTCTTAGTAAGGCATGAATTGCTACATCATCAAATGATGCTTCTTGTGAATTTAAAGAGATAGGACAGTCTAATCTACCAAGATTTTCTATGTTATTTAACAAGTATTTTCCCCCTTATATTGTCTTACTTTGTAAGACAATATAATGTAATGTATTGCAAGTATTTATATTTTTCTGTCTTATTATGTCTTATGTTGTAATTATGTCAAAAAGAGATACAATATCAGTTACAATTAGGCTGCCAAAAGATCTTGTCGAATGGATAGACTTACAAGTAGATGGTGTTGAAAATAGAAACAGGACACATGTCATTGAAAAAGCTTTGAATAAGTATAAAAAGTCGTTTTGAAATATTAGCTGGAGTAATTATGAATAATAAAGTTAATTTTAATGGATGGATTTTTTTTATCAAGATCATATTAACAATTTTTATTTCATCTGTTGTAGCATTTTTGATTATCGATCAATTTAGCCCAGTAATGTCACTTCTCATAATACCGTTTCTTTGTATAATTTTTTATTTACCATTAATTATTATTTTTATAGTTGTCACTTTACTATTGTATAAATTTAGAACACCATTTATAACTAAAAAATCTTTTAATTTATTTTTTGTAATACTTGGGATATTATTAGTATTAATTCAAATAGGTATAATATGGCCTAATGTTTCACCAACATATGAAAGTCATCTCTACCCAGATGGCATTTCATTTTCTAATGACAATTCACGTTTATTTGCTTATTGCCAAGGTGATGGTCAATTAATCGTTTCATTAGAACCTTACGAATATATATGTGAACTTTATGTATGGGACATCAATACAGGAGAAGTTATATGGAATAAAACAACCTCTGAATATATTAATATGAAATTATCTCCAGATGGAAATTACCTAATTAATAATTATAATAACTCCATTTTTTCTATAAGTTTAAATAAATATGTAGAACAAGACTTTGGAGACCACATTACTTGGGCTCAGGATGGAAAAAGTTACATTACATACAATGATACAAATATTTTTATCTGGGAAACAATAAATTTTTCGTTGATAAACTCAGTCACTTACAATAATGCAGAAAAAATAATACCTTCATTTGATGGTTCAAAAATAGTTATTATTCCAGATGGAGAAGGGACAAAAACACTTTCAGTGATAAATATCGCTAATAATAACTCTATATATATTTTCAATACTTCAGTTACTGATCGTTCAGAGTCAATAATATGGTCTGAAGATGGCAACGAGATACAAATAGTATCAAGAATTCCAGGTTGGCATTCTGATTCTGGCCAACATTATATATCTTATGATGTGTTTGTGTGGAATATTACAAATAATATACTTATTCAAAATACTTCATTTAACCATTATTTTGGCGAACATGGCAATAATGGCATCCTTGATATCTGGTTTGGAGAATATGTTGTAAGAGATTTTGATCAACATCATATCATCGTTTATAACTTCGATGGAGAAAAGATACAAACTTATGAATATTATCAAAGCCCAGTGTATTCATATGATAAAAAATTAGTAGCATACTGTTCTGATGGGAATATCAAAATTTTGAATACTGCCACAGGTAAAATAATTAGAACGTTTTCATTACCAACCTATGAATTTGAACGTATGATTCCGGGTTTTGAAGTAATAATATTGATGGCTGCAATTGGATTTATTTTATTTTTCAAACAAAGAAAAAAATTCAAAAAATAAAACACATAAAAACGCCATATGTTTTACCTGGATTTACTCCTGTTGAACTGTGTGCCTCTCAGCAGGCCCATCAGTCATAAAAATTTATGACGTAACTGCTTTTGTTTTAGGTGAAGTAAGAGCTGATTCATATTTTTTAACAGTGACTTTTGATTCCATCTCGGCAATTTGACCGGCTAATTCAAAATCAAATTTTAATATAACCTGAACAAGTTTATTTTCCATATTTAGTTTATAAAGAGATGAATTTCCAGATTCTCTTGTTTTTATTATTAGTTTCTTTTTAATAAGTATTTCAACAATTTTGTATACAGTTGGACGGCTTACATCTGAGTTTTTAGAAATATCTGAAACATTGTAATCATAATTTGGATGATCTGCAAGGAAATCAAGTATTTTTGTTTGTGGGCTATTTCCAAAGATATCTTTGAACATTCAATACACCTATATTCATATATGTCATCCAAAGTATATAAACTTTTTTAACAACTATGTAAAAAAATTTTACATAATACATATAATCTAATTTTCCATATGGAGAATAAGATGAATTTTACAGATTTACAGGTGGACCTATTATTCAAATTATGGCGAAATAGATGTTTTGGAAAAGGACATATGCTAATAGACAACTTAGTTGGAGGTTTTCCAAGTCACATTAAAGGAAAAATGCAAGGAGAACTTGATGAATTGATTAAAAATAATATTGTAATTAAAAAACCATCAAAGCATGGAAAAGCAGTCTATATTAACTATGAGTATAAAGATAAAATTTTATCTGTACTTAAAAAGAAATATCCATTTTTATAGTATTATCTTTCTCAAAAAATATCTAAAAGTGCTATGTTCACTTTATTGAACATATGTTCATTTTTTCGAACTATAAACAAAATTAACAAAGATGGTTCTATAAAATCAAACTATCTAGGCATCAAAACCAGAATTAATAATATATGTTTTACCTTGTTAACCTGTGTGCCTTTCAAAATACCACTTTTATTCCAACCACTCTTTCTTTAATTTTTGAAAGGTTCCCTCTTGAATTGATTTTCTTATTTCTTTCATCAGCTCAAGCATAAAATACACATTATGATAACTGATAAGATTAAACCCAAGAAGTTCCTCTGTTTTTAAAAGATGATAGATATAAGCACGAGAATAATTCTTACAAACTTTACAATTACAGTTAGGATCGATTGATTTATCATCAGACTGATACCTGCTCGATTTTATTTTATAACGATATTTATTTTTCTTTGTCCCAAGAGGTGGGCGAATATGCGCAAATCCACTTCGTGCAATTCTTGTAGGAGACACACAATCAAACAAATCAACTCCTCTTTCAACTGATTCAAAAATATCCTCAACAACTCCTATACCAAGCAAA
>CAZFAZ010000084.1:0-3578 GCA_964517155.1 uncultured Thermoplasmatales archaeon
TATTTATAGAAAATTAATTTCTACTCCTATTTGTGTAATGCTTAGCTCATTTTAAAGAAAAAAAACAAATTGTTATCTTTTGTTTTTGTTTTGTTTCAAAACCTAAAAATCAACTCAAACACCTACTGCGTGCAAAACCTGTTTGTCAGCAGTTACCCTTCACGTGCAAAAGATGACTGTTAGACCACCAAGAATACTACTTTGCCTAACAGAAGAAAAAACAATCCATCAACCAATCAACTTTCCAAGCATCAACTCAACCAAGATAAAAACAATTTCACCTCCCAAGCAAACACTGCAAACGATGTCAGTTCCCCCATTATTTTTTGCAAAGAATGTCATCTGAATTACATGCAAACGTTGTCAGGTCACACTATCGGATTTTCTAAAAACTACTCATCATTTTAAACGAAATATTTTGCAATAAACATTTACATCCGCCACATGAACAAACACTGCAAACGCTGTCAATTTGACCCCACGGCGATCATTGCTAAACTTTTCAGATCATGCTGTAATCAACAGCCACTTTTTGTATTCGTACAGTATTGGTTTGAACTACACACAAAAAATATTATACATAATTTATTATAATGCATTTATAATACATTTTCTAAAGGGTTGAACAATGATGAACTGTCCACAATGCAATATAAATAAACACATCATTAAATCTGGAATCCGCCAAACCCAAGAAGGCATCATACAAAAATATTACTGCAAACACTGTAAAAAATATTTTACCAACAAAACTCAGGCGTATACTCATTATCCATTACATGTAATCCTATATACATTGCAACAATACAACAAAGGATACCCTGTTAAAAAAACAAAAACTCTTACTGGAAAAAAATACCGATATTCACCGCCAGAAAGAACTATTTACTCATGGATTACACGATATCAACACACACTGACCTTTCTCAAACTACGTAAACAATATATGATAGATCCAGAAAATCTTACCACAACACATCGTTTCAACCATCAACAAATTTATCCTTTCACCTACCATAACCTTAAACTCAATCTTTATAGTAAGCAATTTCCACAACTAAAACGCTATATAAACTGGGTAGAACGAAGCCTTCCCACAACTATATTTCTTAGTGGTCCACGTGCCTCACAATGTACTGCTTGCAAAAAAATTAAAACAAAACAAAAAAAATCTATTGCACCAGAACTTACCAGACTTGCCCTACATCTTCAAGCTAAAAACCAGTCTGTTCATGAAGCTGTTGAACAATTCTTTCTTTACAACGATTCAACAACTATTTGTACAGAACTACCCGTGTTTTTAAATCCAAAGGAAACAGATAAATTTAACATTGAAACACCCCTCACAGGACATATTGATATTATTCAAATACGAAACAAAAAAGTATACATAATGGACTATAAACCAAACTTAAACCATCCAGAATGTTACAGTGGTCAACTCATGGCATATAAACAAGCGCTACATCATCGAACACAAATTTCAGAAGATACTATCATTTCAGCTGTATTTAACCAACATAATTATTATGAATTTGAATAAAAAATTAAAAGTTAAAAAAACAAACCGCGTTGTGTAAAAAAATTGCGATATCTTGCATTTTTGCTATTGTGTACACAGATCGTTTTGCTTTTTTCATCTCTGAGATAATCAATAGAATCTTTCTTTAATTTAATTTTTTCATGTAATCAAATTGGATTGCAGTATTTATTCAAATGAATTAATTTAAGGATACTGCAATTGTTTTTCTGAACCATTAAGATTCTATTGTTAAATTTCTGTTGAGCATTTACATAGCAAAAAATATAAATATGCATAAACAATATATTGTATATTAATAAATTATTGTATAATTACATAATTATGTCAAAAGGTGAAAAAAACAATGTCTACATTAACTGTATCTATTCCAAAAAAATTAAAAGATAAAATGGATGAACATCCTGAAATAAATTGGTCTGAGGTAATTAAAAATAGACTTAGAATAAGAGCAGAAGCAATCCTTGAATTTGAAGAAAAAAGAAAAAATGAGGGGAATTGAATGGTAAGTATTACATTAAAAGTCACAGAAGATTTTAAAAAAATGATAAAACAACTTTCCTGGGTTAACTGGTCAGAAATCGCTAGAGAAGAAGCTTTAAAAAAATTAGAAGAAGAAAAAGCATTAGAAAAATTTAGAAAAATCATTTCAAAATCAAATTTTTCAGAAAAAGACGCAGACGAACTAGCCAAAAAAGTTAAAAATTCTATGTATAAAGATCTTAAATATAAAGAGCTGAGATAGATTGGAATTAGTAATTGACTCAAATGTTTTATTTAGAACGCTAATATCGGGGGGAGACATAATAGATCTTGTATTTGACAAGAATTTAACGCTGTATGCTCCAAAAATGCTTTGGATTGAATTTTTAAATAATAAAAAAGAAATTCTTTCTAAATCTAAACTTTCAAATTCAGATTTTTCAATTTTAACTAAGTTACTTTTTAAAAGAATTAAATTAGTAGAAAGAGAAAAATATCAAGAACATCTTACAAAAGCTAAAAAATTATTAGAGAGTCATGAAAAAGATGCAGATTTTATAGCACTTTGCCTTTATAAAAACTGTAAACTTTGGACATATGAGTCGAGATTATTTGAGATGGGTTTTGGGATTTCGACAAAAGAAATATCAAAAAAAGGAAAGTGAATTATTTTTATTTTTTATATTTCTCATTTTAAGGGTTTTCGTATGCAAATCTGTTATTAATAATTCTAACTAAATAAGAATTTATGGTATTTGTTTAGCTGCTTAAGGGTATCAGGAGAAGAAAAAAACCTGCCAAAGCTCTATCGACAGAACCTTAATAGCGGAAAAACGACTTTAATAATAACTTGATACGTTCTACATCAAAACTTGGCTTCTGCTGTTAAATGGGGATTAAAGATGAAAAAATGAAAAATAAAGAATTCGTTCTTTATATAGATATACTAGTAAACTGTTATCTCCCAAACCTATACGACATACATCCAAATTGTTTTTTTGAAGTTCCTCTTATCAAACAGGTCTATAGCAGTATGAACTATCAAGTGAAAATATCGTCGGTATCGGATAATTTATTTATACCTGTACGGGAAATAATAACTGCTATGAAAATTCAGTCTCTATCTTCAAGAGGAGACGTTTTTCATAAAAAAGTCAAAGACTTTTGCGACCTTTACAGTTTGCTTTGGTTTTCTAAAAAGTCTGTACGTGAAAATATTGATGATGTATTAAATTTTATAGGCGTAAACTCAATAAAGCGATTGAAATATGGTATTAACAAGGATATTATCTCAGCATGTGACGGATACCTTGAAGAGCCTAAAGGCTCTTTGAACACGGTTTTTAATGATTTGTATAAATATTTAACATAACGCAAACTATTTTCACGCGAAAAACCTGTCAGCCTCCTATTAACTCTCATATATTACGTAAAAATACGTTGCGTATAAATACATAATAAATCAATAAGAAAATAATTAGATTGAATTAAAAATATCTGTATCAAATTATACCAAATTATTATAAATTTGATAAGACAACTGACAATATATTAC
>CAZFAZ010000085.1:0-36728 GCA_964517155.1 uncultured Thermoplasmatales archaeon
GCTTGTGCTTGCTCCATGTTGTTTACATTAAAATGTGGTACTCCATAACCTTTTTTTGCTGCTTCATCAAGTATTTGTCTCATTGGGACTAATGACATATTTTTTCCTCCTTATAATTCATAAAATATTTTTGCTTCTTCAAATCTTTCTTTTGGAACTGTTTTTAGTTTTCCAACAGCTGCTTCAAGTGGCACTGGAACCACTTCTGTTCCGTGAAGTGCTGCCATTTTTCCAAACTCGCCTTTTTCTATCAGATCTGCTGCAAGTATTCCAAGTCGTGTTCCAAGGTTTATATCAAATGCAGTCGGCGTTCCTGCTCTTTGCAGATGACCTAGAACTACATGTCTGCATTCTTTACCTGTAAGTTCTTCTAGTTTTTTTGCAAGCTGTTCTGATATTCCTCCTAGAATCTTATGGCCAAATGCATCAACTTTTTGATCTTTGAATTTAATATCTCCGCCCTTTGGTTTTGCACCTTCAGATGTTGCAATAATTGTGTATTTTTTTCCTTTTGCGTCTCGATTTTTTATTATTTTTACAAGCATATCCATTTCAAATTCTTCTTCAGGAAGAAGTATAGCATGTGCTCCACCTGCAATTCCTGATTCAAGAGTCATCCATCCTGCGTGTCTGCCCATTACTTCAACAATTATTACTCTATGATGTGATTTTGCAGTTGTGTGAAGATTACGTATCGCCTCAGCTGCACGAGTAATTGCTGTATCAAAACCAAAGGTGTAATCTGTTTCAGATAAATCATTATCAATTGTTTTTGGTACACCTACTACTTTTATTCCATCTTTGTGAAGTTTAGCTGCAACTCCAAGTGTATCTTCCCCGCCTATTGCAACAAGGTATTTGCAATTGAGTCTTTGAAGATTTCTTTTGACTTGTTCTAGTCCATTTTCAACTTTATATGGATTGGTTCTTGACGATCCTAAAATCGTTCCACCTATCATGTGAATATCCTCAACTTCATCTAAATCAAGGGGCTTTTCTTCACCTTTATCAAGTACGCCTGCCCATCCGTCACACAAGCCTAACACATCATAACCATATTTTTTTGCCTTTATTGTAAGACCTCTTATAACAGCATTTAAACCTGGAGCATCTCCTCCTCCAGTAAGTACTGCGATTTGTTCTTTTTTTGAACCAGTTATTACCATAAACTTTAACCTCCATTCTTTGCATAGAAAAAGGATATTTAAAGCATTTGTATGCTTTATTAGTAAACTAT
Organism: uncultured Thermoplasmatales archaeon; assembly: GCA_964517155.1. Classification (GTDB taxonomy): domain Archaea; phylum Thermoplasmatota; class E2; order DHVEG-1; family DHVEG-1; genus PFL35. Next base: position 1,238 of record CAZFAZ010000085.1, read on the forward strand.
ATATTTTTCTCCATATTAGCCCTTATCTAGTTGAGTGCTATTATGACATTAAAAATATACAATAGTTTAACAAGAAAAAAAGAAGATTTTATACCTGTTGAGAAAGGCAAAGTTAAGATGTATGTTTGTGGTATGACTGTTTATTCTGATGCTCATATCGGTCATGCTCGTACGTATTTTGCTTTTGATGTTATTCGTCGTTATTTTGAGTATAAAGGTTTTAAGGTTACTTATGTACAAAATGTTACTGATGTTGATGATAAAATCATTGCTGCAGCCAATAAAGCAGGTGTAGACCCACTTGAGTATTCTAAAAAATTCACAGATATTTGCCTTAATGATCTTGATAAACTAGGGATTCGCCGCGCAGATATTTATCCTAAAGCTTCAGAGACCATTCCTGATATGATTAAGATGACAGAAAAAATTATTGACAAGGAATACGGCTATATTTCTGATGGTGATGTTTATTTTAGTGTTGAAAAATTTGCTGATTACGGTAAACTTTCTGGGCAAAAACTTGATGATCTTATGAGTGGTGTTAGAAAAGATCCAGAGGATAAAAAACATAATCCTTTTGATTTTGCTCTCTGGAAATCTGCAAAACCTGGTGAGCCTAGTTGGGATAGCCCATGGGGACCTGGTCGGCCTGGTTGGCATATTGAGTGTTCTGCTATGAGTAAAAAATTATTGGGTTTACCTTTTGATATTCATGGTGGCGGTATGGATTTGCGTTTTCCACATCATGAAAATGAGATAGCTCAAGCAGAAGCAGCAACTGGTAAAGAGTTTGCCAAGTATTGGATGCATATTGGTTTGTTGACTGTTAATGGAGAAAAAATGAGCAAGAGTATCGGAAATATTGTCAATGTCAAAGATTTGTTAAGCCAGTGGGATGCTGAGGTTGTGCGTTTCTTTTTTGCACAGGCTCATTATCGCAGTCCACCTGATTTTTCTGAAAAAGCACTTGAGAATTCTAAAAAGGGTCTTGATAGAGTTTATCGTGTTAAAGAAAAACTTGAGGAATTGGTATCTAAAAAAGAGCAAGGATCTGATGATAAAGAGTTTTTTGAGGAGATTTCTAGGTTTAAATCTAGTTTTGAATCTGCGATGGATGATGATTTTAATACGCCTCAAGCTGTAAGTATTATTTTTGATTTTGTAAATTCATGTAACCGTTTTTTTGAAAAAACAAAAAATCCTGATTCTAATCTTTGTAAAAAAGCACTTGACACGGTTATTAAACTTGGAAACATTTTAACCTTATTTCAGGACGAAAAAAAGGATTCTGTTACTGTTGATGATTCTGTTTTGAAACAATTAAAAAAATTTGCAGGCATGTATGCAACAGATGTTCAGGGAAAAGCTATTGAAGAAGTAATGGATTTACTCCTTGAGGCAAGAGAAGCGGCTAGAAATAAAAAAGATTGGAATACAGCCGACAATATTAGAAATAAGCTTGATGAATTTGGATTTGAAATTCAGGACACCTCACAGGGTCCTACCTGGAGAAAAAAATAAATTATGAATAAAATACTTGTTGGTTTTGACGGCAGTGAAGGTGCTGAGCAAGCCTTGAATAGAGCGATTATGCTTTTAGAAGAGTATGGAGAGATGATTCTTCTTGCTGTTGTTCCAAGCCCGCATGATAAATCATTTGTGGATGATGATGCATATAACATTTTAAAAACAAAAGCCAAAAATCTCATCGATCAGGTAATAATAGATATTGGCGAGCAGGGTTTTGAAATCAAAGGAATGGTTGAAGAAGGAGACCCTGCCTCAGTTATTATTGATATTGCAAATAGACTTAATGTTGATTTAATTGTTCTTGGCAGTAAAGGTCAAAGCGAGCTTGGGCAGTATCTTATAGGAAGTGTAGCAAATAAAGTAGTTCAATACGCTGCAAAACCAGTTATGATTGTAAGATAAGCTATTTTTACTAGGAAATAAAAAAACATGTCACATAGATAGGAATATTTTTGAACCAATATCAAACCTGATATATTTATCTTTAAATATTTGTCTACATCTTGTCGAAAAAGAGTTAACTGTATCTCTGACTTCACTGGTTCCATTAAAAAGTTGTTCAGGTGTCATATTCTTTGGTTTAAAAACAACTTGGTTTTCGTTGTATTTTGACCAATCCTTTGTCAAGATCCTTCCCTCTTTATCCAATCTATCAAAAAGAGGAGTCCCAGGATAAGGCGTCAAGATATAGAATTCAACTGTATCAAGCCCAGAGACTTGTACAAAATCCGCTGTATTTTTGAATGTGCTAACTGTATCTGTATCAAAACCAAATATAAAACTACCAAAAACTGACATGCCATAGTCGTGTATTTTTTTAATCGATTCTATGTATTTATTCGCTTGATTTCCTTTACCAATTTTATCAAGGGTCGATTGCGATACAGATTCCAAACCAACAAACCATACTTTGCATCCAGCCTCACTAGCTAGTTTTAAAAGTTCGTCATCTTTTTCTAAAATGGTTATATTGCCAAAACATTTAAATTTTTTATTTAAATGTTTCATTTCTCTAAATAAATCTTTTGTATGTTTTAGGTCAATTGTCATTGAAGGGTCAAAAAAATACAAATATTTTGCCTTTGTCGATTTTATTTCTTCCAATACATCTTCGATTCTCCTTGTTCGATGTTTATTACCATACAGATTATTAGAAATTGCACAAAATTCACACCTATACGGGCAACCTCTAGAAGACTGGACTGCGGCAGTAAATGATAAACGGTCATTAATTCTTCTTTTAACTCTATTAATATCATATAAATCGATAGGTTTTTCATTTCTATAAAAAGGCTTTAGATTATTATTTTCTTTATCTTCCAATAACTTTCTCCAATTAAGCTCTGCTTCGCCAATTAAAACAGCATCAGCATACTGTTTTGCTTCATCTGGCAATGTAGAAGGATGACAACCACCAAGAACAACCGTTTTCTCTCTTCTATGGAATTCTGTTGCTATTTCGTAAGCTCTAGGAGCATCCGTAGTCATACAAGAGATACCGATAAGATCAGCTTTTGTGTTAAAATCGATAGTTTGATATCGCTCATCTATAAGTTGGATATTATGAGTTTGTGGTGTCAAATATGCTATTTGTTTTAGTGTTAGAGAAGGATGTACTCTTAATTTGAAAAAAAAATTTTTATTTGATTTAGTGCTAATTTTAGATTTTGGTTGTATTAAAGTTATGTTCATTTTTATACAGCTTGAATATTGATTTTTAACAATATTTTTAAATGTAATTCCACAAGCAGTTATTTTCGAACTCCGGAATTAATTATAACAAGTATTGAAATTTATATATAAAAAGTAGTTGGGATCTTCTATCATGCGTAGAAATTAGTTTATTTTAGCGAATAATAATATTGATACAGTTTTTTCCAGGATTTATAGAATTTTTTTGAATTTAAGTTTTTCAAAAGAATAACAAAAGATGGATATAATCCGAGTTTTAAGTTTCTAATAAAAATTTTAATCAGGTTTTTATTCGAATAAAACTTCATAGCGATTTTCCAGACACCTATTTCTAATTTTTCAGGAGACATATTTTTTGGTTGAAAAACTACTTTACCAAAATTATACATGCTTGGATCTTTAATGAGCATTCTTCCCTCTTTATCCAATCTATCAAAAAGAGGAGTCCCCGGATAAATACCTAAGATATTAAATTCAACTGAATCTATTTCTAAATCATTTATTGCTTTTAGTGTTTCATTAAACACTGATTTTTTATCTGTATCAAATCCAAACATAAATGATCCAATAGCCGCCATGTGATTTTTATGTATTTTTTCGATGGCTTTTTTGTAATAATCAATTTTATTTGTTTTTTTATCTATAAAATTAAGTGTTTTTTGTTGAACTGATTCGAAGCCAATAAACCAAGCTATACAGCCTGCTCTGTAAGCCAATTTTAAAAGTTCATCATCTTCACTGAGTTGTTTTACATTTCCACAACAAAAAAATTTTTTATTTAATTTAATCATCTCTTTAAATAGATTCTTAGTATGATTAACATCATTGGTCATAGAAGAATCATCAAAATTTATGAACTTATTCTTTGTCGATTTGATTTCTTTAATAACTGCATCAACAGATCTCAGCCTTTGTTTAGAACCTAAAATGATTGGAGAAAGACAAAAAGAACAACAATTAGGGCACCCTCTACTTGTTTCTATTCTTTTAACCATAAAATTTGCAGTTACGTTACTCCTAACTTGCTTAGAGTTATAGATATCAACAGGGTTTTTATTTCTATAAAAAGGTTTAATTTCATCATCTTCAAAATCTTTGAGTAGCTTAGGCCAATTTTCATCAGATTCTCCAATAATTACAGAATCGGCATGTTGTTTTACCTCTTCGGGCATCAAAGTTGGATAAACTCCCCCCATTACAACGGTCTTGCCTTTTTTTTTAAAGATATTTGCTATTTTATATGCACGTGATGTAAAAGATGGGGAAAAGGTTATGACAACAATATCACAATCTTGATTAAAATTGATTTTTTTAAATCTCTCATCAATGATCTTAATCGAATATTTAACGGGGGTAATCTCTGCCAGATGATATATGGATAAATGAAGGTAGTAAAATTGGTCTGCCTCAATAAAATTCATCGCGTTAGGAGCATCCTTGGAAAATATTTCGAGTTTAGGCTGGATAAATAAAATTTGCATCCATTAACAACATCAGATTGAAATATAAAAATTCATCGAGCTTTTAAGGCGATATAATGTTAAGGTAAGTTTTTTATTATAAATGTTCCTAGTTTTTTATTTAAAAAGACAGGGGTTTTTCTAAGGGAATGCCTTACAATGTTATAAATAAAGCTTCGATGTTTGTTTATATTTGATAGATTTTGAGATACATATCTAGAATATATTGTATCTTCAGAGCTGAAAGAAGATTTGTAGCTAAACAAACTTTTATTTTCTTTTGTAGTTAGACCCAAGTCATAATAACAAAAACTCTTTTTATAACACCACAATAGCGAATTCCAATCGAGATAGTTACTAACTTTTAGATCTAGATATCTTTCATCCAATCCAATATAAGCAGAAAAGACGGTATCTCTAAAAGTTAAATTTAAAGTTGAACCAATGGAAAGCTCATCTAACTTAACAATAAAAATTTTTAGGTATCCTAATGGACTCATAACTTCCCATATTTTTTTAAAGAAATGATAGTTAGGAACGCAAAACCCCAGTCTTTTGTATGTTAAACAAAATAAATGGTAAAAATCTGTTAAATCAGATTCTGACTGCGCAGTTTTTATATATAATCCATTTTTTTCTGCTTTTCGTATGTTTGTTCTGTTGGTCTTATCCAGAGAATACCACATTTCTTGAGGGTTTTTTATATTAACTCTTTGCAAATTCCACAGATTCTCTTTGATCAAATTAAACTCATTGAAAAAAACTTCTAAATCTAACGGTTTTTGCCGTATAACAAGATTGCAACGCAGGTCCTTCTTCAACATTGTTGCTGCGTTTAAAAGAGGTGTTATGCTCCTGCGTTCTCCTATAAAACCCCCATAGCTACTTAGTGGTAATGAGCTAAGTACGTTATTAAAAATCGTTTTAATATGAAATAATGGCAAAACTCCTTCAATTTTATCTTCTTCGTTTTTAGCCAGCAGATAATAGGGCTTAAGATTTAGACTCTCTTGGATTATTTTTTTCCATTCTATCGAATGATATATTGTGGAATCAGGATGTTTAAAAACAAATTTATTATATTTTTCTTGATCTTCTCCAGATAACAATTCAATTTTTAGTCCTTCATTGGTTCTAAGTTGCATTTCATCATAAAATAAAACTTATTGCAACTATAATAAGTTTTGTTTATAAAGAAGATTGTTAATTTTTCTGAAAGATACAAATAAATGTAATTACTAAAAAACAAATTATATATACTTATAATAAAATAGTTAAATATTGAGATTGCTAAATGAAAAAAGTATATATTTATAATGAGCCGCAAGCCTGTAGGCGAAGGGCATTGGATGCTGAAAAGATATACAGATATTTTTTAAAAAACAATTTTGAAATGAAGGATAGTCCAAAAGATGCGGATTTAATAGTATACATTACATGTGCAGCTGTAAGCCAAACTGCAAACATTTGTCTTGATAAAATTAAATATTTTCAAAAATACAAAGCACAACTTTTGATAATGGGTTGTTTACCTTCTGTAGAAAAAGAGAAACTCTCAAGTATGTTCAATGGAAAGAAAATAGACACTAAAGAAATTTCGAAAATTGATTCACTATTTCCAAATAATAGATACAAATTCAGTGAACTAGATGACGCCAACATACTATACTTCAATTTAGACAAAACAACAATTTCTGGAACAATAAAAATAATTTTGCACAGAATTTATCCATTGGAAGAATTGTATAAATATCTAAAGAATCATATTTTAAAAAATTTACATGACAAAAAATCTTTTATGTATATGGCTTCTAATAAAGACCAATTCCACATAAGAATTTCTTGGGGATGCCCTAACAATTGTTCCTATTGCACTATAAAAACATCTACTGGAAAATTCAAAAGTAAACCTTTAGAAAAATGTGTAGAAGAACTCAAAATAGGTTTAAAAAAGGGCTACAAGGATATTATTATAACTGCAGATAACACCGGTGCTTATGGTATAGATAAAAATAGTTGTTTACCCGAGCTACTTAAAAAATTTTTACAAATAAATGGCCAATACAATTTATTTATCCGTGGGCTAGATCCTAGATGGGTAGTAAAATACCATATGGACCTAATGGATATATTAAAGCAAGGAAAAATTGTTGGATTAGAGATACCTATTGAATCAGGAAATGAAAGAATATTGCGACTAATGCGACGATTTTCTGAAACAAACAGTATGAAAAGGATACTCAAAAGAATAAGATCTAATTTCCCAGAGTTGTATTTATATACTCACATTATGGCAGGATTTCCAACAGAGACTACAGAAGAATTCAAACAAACACTGGAATTTGTGTTAGATGCAGGCTTTGATTCTGGTCAGATATTTCCCTTTTCAATAAGAGATATAACAGATGCTGCAAAAATAAAACATAGGATATCACAAGAAGAAATTTCAAAAAGAATGGAAATTTCTAAAAAGTTTCTAAAGAAAAACGGGTACAAAGTTATCGATATTAAAAAAATTAATGCTTTGTTATTCAGTAAAAAGAGATGATTTAGCAAAAAGATTAATAGCTTTACAGATATAAATAAAATGATGGCAATGACGCCAAAAAAAATATTCATACATAATATGGGATGCGAAAGAAGAGGACTAGATGCACAAAGGACGTATTGTTATTTTAAAAGTAATGGTTATGAAATTGTTTATGATCCAAAAAAGGCAGACTATATAATATTTTTTACTTGTGCTTTTGTTGATAGTGTTGCTGAGAGTTGTTTTTCAGTGATTAAAAAATTTTCTACATATAGTGCTGAGTTAATTGTTGCAGGTTGCTTGCCGGAAATAGAAAAAGAGAAAATTTCGAAATATTTTAACGGGAAACAAATAGCTACAAAAGATATTTCAGAGATAGACAAATTTTTCAAAAAAAATAACATTCCTTTTACGTCTATTGAGGATCAAAATTTCATCTATTGTAACAAGAATATTAGAGAGATAAATAGTTTGTTTTATACAATATTTGGGAGGAGTCAATTTTTTGACAAGATTAATAAAAAAGTCAGATTAAATCTTCTAAAATACATTTTTGGTGAATACAGTCTAGCATATATTTACTCAAATGAACACCAGTATCATCTCAGAATAGGTTGGGGATGTACAGATAACTGTTCATATTGTGCAATTAAAAAAGCAATAGGGTCGTTAAGAAGTAAACCAATTGATATTTGTTTGAAAGAATTTAAAAAAGGATTAAATGAGGGAATTAAAAAATTTGTTTTAGCCGGGGATGATGTAGGAGCATATGGTATAGATATAGGTACTAGTTTTCCGTCATTTTTAAATAAAATTACAAATATTGAAGGCGATTATGAAATATTTATCCACGATTTTAATCCCAAATGGTTAGTTAAATATGATAGCAAGCTAATTAATATCTTTAAAAAAGGTAAGATATCCATTATTGAAATTCCAATGCAATCAGCGAGTCCAAGGATTTTAAAATTAATGAACCGTTTTCATAATATAAATGATATTAGTAGACTAATTAGCAGGTTAAAAGAAACTGTTCCAGAAACAAAAATATTTACTGATTATATAATTGGGTTTCCTAGTGAAACTTGGGATGAAATGGAGCAAACATTAAATTTTATAGTAGAAAATAACTTTAGTTCTGGTTTTGTTATGCCTTTTTCTCAAAGAAGTGGAACTAAATCAGAAGAAATTGAGCCTAAAATATCTCAAATAGAAAAACAAGAGCGCATTAACTATTCTAAAGATTTTTTCAAAAAACATGGATATAAAGTATATTCACCTCATCCATATTTTTATATATTTGATAAAAAGAGCGCGTAAATTTAATAAAATTTATATATTACCTGCTATAATATATTTAATAATTAGCAAATATTAGTTATGTTAAGGGACGATGAACAAAAAACTATTGTTAGTTTGTCTAATTATCACAATAATCGTTTCAACTAATGCTGCATCAATAGCAAAAGAAAAAACGAACTTAATTAAAACTAATGTCACAAAATATTGTGAAGAAAAAACATGTCAAGGATATACAATTTTTTCAGATATAGGATATAAACCTCTATTAATCGACAGGGGTGAAAATCACATACATGAATGGAATTTATCATGTGATGTTAAAGTAATGCCAGGTGGCATTGCCTTAGGCCCTGCTGTTTCAAGAGAAGAATACATCTTTGGTCGAGAATATTGTTATGTCGTACAAGAGGTATGGAACGGTGCAGTTGAGCTGAATTTTTCAAGTTGGAATAATACCGATTCTGGAAAAATGGTAGCAAGGCAACATCATGATTTTCAAAGAGAAGGAAATCCCGTAGGATATTGTGCACCGGGTCAAGAATTTATTGAGAATGGTACTACATTGGTTCTCGCACATCAAAATATAAATGTTGATAAAATAAGCAATAAAGAACTCGTTGATGATGTGATATATGAAATTGATTTCAATGGAAATTTAACTGGCTTTGAATGACATGCATCTGATCATTTTGACGAGTTTGGATTCAGTAATGCAACCAAAATTGGAATTTATTTATTTCCGGGCCATCATCTTTTTATATCTATCCCTCAACTAAGAAATTGGTTTTTTATTAAATACGATTGGTTGCACTTGAATGCCATGTCAAAACTTGGTAAAAACAAATGGTATAATGCAGGTGATGAAAGATTTAACCCAGAAAACATTATGATATGCTCACGTCATGCAAATATTATTGCGATAATCTGTAGAGAAACAGGAGAGATAGTATGGAAAATCGGTCCTGATTACTCACAAAAAACAGAAGAAGGTAAAAAAATTGGACAGATTGTTGGACCACATCATGCTCATATGATACCTGAGGGATTACCTGGAGCAGGAAATATTTTAGTATTTGATAATGGGGGATTTTCTGGATATGGGATACTGGGAATGCCAAATAAATTCAGGTGTTATTCACGCGTTATAGAGATTAACCCATATACATTAGATATATAGTTTGGGAATATAAAAAAGAAGTGAGCTCTGAAGGGGATCCTAAATTTTTTAGTGCGTTTATTAGTTCAGCTCAACGTCTTCCAAATGGCAATACACTAATAACTGAAGGAAAGAACAACAGGATATTTGAGGTTACAGTTGATGGAGAGGTTGTTTGGGAATATTTTCATGATGATATTATATATAGGGCATATCATGTTCCACCAGAATGGATACCAAACAATCCATCAGGTTATGAAAAGTGGGAATAGCACAATCTTTGTCTATATACCCTGAAGTACCCAGTATCATCTTAAAAAAGATTATTTTCCTCTATTTTGATGAGCGCGAATGCTAGGTCTTACTTTTTCAGCACCACGGCCTTTTTTATGTAATCCTCGTCCTCTTTGTCCAGCACTTGTTTTACCGCGCATTACTCGTCTTTTGTTTGATACATCTGTAATCCAGTTTATTTTTGGATCTTTCATAATAGATGGATGAACAGGATCTACTAGTATTACTTCATAAAAATAGTTTTTACCATCATCTCCAACCCAATAGCTGTTAAGTACTTCCATGTTTGGATAGCGTTTTGCGGTTCTTTCTTCTGCAAGTCTTTGCGTGTTTTTACCCATTGTAATTTTAGAAATACCTTTTGCAGAGGGTTTTCTTCCTTTTCTAATAGTCGGCTTTCTAAGCCCTCCACGTCGTACGTGAGCACGTACAACTGTATAACCTATTTTTGCTTTGTATCCAAGACTTCGGGCTCTATCGATGCGCGTTGGTTTTTGAATTCTTGAAAAATTTTCTTCTTTTCTCCACTGTATAAGTCTTTGTTGTTGTGGAGATTGAAAGGATACATCTGGTTTTTTCCATTGATCCCCGACATAGTCGTACATACTTTTAACCATAAATATTACACCTTAGTTCTCTGTTGGTAGAGACGTAGGAAGGAAGATTATTATTTAAAACTTTTCCTCCATTATTTATTTACTCAAAGTTTATAAGAGTATTTATAATTCAACGGCTGGGGATAAACTGTTATGGATTTCATGTTTGATAAAAAAATTGAAACAATGTCTCATGATAAAATCAAAGAGTTGCAGCTTAAGAGACTCAAAGAAACAGTTTATAGGGTTTATGATAACGTACCTTTTTATCAGAAAAAATTCAAAGAATTAAATGTTAAACCCAGTGATATTAAAACTCTTGCAGATGTCCGCAAGCTTCCTTTTACAACTAAAAATGATCTTAGGGATAATGCGCCTTTTGATATGATGGCTGTTTCTTTGGATAATTGTATCGAGCTTCATGCTTCATCTGGTACTACAGGTATTCCTGTTACTGCTTGTTATACGCCTCATGATATCAATGTTTGGTCTGAAGTAATGGCTCGTTGTCTATCTATGAGTGGTCTTACTAAAAAAGATGTTTTTCAAAATCCTATTCCATATGGTACTTTTACTGGTGCTTTTGGTTTTCATTATGGTGCGCAAAAAGTTGGTGCCATGGTTGTTCCAACAGGCATGGGCCAATCTGAGCGTCAGTTAAAAGTTATGGAGTATTACGGTGCAACATTTATCAGCGGTGTTGCAAGTTATGCTATGCGTCTTTCACAGGTCGCCCATGATATTGGCATGGATTTACATAAACTTAAGGTGCGTAATGGTTTGTTTGGTGCTGAAATTTTTACACCTGGGTTAAAAAAACGTATTTGTGATGCATGGAATATGGATGTTCATGATATTTATGGTCTCACTGAGATGTGCGGCCCTGGTGTATCTACTGATTGTGATATGCATGATGGACTTCATTTATGGGAGGATCATTTCCTTGTTGAAGTGTTAGACCCTATTACTTTTGAACCAGTGGGCCCTGAGGAAGAAGGCGAGATGGTTCTTACGACTCTTACTAAAGAAGGCATGCCCCTATTGCGTTATCGTACTCGTGATCTTACAAAGCTTTATGATATAACTGTCTGTGATTGCGGCAGAACTCATGTTAAGCATACTAATATTAAAGCTCGCTCTGATGATATGGTGATTATTCGTGGCACTAATATTTATCCTGGTCAAATTGAATCTGTTCTTATGAAGGATGATAAAGTTGGTGGTAACTGGCGTATGGTTTTATCAACAGATGATAATGATATGGATCAGTTAACTGTTGAAGTTGAAACTAAGAATCTGCTTAGTCAAAATGATGTCGCAGCTCTTGCACAGAAACTATGCAATGAAATTAAAAGTGTTATTGTTTTTACACCAAAAGTTTCTGTTTTGCCCCCTAATGGTATACTGCAGGAAGGTTTAAAAGCAAAACGTGTTCTTGACAATAGGAAAAAGGATTGATATGAACAAGAAAGTAAAAGAGCTTGTTAAAAGAAAAGGGGCTCTTGCCGAAAATGAAGTAAAGGATTTAATGAAAGAATATGGCATTAAAACGACTAAGTATAAAGTTGTAAATAAAGAAAGTGATCTTGATGCTCTTGGTCTTAACTTTCCTGTAGCTCTAAAGGTTTGTTCTAGTAAAATTCTTCATAAAACAGATGTAGGTGGCGTAAAACTTGGTATAAAAGACAAAGGTGAACTTTTAAAGACGTTCAAAGAGTTTAAAAAGAAGTTCCCAAATGAAAATTTACTTGTTGATCAGATGGAGGAGAAAGGTGTTGAGATAATTGTAGGTCTTGTACAAGACCCAACTTTTGGCCTTTCTATTATGGCAGGTATCGGAGGTATTTATACTGAGCTTTATAAGGATGTATCATTTCGTGTTGTCCCTTTAGAACGAGTTGATGCAGAGGAGATGATTGAGGAGATTAAAGGTAAAAAACTTCTGGAGGGTTTTAGAAATATTCCTGCAGATAAAGAACTTGTAATTGATTTAATTGTAAAAGTTTCAAAAATAGGGCAAGAACTCATGAATCATGTTGATCAAATGGATTTGAACCCTGTTTTTGTATATAAAGATGATATTTGTGTCGTTGATGCAAAAATGATATTAAAATAAAGTTTAGGTGTGAGTTATGATGGCAAAAACAATTGAGTATAAAATTAAGGATATTAAACTTGCAGATTGGGGTCGAAAGGAAATTGAGATTTCTGAGCATGAAATGCCTGGTCTTATGGCTACTCGTGAAAAATATGGTCCTAAAAAAGCATTGAAAAACGCTCGTATAACTGGTAGTCTTCATATGACTATCCAGACTGCGGTTCTCATTGAGACTTTAAAAGAGCTTGGCGCTGATGTTCGTTGGGCTAGCTGTAATATATTCTCAACTCAGGATCATGCAGCCGCAGCAATTGTTAAATCTGGTACTCCTGTTTTTGCTTGGAAAGGTGAAAATCTTAAAGATTACTGGTGGTGTACAAGCAAAGCTTTGGATTTTGGTGACGGTAAAGGTCCTAATTTGATAGTGGATGATGGTGGCGATGCTACTCTTATGGTTCATAAGGGTTATGAAGTTGAAGAAAACCCAGGTTTGCTTGATAAAAATTATAGTTATGAGCCTGAAGATGTAAGGGAGCTTATGGCTTGTTTAAAAGAGATTTATAAAAAAGATCCTGCTCGTTGGCATCGTATTGCAAAAGAGATAAAAGGTGTTTCTGAGGAGACTACTACGGGTGTTCATAGGCTTTATCAGATGAAAAAAGAAGGTAGTCTTTTGTTTCCCGCATTTAACGTTAATGATAGTGTTACTAAGAGTAAATTTGATAATTTGTATGGTTGTCGTGAGAGTCTTGCTGATGGTATTAAGCGTGCGACTGATGTAATGGTTGCTGGTAAAGTTGTTGTTGTCTGTGGTTATGGTGATGTCGGCAAAGGCTGTGCTCAGAGTATGCGTGGTTTTGGTGCTCGTGTAATTGTTACTGAAATTGACCCGATTTGTGCATTGCAGGCAGCTATGGAAGGCTATGAAGTTACAACTATTGAAGATGCTCTTTCTGAAGGCGATATTTTTGTTACTTCTACGGGTAATTGTGATGTTATTACTGCTGAGCATATGAAGAATATGAAGGATCAGGCTATTGTCTGTAACATTGGTCATTTTGATAATGAGATTCAGGTTGAAAAGTTAAATAAGATTCCCGGAATTAAAAAGATTAATATCAAACCTCAGGTCGATAAATATGTTTTTGCCGATGGTCATGAAATATTTTTGCTTGCGGAAGGTCGTCTTGTGAATCTTGGTTGTGCGACGGGTCATCCAAGTTTTGTTATGAGTAATAGTTTTACTAATCAGTGTCTAGCACAAATTGAGCTTTGGAATAATAAGTATGATATTGGTGTGTATATGCTTCCTAAAGTTTTGGATGAGGAAGTGGCAAGATTGCATCTAAAAAAGCTTGGTATTAAACTTTCTAAGCTTTCCAAGAAGCAAGCAGATTATATCGGTGTTTCTGTCGAGGGTCCGTATAAACCTGAGCATTATCGGTATTAGTCAAAGAAAAATAAAAGGGTTTTAGATAAGTCCTATTTCTTTTTGTATTTCTATCCATGCAAGGGATAGTTCATTTATTTTATAATCATCTATTACCTTTCCCATAATATATATTTTGTAAAACATAGTATATAACATTGACGATTTATTTATCGTCTATAAACGTAAAAATATAGTAATTATGATAAGGAATATTACTAAATCATTAACTTTTAACTAAAAATATTGATTTGAACTAGTTTTTGTAAACTCCGAATAACTTTAATATTAACGTCGCCAGATTTATTATAAATGGTATAAGAGGAATGATGGATTTTGATAGTATAAAAAGGAAGAGGAAAATTGCTTGTTCCCATAAAAAAACGCTTATACTTATCAATAAACCTATCTGAGCAGGTTTAGTGTATATCTTTGAAAAAAAGAAAAACGGAGAACAAATAAGTATAGATATTGTTATAAAGGAATCAATTCCAACAAAAAAAATCGATAGAAATAAAGATAAGAAAAAAAGGATTATTCCAATGTTGACAGAGTTATTATAGCCTAATATCACACATGAGCTCTTCAGACCATATTTTTTTTCCTCATCTACGTCAATAATAATTACGTCAAATAAAAGATGGACGCTTATAATAACTAACCCAAAAATAAAGCCATAGACAAAAAACATATTTGATATAAAACCGTTAGTAAGCCATCCTAAAAAGAAAGGTAGTGTAGAAAATTCCAATGCTAACATAACTAAATCAAATGGTGCTCTTCCTTTGCATCTTAAAGGCGGTACAGAATAAAAAATGATGCTAAAGATTATCAACAAACCCATAAAAAATGTATAAATATTTATTAAAAAAAGAATAAAAAGACTGATAAAAATTAAGACAAAAGTCACTAAAGATAATTCTCTTATTGAAATGTAATCCCAAAAATCGATTAATCCAATCTTTTTTTTACCAGCGGCTTGATCAAGATTTTTATCGAAAATATGATTGATATACGAGCCTGAAGACATCAATCCTGAAAGAGATAAAAGCCCAATTATTGTTTGAAAGAGAGGTATTTTTTCTACAGATAACCATTCTCCTAGTAAAAAGAATGCAACAGTTATTATCAACAGCTCAAATCTAGCTGCTTTTAAAAAATAGTAAAGTTTCATACCGAATTTATTGACTTTTGTTTTTTCCATCTTGCAAGAATAGCATATGGTTTTTATGATTTTAAATTAATTACAAAAGAATTAATATATATTCCGCAGCAAAGTGATTTTATAATATTTTATAAGGATTTTGAAGATTTATAGGCGTATATTTGTAAAAATATGATTAAATTTAAATAATTGATGGTGAATTAGTAATACAGGTGTATAAAAGATGTTAAATATATTACCAGCAAGCGAAATGTGGTCTTGCATATTCGAAAAATCATTAAAAAAGAAAAAATAATTAAATTTTTTTTCTTTTTGTATATTAATCAAATATATTTTTTAGTATAGTAACAATTAAATAAGTGATTTTATATAATATTGGCAGTTATTATGAGCAAAGCTAAAAATTTCTTAACTTTTTTTGCTATTTTGTTGATTATTGGATTAAATTTTATATCTGTTTTATCTGGAGAAGAAAGTTGTGTTAGTGATTTTAACCAAAAAGAACATTGGGTTATAATCGTCTCAGGTGGCGGTGAAGATGACCCTGGAAAAATGGCTGCAGGGCCTGGACCTGCACAAAATACTTCGTTACATGCTTACAATACCTTCAAAAGTCTTGGTTATGATGATGAACATATCTTGTATTTACATGATAGAAATACATCAATTCCTGGTGTAGATGGATTGTCAAATAAATCTATGCTAGAATATGCAATAAAAGGTTGGTTATCAGAAAAAGCTGATTTCAATGATGAATGCTGCATATATATTATTGCACATGGTCGTTTTAGATCAATTAAGTACAATCTAAAGGCATCTTTTACGGTATGGAATGAATCATCAGAAGAAAAGGAGCGCGTTTTTGATGATGAATTTGCAGAATGGATAGATACTGTTCAACCTGATATTTTAACGGTTGTATTGGACTCATGTTTTTCAGGAAGTTTCATTAGAGCTTTGAGCAAAAACAATAGAATTATAATAACTTGTACTTCACAATTTACTCCAAGTATTGCAATTGATGAAACTGTTTTTTCATTTTATTTTCTTAATAAATTAGTGGAAAATGTTACATATGCTGAAGCGTGGGAGTATGCTGATCATCAACTTTTTGGTTTAAATGAAACTGAAAAAACATTACCCATTTTAGATAAATTATCTATTTTGTCTGGGAAATTAATTATGAGTCCCCAGATAGACGATAATGGTGATGGCATTGGGCACGGTAGAGCTTTTTTTAAAGACAAATTACCAATAAAAAATGATGGATTGTTAGCAAAATCAACTTATCCATAATTAATGATTAAATTCTAAGCACTATCTTCGAGTCTATCGAGTATTTTTCTTAATGTAGTATAATATAAATGATATTTGATAAAAAATAAATCTTTCTTAAATGCTAATTTAAATAAACTTAGAATTCTCTGCTTAAAAGCTTCTTCCTCTTCTTTAGTTAGTGGTTTTTTTATAGCAATAGTATCTATTGAAAGTTTTTTGTCTTCATCTACATCTAGTTTATCATCTAAATACTGAGAGAATGCGCCTATTTCATACAAGAATTGTCTTCTCCAAAAATATTTATTATTTGAATTATCTTTGATTTTATTCAAATCATCAATAGAACATTTAGAATATATGTATATGTCTTCTTTTGAAATTGATGGTAGCTTACTATCTGTAATGTAGCCAGCCAATAGAGCAGTGTATCCTCCTTTATCCGCTGATATTTTTCTTAGGTTTTCTTCTGTAAGATTTTTTCTATAATTTTGATGTAAATGGTAATTCTGAAGAGCTTAAATGTTTTGTAAACAAAGAGCATAATTTTTCTTTTGTTCTTCAGCCTCATTCATAAGAAAGATTGTCTTGCAATATAATTGAAAAGCTAACTTTGCAAGAGAATAATAATTACTTGTATTAGAATTATTTTTGTATAAACTAATATGATACTTTTTTTCAAAATAATTGTTATAATAATCTATATCAAACGAACCTTCTATAGTTGATTTTAATATATTCGATGTAAACTCAGTAAATTTTGATATTTCTTGTGTAGAGCAATGATCAAAAATATCATCAACAACAATCATTAGAGCACCTACATATATTGTAATTTTAAATTCATATTCCTGCATTTTATGATTAATTAGACTTGCATATATAGCGGTTAAGTTTCTACTAGCTAATCCACCTGCAATTATCCTAAAATAGATTAATTCGTAAATATCTGATTTGATTTTGTCATTAGATTTAATAAGTAAATCTGGAAAAGCCCCATTTATTATGGGATCTAATATTTTTGATACATCAATTTTTCTCACTTTTCTGTACTTAAGCATAATCTGTTACACTAATGTTTGTTTTGGTTTTAAATATTAAGTTTCTTTGGAAATTAGTCAGACAATATTTAAAAATATAAGGCCTTATATTCAGGAACCTAAGATGATAACACTTATAGGAACAGGACATGTATTTGATTTAAGCAAACAAATAACAGAGATATTTAATCAAAAACAGCCAGATATATTATGCGTAGAACTAGATAACCAAAGATATCAAGGCCTTATGCTTAAACAAACAAATCCAGAAAAATACGAGCAAGCAAGTAAAGATCAGCCTATAATATACAAACTACTTGCAAGATTTCAGAATAATCTAGCAAAAGAATACGGCGTACAAGCCGGTCAAGAAATGATAACTACTATAGAATATGCACAAAGCCATCAGATACCACTTGCATTTATTGATATGAATGCACAAAATATGTTTTCAAAAATGCTTAAAAAAATGAGCATGAAAGAAAAAATAAAAATCATGTTCTCAGGAATAGGTGGATTTTTCATAAGTAAAAAAAGAGTGGAAAAAGAGCTTGACAATATTCAAGAAAACTTTGATGTTTATATAAATGAAATAGGAAAAAAATTCCCAACGATAAAACGTGTTTTAATAGATGAAAGAAATGCATTTATGATGCAGCATTTAATATCTGCAAGTGAAAAATATGAAAAAATAATTGCAGTAGTCGGAGATGGACACATCCCCGGTCTTGTTGATCTTTTGAAGAAAAAAGGTATAACATATGAAACAATAAGATTAAATGAAATTAAAGATAAAAAGGTTGAAGTTGATGATGCATCAACTGCTTCTTTTTCAATTGAACATAAACAATTTTAAAAAATACTTACTTATGCAGTATCTTAAATTAATTTAAAATGGGCTTGTAGCCTAGCCTGGATTGGGCGGCAGTCTCCTAAGCTGCAGATCGCGGGTTCAAATCTTGTTAATTCCATTAATTTTTTTAAATTACAAAATATTAATATTGTCTTTTGCTTTTTGTTCTTGTTGTTAGGGGATTTATTGTATGAATAAAAAAATAGCATCTTCGGTGATTATAACAATACTAATAATAACTGTTTTTAGTGGTTGTAATGAACAAAAAAATACCGAGACATCAGATGTCCATGATGAAGTAACGGTATCAACCTTTGGTGGTTATTTTGCTCTTGCCGAAGATAAAGTAAATCTAAACATTCCAAATGGGGCTGTAGAAGGAAAAATAACAATAATAGTTGATAAAATCAATAATGAACCAGACATTCAAGATTATACTTTTGTCACAGGATACAATTTTCAACCGGATGGCCTAGAATTTTTAGCACCAATAACGTTAGAGATATCCTATGATGATAGTGATATACCTATAGGTATTGATGAAGAAGACTTAAAAATATGTTTATATGAAAATAACCAGCTAACTGAAATTGATAACTGTTTAAATTTTCCAAGCTATAATCTTATACGTGGTCAAATCAATCATTTTTCCGCCTATTGGGTTTGTTCTCCTACTGTTACAGATTCATATAACGAGTCAGAAAAAAATACTTCGGCTATTATAAGATTTGAAGCAGGTCCCATTAAGTTTGTTGAGAAGCATTGGGTGTACCCTGAGGATAATCCCATTTGGGAAAATTATCAACTGTATGGTTTTTTTGTGTGGGATCCTGTTTCCTATGTGCGGTTCTATGAGGTCACCTATAATTCAACAGGCACCTATCCTGCTACAGGTTGGTACCTGAATTGGAATGATTACAAGAAATCAGAGTTTCCTTCACCAACGAGCTTTTTGCACGAAGATCCTGAGATATACATCTATGGAGATTATAAGTATTACCCAGGTTACGGCTATTTTGTGACAATCTACAATAATCTTCATGGTAATTTCCCTGAAAAACATGGAATAGAAGTTTTTAATATTCTTGCTCAGTGGGATGTTTCACAAGGATCTTTAAGCTATGAGTCACTTGATGTGATAGAAGCAGATATCAAGGCAATGAATGATTTGGCTTCTGAATGGACTCAGGGTTGGTTTGTAACTGTTAGGGCTGTTACATAAAAAGAATTTCGGTGGCATTTTTGTAAAAGGCGAAGGCGGGTTTAAAAACCAACCTTTTTTAAAACAATGTCCTTTACTTCTTCTCAAAAAATGGGCCTGTAGCCTAGCCTGGATTGGGCGGCAGTCTCCTAAGCTGCAGATCGCGGGTTCGAATCCCGCCAGGTCCGTCTAAAACTTACCTGTTGATTTTGCATACAAACGTCGAAATCGTGCATCTGCATATTTTTTCTTGCTGCGGATTACATCGTAAATAGGCATATTGTGAATTGTCTCACGTAGATCTGCTTCTGAAGTGTGTAAGTATCTTTCTGTCGAGCTGAGTTTAGCATGACCAAGTAGTTGCTGAACAATAGTTATTCTTGCTCCTGATTTGAGAAGATTAGTTGCATAGAAATGTCGAAAGCTATGTGGATGGATCCAAGGAACTCCTGCTTTCTTTGCAATATCTTTGATTCTTTTTCTAATATAAACTGGTTTAATAGGTGCATTTTCTGTTGTAAAAAGAGTATCTCCAATTGGGTAACGCCATTGCTGAATATAGTTTTTCAAACTTGGGTAGTTTAAACCGTTTAAAACCTTTCTTTCAACAGGTACAATCCTGTCTTTGCCACCTTTTCCTTTCTTGACCATTATTTCAGCGTTTTTCCAGTCGATATCGTCAAGTTTTAGATTGCATAGTTCTGCACATCGAAGCCCTGTTTTACAAAAGAAAACAATAAGCATTCTATCTCTTCGATCCGTGTGATTTCTTTCAGATACTACTTCAAGCATTGCTTGAATATCTGCTATACTTGGAACTTTTATTGGTGAGAGATGTTCTTTGAATTTGTCAAACTTTTTTTCTATTTCTCGGAATTTCAACCATGAGTTTAGAGCTTTAACGTAATTATTTAGTCCTGCATTTGCAGATCCACTTTGAATTTTATCATAAAAAAAGGTGTGAACCTGGTTTTCATCTAAATTTAGAAGATCTATTCCATTTCTTTCAAGATATTTTAATTTCTTAATTCTGCCAGGAACTGTACTTCTAGGATGCAGGCGTTGAACAACAATACAATGTTTGATAAAACTATTCCATATTTCTTCTGTTACTATTTCCTGCTCCTTTTCTGACTTTTCTGAAAAAGATTTAATACTACTTTTTTCTTCATTTTGCTCGGGGTTTGATATCATGTGTATCAGACTCCAGCCCCTTGAGTGTTAGCGCACTCTTGGGGCAATTTTTACTAATTTTTGGTCATATTTTTATAGGTTATACTAACAAAAATCATAAGGAGTTCTCTCCTTATATACTCCTGTAAGAGGTAATTGAAACTATTACATTCACATATTATTAATAAAATCGGGTATCTCTGTAAAATTAATTATATTAATTCTATTCCTAAGAATATATTTTTCGATATGATGTGAAGATAAAACAATGCAAGATTTGATTTTCCAAGTTTTTTCGTTTTTTATATTATAATATTTCTTTATTTGACCTGAATGTTTTCTAATAAAATCTTCTTTGCGTTTTAATATAGGTATATAACCTTTTTCTTTTTCAATGAATTCTGTTAGATTATAACATATTTCACGTGTATTATATTTCTCTTCAATATCTTTAGCTTCCCAGAGTACCATAGTTTTTTTATCTTTATGAATTGAAATTGCATCTATTTCTCCGGGACATACTTCTTCAATATCTTTTAAACATTTTGTATTTTTCCCGTTTTCTGACTCAATGTTTCTTTCAGAAAAATCCGAATTTTCTTTTATTATTGAAAATACTTCTTTCTCAAAATCTTTTGATAATTGAGTCTTTCTTTTATTCAAAGCTTTTGTGACATCTTTTGGTAAAAAATCTTCTGGGATAGGACTTCGTCCTTCTAATATGAGTTTAAAGATTTTATCAATTGTAAAAATCAAGGTTTCCGATCCAAAATAGATTGTATTATCAATATTAATTAATGGTTTTACTGTAAGTTTATTTTTTCTGGCTTCTTTTTCCCAAGGTCTAATGATCTTACTTTCTTTTATATCTATATTTAAAGTATAAAAATCTATAATTTTTTCAATTGTTTTCTTTTCGATGCTAGTTAATTGATTAACAAAATTTATCAATTCTTCTTTTTTTATTTCAATAATTCCAAACATATTAGGTTCTTTGTATGCAAATATTTCTGGAACAATACGGAGTTCGATTAAGTCAAATCCTAATTTTTTCTTAAGATTTTTACTTATTTCATTTAAATTATTTTCTTCACATATCAATTGTCTTGACTTTTCTATGGTTTTTTTAATAATATCGTCAGTTGGAGAATACTGAATGCCATCCTCTATAAGCGCTTCTCTTTTATCGTCTTTTAATAAATATTTTGATAGATCTAAATCTTTTAATCCTTCAATATAATCTTCTTTATATTTTTCAATTGGATTTTCATCTATAATTATGTTAAAAATATGCCCCTTTTCAAAATCAATTTCAACTTTTACATCAAAAAAATCAGACAAATGGAAAATATAATCACTAATAGTTGCAATGGTTAACATTCTCATTACAACTGGACAGATATTTTGCCAAGTATCTGTATTCATTCTTTCCTTTCCCGATATATTAATAAAAGTAGCAAGTTCAAGTAAGTATCTACAAGAAGGAGCATATAAATTAAGTTCATCTAATCTTTCTCCAATCCAAGTTATCCAAACATCTTCTCCGTTAGTTTTAATCTGATTAATCATTTCCTCTTTTATTTCATTCCAATTTAAACCTTTTTTGATCAACTCTATACAATCTTCAAGATCTCCAGGTCTTTCTGTCATACTTTTAAACAAGAAAATATCTTCATTCGAACATTTATTAACAGAAATATTTTTTAGACTAATTATTTCGTTAGATCTTTTAATCATATCATTTGATAAAGCAAATTTTTTACATACTTTTTTCAAGAAAGCATCTA
The DNA here is from genome assembly GCA_964517155.1 of uncultured Thermoplasmatales archaeon. Taxonomy (GTDB): domain Archaea; phylum Thermoplasmatota; class E2; order DHVEG-1; family DHVEG-1; genus PFL35. The sequence goes on from CAZFAZ010000085.1 coordinate 23,819, forward strand.
TCCTATAGTCCTCTCGAACCATGATTTTATTTAGTTCCATCTTCTTGTAAAGACCAGAAGGATTTTCCTCTTTGAAATTTATAGTGACTAAAGATTTATTGAAAAAATTAAATTCATCTTTATCTTTAAGAATTAAATCAATATCTTTTGTAGCAGGTTTCAATCCTTCAAATAAAAGTGCTGCACCCCCGATTATATATACCTTAACAGTATCTTTTAAATTCTCATCAATTTCATGAAATAATTCTTCTATTTGTTTAAATTTTGATATCATACAATTCTGCCTTCTCTTTTATCTCATCCAAGGTAGGATATCTCTCTATTTTATTCCCTTTAAGAATATTATCAAAGTTCTTCAGTATTGGGCTTTTTATTTTTATAAATTCACATCTAAACTTTATATAAAAAAGCGCTACATATGTTAAATATCTATAATCTTTTTCTTTGTTAGTAATATAAATTGAATGAAGCAATATTTCTTCTTTTGATAAGTTTTTATTAGGTAAATAGTAAAAATTTGTTGGAAGTAATATCTTTATTTTATATTTTTCATATACTGAGAATGCAGTAGGAGTCGCTTTTAATTCAGAATTATTTGAGAATAAAATTTCATCCTCATTTTTATGGTATATTATAGAATTTACAGGAATTCTATTATCAATTGCCTCTTCGAACTTTTTATTTTCCTGCAAATAATTCTTCAGATTTGGCCATATTTTTTCATTAATTGTATATTTATGATTTTTATTTTTTTCAATTGCACTTATATTGCGCCCTATCTTAATTTTTTTATAAATTGTACTCTTCTTTAGATTTGTCTCCTGCATTATTTCATTAATCGATTTTGGTTTTAAAATTGATATTAGGATCCTCAATCCTGAATCTGAAAAAAGTTTAATTAGACTTGGGTATCTCGAAATAAGATTAAGAATAAGTGCCGAATTAATTGATTTCTCTGGCTCTAACCTACCTCTATTTAAATGTAAAAAACCATGTTCCAATAGGTTTTGTTTTGCCCTGTAAATCTGACTATTACTTCTATGAATATTTTGGGCAATATTTTCTATCTTATTATTTCCATATGAAACTTGTTCCAATACTTTTAATTCGGTTTGAGATAATTGCATAATATTATATTTATATGCCATTACTATATATACTTTTCGCATTTTAGTGGAAAAATTAATTATTTTTAATTTATTAACCAAATTCCGAATCTAAATTCTTTATTAGGCGTCTACATACAAAAGAAAAATGGATGTTCTGAATTCATGTTTTCTCATGTAAAACAGGTCTAACCTGCCATGTCCGTTATATTAAGATCTTGCATAGCAGGTTATTTGAACAGAAGAAAATAACCTAAATCTTGTATTTTTAGTGTACAATACCTTACAATTTTTACATTTGCATTTTAGTATTTTTTTAACAAAATAGCGATTTTGTAAGGGCAATTTAATCCTAATAATCCTCTATAATTTTATGAAGTTGTTCATATGTTTTTTTGGTTTGCTCTAACATAAATTGGTAATAATTCTTTTTGGTTTGCCGTTCATGACCTTTTACTATTGCATTAAAATATGCTTTTGAATTATCAGCATATATAATTATTGGAAAATATCCTTTATCCATTAATATCTTATTCATGATTAAACGTCCTGTTCTACCATTTCCATCTATAAAAGGATGAATATATTCATATCTTAAATGAAAGTCAAAAGCAAGTTTAAATGGATACTCCTTCTTTTTTGTTTCTTTATATTTATTTAGTAAATCTTCTAAAGCCCATTCAACTTGATCTGGGGGAATAGTGAGTTGATTATTTACAATATTCTCAACTTTTTTGAATCCTTTAGGATAAGGCTCACCATTTGACATAGTTAAATCTTTTGTTAGAATATAATATAGTCTTTTAACTGATGCAATGTTAAATTTGAAGCCTTTTTGAATATAATTTAAAGCATCAATTGAGTTAAAAACTTCTTTAATCTCATTTCTATTTTTATATTTACTAATACCTTTTTCAATAATTTTTTTTACTTCTTTGGCCGGAATTTTTGAACCCTCAATATTGTTTGAATTAAAAATAAATTCTTTAGCAAATTCTATCAATATTTGTTCTCTAATTTCTTTAATTTCAAAAAGATTATCAATTTGTATTGATTTCATCTCAACTTCATTAAGAAGATTCGGGTTATGAACTAAATCTAATTTACTAAAAAGGTTCTTTCTAATTTCAAATTCTCTCTTAGTAATAAGATCAAAATTATTTTTTAAAAATTCTTTTTTATTTATTGTAGTAACATTTTTTCCGATATGCTCTCTTACTCTAAAAACCTGACCCATCAGGGATATCTTTTTAACAAATAAGGCATATTCTGTTCTATCTTTTTTTTGAACCTCAATATATGACATGATTAATAGTACATAGTACTTTCTAGTATATAAATTTTACTTTTATGGCCAGAAATATTCCTAATTTTTTTACAAATCAGGCCTGTAAAAAATTTTACTAAGCCTGCTAGATATTTCTCCAACAGATAGTCCCATACAAACAAAAAATATGTTTTTTAAATGCAGCGTTTCTCATGTAAAACAGATCTAACCCCGCAGATCTATCAATAGTTTTATTTATAAGTTTTAAATTTTAATATATGAATTGTCACCGCAATTGCAATTATAATTAAAATCAGTTCAACCAAGTAATTATCTATAACAAAAAAAGCTGAAAAAAGTATAGTTATCCATAATAAAGAAATTGTAAAAATCTTAACCTTTAGTGGTATGCCTCTACCAACACAATAATTTTTGATATAGTTGCCAAACAATTTATTGTTCATAAGCCAGTCATAAAATCTTTTTGAACCGCGGGCGTAGCATGCTGCCGTAAGTAACAAGAAGGGAGTAGTAGGCAAAACTGGTAAAAAAACCCCGATAATCCCAAGCCCTAAAAATATTGTTCCACCCAAGATAAATATAAATCTTAAAAATTTATTTGAAACAATACAGTATGAATCTGCTTTTTTTATCATATCTACAAATAATGAGATATATCTACTACTAAAAAAAGTAGTAGTCATTTATAGCATTTATTATCAGATAAACAAAAAAAATATAGAAAAAATAAGGTTTAATAATTTAATTTACCTGAAGACTTGAATCACCGAAGAGCTGCCACTGTTGCACCATTTTCATATCCATCTCATCATGATTTCCCAAAAACCTGTTTAGATACTGGGTTATTGCTTCTTGATGTAGTTCGCCTAACATGCGTATGTTTTCCTCTTTGTAGAGTTCAAAGAATCTTAGCTCTATCCATCCATCATATGCTTCAAGATAATCGTTTACACCATTGTTATCTGAGTCATCCATTGCATGTGTACCAAGACCTGTGTTTGCAATGGTTGCAATAGCGCCTCCACCTTTTTTGCTTGTAAGCTTCCATGCCCAGCATGAAAGGGCGCCGCCATCAGAAAGAGTTACATCAAATTTTCCATTGAGGCATCCGCCAACAACAGTTACAGGTAGTTTATATTTATTTCTGAGAAGATTCATATGAATATTTCTGTAAAATGAAGTCGGTATCAAAGAGTCAGGCAACCATTTTGCAATTTTTGGAGCCCATCCTTCTGCATTTGGTGGAAGATGTATACCCCATGCTGAAACACCTCCGTGTCCGCAGAAATATGCAAAACCAGCGCCTTGATTTAATGCGTTAGTTACATCTCTTATAGTCATATCTCCTTTTTCTGTAGCATAAAGCTCTACAGGCTTAAAGTCAGACATGATTTCTTTTGCTGCATCCATTATTAAAACTCCTTCATTTATCTGGTTTTTATCTTGCCAGTGATCACCGGATACAAGAACCATGTTTTTGAACCAATCCCCTGCGTCGTTTGTTTCATAGTTAATTATCTTATCAACAACTGTTTTTACTTGTATTTTGTTTCTACATGCAAGCCGCCCTAATCTAACATCTGGATACAAATCCATTTTATCAATTACTCCGCCGTCATATTCTGCAAAAATACCATTTTCATTTGAGTCCCAACATGAGAAATTTCCTTCAGAATCATAAATATCTGCAAAATACAGATCACTTAGAAACTCTGGTTCGATATTTTCTTGAGTGCCCTTGCGAATGATTACATGACTATATCTAACCGGTAAATTCCATTTATTGGACTGCCCATCTCTTCCGCCTACTAAAAGAACATTTTTTATTCCATACCTTTCTATTGACTCTTTTATGCAGTATTTTATTTGCTCTGCTTCGTCTCTCCCATCAAATTTTTCATATATTTCCTCTGCAGTCATAAATTTAGTTTTAATATTTTGTTTTTCTTTATGATCAATGAGAGGCTGTAGATTTTTTGAAAAATCATTTGGAGCAATAATTAATAAATCATATTCATTTTTATCTGTAATTAGCGGTGTTTCTGGCTCTTTATAAAAAACATTTATTTGAACTTCATCTGTAAAAAGAAGTTGTTTGACTAAAGGAATATATGTTACAGGATACACTCTTATATTTAGCATTGTTTTGTATTCGTTTTCTGAGAGCCCCCCTCCTGTATGATACACTACAAACTCAGAGGGATACATATCAGAGTTTTCATAAATTTTTTTATCATCTTCTGTTAAGACCGAGCATGAGCCATAAGACAGTTTTGATTCAACGTTTATTTCTTTAGGTGTTGTAAATTTGTAGTCTACAGATAATATTTTTGTTCCAAAAGGAAATGTTAAAGTTGTTAGATTTACTGGCACAACGGGCCTTCCATCACCTGTGCTATGAAAATCTGCTTCTAAAACATTTACTATAGTTAACCCTTGGTTTTCTTCTATTATTGGTTCTGAAAATGTATATGTTTTTGTAAAAAGTTTCACGCCGTCTGGTAAAATAATTGTTTCTTCAAACGTTTTTTCGTCACTTGGTTTTTGCATTACTAAAACAGCAGCCACTGCTGATATTAGTAGTATAACAACAATAACAATTGCTATGTTTTTAATCATTTTTTTGTTTTTCATATTTTCACCAAAGATTCTATCTTAGATATAGTAACTAAATAAATATAATATATTTAAACATTTATATAATTATTGCTTTTAAATATAAATAAAAGTTAGATATCTTGCTCACCATAAAATATATTAACTATTAAAATAATTCTATATATATAAAATAATTTATACGATATATCGAATACAATGATGATATTTAACTAATGGGTTGGTATCTTATGATAAAAAAACTAAACAAAAAAAATATGTATATGCTAGTTACCATCTGCGTCGTAATTATCTTAATTGGCAGCGCTGTGATTTATAATTTAATTTCTTTAGATGATGAAAAAAAAGACGATGAAACTATAGATATAGATACAGTTCCTTTAACAGAATTATTAGGAAAAACATATTCTCAGTTAAAACAAGAAAGTCTAATAGAGAAAATCCAAATTACTGATGAAAATATAAGCACTTTAACAAATCAGGCAGTAACCTTTGAAGTAAATAGAATACGTAAAAAAGGCATAGAAGAACAAATGAGGAAAATAGGAAATTCCTGGAAAAATACGCCTAGTTATTATTTTGAAGTAATACTTCATAATGGACTTTGGGAAGGGCATAAAATCAACAAATGGGACACAGGATACGTCGGATGGGAGGCATTCAGAGAAGTAGATGATGAACTTGAAGCATGTACAATCAAATTTACAATATATGAAACCGAGAAAACAGGAATTCTTGGACGTAAAACAAAAGAGGTAGAAAAAGAAAGTTTCTCATTACAATACTGTTTCAGAACTGGTCGCTGGACCGCAGACAGTCGTATTCAAGGGGGGCTATTGGGAAATGGTTATTTAAATGGAGATAATTTTGAAGTATGGTTTGATGTACATCAATCAGATTATGACGGAGACACAATACCTTATTGGACAGAGGTAAACATACTTGGAACAGACCCCCGTGTAGATGATAGATATCAAGATCCTGACGGCGACGGGATACCAACTGCTTGGGAGTGGAAATGGGGATACAACCCATTTGTTTTTGATAATCATACCACTCTTGACCCAGAGGTCGATGGACTTAGCAATATAGAAGAATATAAACTTGCTAAATGGGGAGCAAACCCCTGCAGAAAAGATATCTATGTTGAAGTAGACCACATGGAAAAAGGGCCAGGATTATTTGCTAAAGATCATGTTTTTTATGAAGAAAGCAAGCAGATGGTTATGGATAAATTTACAGAAAAAGATATTACTCTCCATATAGATAATGGAATAATGGGCGGCGGTGGAGAACTTTTAGAATTTTACGAAGAATACATTGATGAAGAGAGCGGCATTGTCTCTGAATACTATAAATATCATTTTGCAGATGAAAGAAAAGGAGTTTTCAGATACTGCGTAATTGTTCATAAAGCAGGATGGTGCCATCCGCAGGATAGCAAGCTTGCAATGGATGTTATGGCAATACCTGCTAATTTGAAATATTATATCAATAATTTCAAGCCTTTTGCAGTAACACCAAGGCTACAAAGAGTTGCAATGGCTGTTGCTTTTATGCATGAACTTGGGCATACTCTTGGTTTAAGAAAAGTCGGAAGTATAGTTATAAACCCGGGAATTGATAATAACACACAGATTGGTAGAGGCATGGAAGATGTACCGTTACTTCAGAGATTACAAAAACAGCAAGAAGCAAAAAAATATTGGGAAAACTATGAAAGCTGCCTGAATTATGATAAATTCGGCCAATATGTTCTCGGATATTCTGATGGCACTCACGGAGAGCGTGATGTAGACGACTGGAGCTTAATCGATTTTACTTTCTTCCAGAGACATGAACCTATAGGGCTTTGCGGAATAAGAAAAGACGTTGAATAACATACGTCTTTTATTTTTTTATAATCCTTAATTTATACGCACGTTATTTTCATTTTTTTAGTATATATGCAGCTTAATTGTGGATTCAAGAGATGAAAGGAAAAAAATAGATGCAAACTTATTAATAGTAGTAAAGGCTCTCTCCCAAAAAAAAGAATAGTGATTAAGGTTTCATATTTACAGTAGTAAAAAATTTGAAATTTTCTTTCAATTAATTCTTTTTTAAAAAAGAGGTAATAACATATGAAAGGTAAAATAAAATGGTTTAACGCAAGAAAAGGATACGGATTTATAGTAGGCGAAGACGGAAAAGAAATCTTTGTTCATAAAAATGACGTGCCCTCTGGAACATATCTTAATGATGATGACCAGGTCGAATATACTGAAGAAAGTACTGAACGAGGAATGCAAGCTAAAAACATAAAAAAACTGTAAATTTTCTCAAATTATTTATTAATTCTTAAATTTAAATTTTTGCAGGTTCGATGAGAGTGGAAAATAAAACAGAAAAAAAGATGCAAAATAAAAACAAGCAAAAAATCGAAGAGACAGTTAAATGTCCTAATTGTCATAGTACACACCTTACAAAAGATTATTCCAGAGCAGAACTAGTCTGCGAAAAATGCGGTCTTGTGATAGACGCAGAAATCATGGATCATGGGCCTGAATGGCGTGCATTTGACAATGAGCAAAGAGAAAAAAAATCACGAACAGGATCACCAATGACATATACTATTCATGACAAAGGACTTTCAACTATGATAGGCTGGCAAAACCGTGACAGCTACGGAAAGGCGATTCCAACAAGAAATCGTGCACAACTTTATCGACTGAGAAAATGGCAAACTAGAACAAGAATAAGTGACGGCACAGAAAGAAATCTGGCAATAGCGCTAGCTACACTTGATAGAATGTCATCAACCTTAGGTTTACCTAGAAACGTTCGTGAAACAGCTGCAATGATATATAGAAGAGCAGTACGAATAAAATTAATACGAGGGCGAAGTATCGATGGAGTTACCTCTGCAGTGCTATATGCAGCATGCAGACAGTGCAACGTACCAAGAACACTAGAAGAAATAAGCAGGGTAGCAAACATTCCTAAAAAAGAAATAGGGCGAAATTACCGTAATATATCTCGAAAATTAGAGTTGAGATTACTACCAACAACACCACATACATATATTTCAAGATTCTGCAGTCAACTAAACCTTAGTAACGATGTTCAAGCTAAAACACTGGAGATATTAAAAAAAGCAACAGGGTTAGAGCTTACAAGCGGCCGAGGGCCAACAGGTCTTGCTGCTGCAGCGTTATATATAGCATCAGTTCTCTGTGGTGAAAGACGCACACAACGTGAAGTTGCAGATGTTGCAGGTGTCACTGAAGTTACAATTAGAAACCGTTACAAAGAACTTGCAAAAAAAATGGATATAGATATCATAATGTAAAAAAAATAAGATTTATAGGTGAAAAAACAAGATGAAATTTAATGAACTAAATATCAACAAAAAACTTAAAGATAAAACAGTTGAAAAAAGATTTGAAGAATTAACAATGATTCAGGAGAAATGTATTCCTGAAATCATAAAAGGAAACGATGTAGTAGGGCAAGCAGAAACCGGAAGTGGAAAAACTATTGCTTTTTGTCTGCCTATTTTAGATAAAATTATTGCAAAACAAGGACTTCAAGCACTTATTCTTACACCGACAAGAGAATTATGCGTACAAGTAACAGAAGTATTTCAGGAATTTGGAAAAAATCTGAATATTAACACTACAAGCATATACGGCGGCGTGGGAATTGAACCACAGGTAAGAAAAATTCGCAGTTCAGAAGTAGTTGTAGGAACACCTGGCAGAATGCTTGATCATCTAAGACGAAAAACAATAAATTTTAGAGATGTACGCTTTTTAATATTAGATGAAACAGATAAAATGCTAGAGATGGGTTTTATTGATGATGTTGAAAAAATAATAAGTTATGTACCAAAGAAAAGACAAACGCTGATGTTTAGCGCAACAATAGAAAATAGCATTCATAGGCTTATGAATAACTATCTTAACAATCCCAAAATTATAAAAACTCAATCACAGGTAGACAGCAGTAGACTTGAGCAAGTGTATTATGATATTTACCAGCAGAACAACAAATTCTCAATTCTTCTTCATTTACTAAAAAACGACACCCCTGGGCTTGCTATAGTATTTTGTGCAACAAGAAGAGAATGTGATGTTGTCGAAAGAAACCTTAGACATCACGGAATACGAGCATCTGCTATTCATGGAGGAATGACTCAGAATAAAAGAATGAATTCTTTAGATTCACTTAAGGAACAAAAAACAGATGTTCTTGTAGCAACAGATGTAGCAGCACGTGGTCTTGATATTAAAAATGTAACACATGTATATCATTATGATGTGCCAAAGACATCTAAAGAATATATACATAGAATAGGTAGAACTGCTCGTGCAGGAGAAAACGGCAAAGCAATAACATTACTTACTGAACCAGATCATGACAATTTTAGAAGGGTACAAAGTGATGAAGAGCTTGAAATTGAAAGAGCAGAAATACCTGATTTTGAAAGAGTTAGTTTCTCTAGAAGAACCGAAACCGTAAACAAAAAAAGGACTTTTCAAAAAAGATATCAGCATAGACGAAGATAAAAGAAAAACTCTTTTTTTTATAAATTTTCTAATATTTCAAACATTTTAGAAAAAGAAGATACTTTTTGAATTTCAAGTTTTAAATTCTTTAAATTATGACGATTTGAAAAATATTCTGGAAAAATCTTACGCATTTTAATAACGCCGTTAGATACACCATAAAAATCACATATGTTCTGCAGATGCTCTAAACATATCTTCTTTTTTTCTACAAGATTTGGCCGGGAAAAAGAACTTTTAGAAAACACAGATATAAGTTCTGATACAAGCCAAGGATTACCTATAAGACTGCGCCCTGGCATTACTGCAGCAGCACCTGTTTTTTTAATCATCATTTCTGCATCAGTTCCTGTAAAAACCCCGCCATTTGCAACAACTGGAATTGAGAGGTTTTCTACAACTGATTTTATTAAATCAAAATCAATTGGAAGACCAAATTTTTTCTCACCTGTTCTCCCATGGATAACAACTGCATTAACACCAGCATTCATAAGTTTTTTAGAAAGAGATACAACATTTACATTTTGTTTTGTTGGGCCAAGTCTAAGTTTACAGGTCACAGGAAGGTTTACAGAATCAACAACAGATTTAGCAACTAAACAGGCATGTTCTTCTTTTTTCATAAGGGAAATACCTGCTCCTTTACCAGCAACTTTTTTTATTGTGCAGCCCATGTTAATATCAATATAATCAAAACCCATATTTTCAACGATACCTGCTGCCTTACCCATGATTGTAGGATCTGAGCCGAAGAGCTGTACCCCATTATAATGCGTTCCTTGTACTTTTTTAAGCATCTGCAGGGTTCTTGGGTTCTTGCGAATTACTGCTTGTGCGCTAACCATCTCAGTTATAATAAAAGGTGGATTAAATTTTGCAAGAATTAATCTGTAAGGATAATCAGTATAACCGCTTAGCGGCGGAAGTATAAATTTATATTTAAGCAGTTGCTGTATAAATTTAGAAGAGTTCATAATATAGTCTTTTTAAAGGTAAAACAAATTTTTTTTTATATCTTTTCTAAGAATGTGTTTTACCAGACTATTTCTTGTACATCTCACGAATAGGAATATATGCTAGCAGTACAGCAATATATATCCATAATATTAATCCAGGTAGAATTGGTGCTTCACCTGAAAAAAATGCTAGGTTTAAACCTAGTACAAAAAGTATTGCCACGAAAACACCCATGAGTGCTTCTCCAGCTACAAGTCCTGCTGTAAATAAAAGCCCGGTGCGTATTACTTTTTCTTTGGGTTTTACATTGGTTTGTTTAATTGCAAGTTCCCAATCAGAAATCTCTTCTTCTTGGGCATTACCATATTTTTTTGAGATAAATTTATCTGTTAGATATCTGACTCCTCCACCAGCAAATATTGGAACACTAAGTGTAAAAGGCAAATATATTCCAATTGCAACAGGTAGAACTGGTAAATCAATCATTATTAAAACAACAGCTAAAACCATTCCTGCAATAACATAAGGCCATAACATTTCTCCACCTAGTATTCCTTTTACAACTCCTGCCATTAGATATGCTTGTGGTGCCGGCAGTGTTCTGCTGCCTATTTTAAATGCTTGATCTAAAATAGCTATTACTAATCCTATTACTCCAGATGCGGCTAATACTCCCAGCGTCATAGATATCTGAAGTTTTTTTGGAGTTGCACCAAGCATTTGTCCGCATGCCATAGATTGGAGCAAATCACCAGATATCGAGCCTCCAATACAGATAACAGCAGATATCATAATTACTATTGCCATTGCCTCAAAACTTGTTGCGCCTAAACTTAACATGATAAGGCTTACAATGAGTAATACTACAACAGTTACTCCTGAAATTGGGCAGTTAGATGAGCCGACAAGTCCTGTTAGATAACCTGCAAGTGCACTTGCGATAAATGCAAAAAATATTGTTATTGCTGCCATGAGAAGAGATATCCCAAATAAATTTGAAAGCCATAAATACAGGAAGAAAACAGGTATAGTTATAAGTATTATACATGAAAATACAAGTTTGTAGCTTATATCCTGATCTGTTCTTTTTTTGGTTTTTACTTGTCCACCGCGTATACCAATTATTGCTTCTTTTATGCTATCGACTAAATTATTTTTAATCTGCCATATCGCCCAAAGACCGCCTACTAGCATTGCACCTACGCCAATGTATCTTATTTGTTCACCCCAAATCAAGAAAATTCCTTCAAGTGGATCATTGCTGGGCATACCACTGATTAAGATTACAATTGGCAAAATAATTACCCATCCTAGAAGTCCTCCTACTATTACATATGATGCTATTTTTGGCCCTATTATCCATCCAACACCAAGAAGTGCTGGTGATGTTGTTACACCGCCGTAGAACCATCCTTGTTTTGCTTCTCCACGGATGATGTAAGAGCCAATGTTTGCAACGTGTTCTATTGTTCCTCTAAATATATTTAATGATAGTTCTCCAAATTTGAAAAGTGCAGCGATTATTGCGCCTATTACAAGCCATTTTCCACTAACGCTTTCTGAAGGTTTTATTTCACCTGCAGTTTCACCGCCGACGGTGGTGGTAAGTACTGCTGCAACAGCGATACCTTCAGGGAAAGGTAAATCAGTTTTTATGACAAGTGCACGACGAAGTGGTACCATCCATAGTACTCCTATTAATCCGCCAAGAAGTGCGATAAGTGTTGTTTCAAGATAATGGATTTCAGTCCAAGCGCCAAGGATAACAAGGGCAGGTATTGTAAAGATTACACCTGCGGCTATGCATTCTCCTGCTGCTGCACCCATAGTTGCAAGATTTACTTCAAGAATTGTTCCTTTAAAAGGTCTTAGAATAGCTAGAGCCATAACTGCTCCAGGGATTATTGCTGATACTGTCATTCCTGCATAAAGCCCGAGATATGCATTTGCAGCACCTAGGACTATTGCCAAAAAAATTCCTACTAGTGTTGCTTTTAAGGTGAGTTCAGGTATTTTTTTAGATGCAGGTATGAATGATTTAAAGTTATCTCTATCCATAATTACTAATTATATATTATTTTTATTATATTAAAACTTATTTATTCCAGAAAAAATTGAAAGATGATGAGGAAAAAATCTATTCAAAAATAGTAATCAATGAATATTAATATAATACAAGATGCATGTTTTTGGACAGATGATTGTAATGCAACACTTACTTTAGAAAATATGATTACAAATATGACTAAAAAATGCTATAAAAGGCAAATAATATGAATTCCAATCAGATACGGGATGCATTAGGTTGTCTTCCAAAAGAACATAATCATTGTGCGCTTCTTGCAGTAAAGACCTTGCATAAAGCAATTAGTATTTATAAAAAACAAAGAGGA
>CAZFAZ010000086.1:0-29272 GCA_964517155.1 uncultured Thermoplasmatales archaeon
TATGCTCAAGAATCATATACAAAATACGATCTATTCCATAAGACGGCTCAATTACATGTGGTACAAATTTATCTCCTGAAACCTTTTCCGTTGTTTCAACAACCTTGTAACAATTACTTGGAATCTTGATATTCTCCCCTTCAACTTTTAAAACAATTTCTTCTACATTTTTTGCATCTATTTTTTCAAGTAAATCTTTTATTTTACCTGCTTTTCCTTTAAACAAAGGACCAAGCTTTTCCATATCTGGAATTATTTTTTTCACTTTCACTGTTTTTGGCTCATCATACTTTCTAAGTGCATACATATCTGTTCCAGATGATTCTATATGTGAATCGATATCATATGCAGATCTATCAGCAATTCCGACACATTCAACCCAGCCAAAACGCTCACTATAAAGCTCTGCATCCCAACACTCAGTTGCGTAATGAGCAAGCTCATCATCACCATGTTTTCTGAAACGAAATTTTTTAGGATCAACTCCTGCAGAAAGCAAAAAATCCTGGGTTAAATACATATAATAAGCAAGAGCCTGATTATTTATTAATCCTGTATCAACTGCTTTTTTCATAGAAATTTTCATTTCTTTAACGTTGTCAAAAAGATATAATTCATGACCTGAAACATTTTTAAACTCTGGATGAGTTTTATTTTCAGGGTCAAAGAATATCTCAGCCTCTGCCATATTAAACTCACGCTGACGAATAGTTCCCTGCCGAGGAGAAATCTCATTTCTATATCCTTTTCCAACTTGTATTACACCAAAAGGAAGTTTTTCACGTGCATATCTGTAAAGAAGATGAAAATTAGTAAAAATTCCTTGTGCAGTCTCAGGCCTTAAAAATGCATCACGAGTACTCCCAATGCCAATGGTGGTTGAAAACATAAGGTTTACTGGATAAGGGTTTTTAAGAACTTCTCCGCAGTTCGGGCATTTTACTTTACCTTTTTCTGCCTCTTTTTCAGGATCAGTTCCTTCTTTTATTAGTCCTTCAAGCTTAAAAGACTGCTTACATTTTTTGCAATCAACAGTAAGATCAGTAAATTCGTCAACGTGGCCTGATGCTTTTAAGACATCAAAAAGAGTAACAGTGGGAGTGTTGATTTCTACACAGTTATCTTTCAGAAGATAGTATTTTCTCCAGAGATTCTCAATATTGTTTTTTAGTTGTGAGCCTAGTGGTCCATAGTCATAAAAACCTGCAACACCACCATAGATTTCAAAAGATGGATAAATAAAACCACGTCTTTTGGCAAGCATCATTATTTTATCAAAGATATCTTGAGGCATGAATATTAGTCTCCACTATACTAGGATAATTAAAAAAGTGTATAAAATAAAAGAATTTAAAGCCAGCAGGCCATGAGGTCGATATCTGTGACCATTCCAAGTAATCTATCATCAGAGTCTACAACTGGTATATGACTTATTTTGTTTTTAATCATTTTATCTGCTACTTCATGAACTGGTGTATTTTTTGTAGACCTTATAACATCACTTATCATTACTTGTTTAACTGGTACTGGTGGCAGTGATACTTCAGAAGTTGAATAATGAAGTCTTACTGTATCTCTTATTCCTTCCCAGGTCCATTCATCTTCATCTCCGCCCATGCCCATATCTGAGTGTGAAACGCTTTCTTTTATGTGGCTTAACTTAAATAAGTCTCCATCTGTTACAATTCCACATAGTTTTCTTTCATCGTTTATAACAGGTAAAGCGTTTTCACGGGTGATACTGATAATTTCCATTATAACATTAATTGGTGTATCATGGTAAACTGGTACGACTAGGTTTGTAAAATAATGTTGTATCAGTTCATCGATTTCATCTGGTAAATGTTTTATAATATCTGTTGGGCTTATGATTCCTACTAAATTGTTTCTGTTGTTTAGAACTGGCAGTCCATGGATTCTATTTTCATATAAAAGTTTGGCAGCATCTTTTGCGTCTTGATCTGTTTTTACGTATTCAAATTCTTTAGTCATAAGCAGCGCAAGTTGGTCTTCATCAGGATTTCTAAATATATCTGATCTAGTTAGAACGCCGACTACGTTTTTTGTATCTTTTTTTAGAATTGGCATACCTGAAACATTGTGTTTGGCAAGTACTTTTAAAGCATCTTTTATGGTTCCTGGCACATATCCAACAATTAATTCACTTGACATTACTTCTTCTACTTTCACTTTAACCCCTCTATTTATTTGAAATATACAAAGGCTTAAACGTTTTTTTTTCTAAAACAACAAAGCCTGCCTTTGATTTGGAACCAAGAATGTCGCACTCCTGATTTAAAGCTTTCCTTGCAATATATGTATTATTAAGGAGTAATTTGTTTATTGAAAATAGTTTTGTTTTTTGTAAAATGAAAAATATTTCTTCTAAAATTGATGGGTTATTTAACATTGCGTTATCGGTTCCTATAAGAAATGTTGTGTCTGTTTTTTTTATTATTTTATAATTTGGTTGAATACCAAAAAAATCATTGGAGTGCGGACAGATAACAACTGGTATGTTGTTTTCTTTTAATCTGATAAAATCAGATTCAGTAGCTTTGTTCATATGAACCAAAAAATCAGGTTTTAAATCTAGTATTTGATTTATTTCTTCTCTTTTTTGTTCGCTTGCATGAAGTGCAAAAATCTTTTTTTTGTTTTTTGTATGTTTTGCAATTTTATATATTTCTGAGTAGTCCCAATCAGATATGCTGCTTAAGCCTATTCCTTGAGAGTTTTTTAATATTAGGTCGATTTCGTTTTTGTTGTATTCAAGTTTTTCAGGTCTTGATAGAATAACTGCTGATATTGGATAGTCACCAAGTGCTGCTTTTAGTTGAATTATTCCTTTTATTCCTTCTTCTCTGAAGTCACAGAAAGTGTTTACTGCATTTTTAAGCATTATTTTTATTGATTTTTTCATGCCGTTTATTATTTCGTTGTTTGTTGCTTGTTTTAGCATTTTGTGTTTAAGGCCGTTTGGAGGTGCTACTAAATCGTTTATGTTTTTTGGTATTGTGATTTTTTTGTTTTTTATAAATGAGTCGCCGATATGTGTATGTGAATTTACAAAAGAGGGCATAATTAAGCCTTTTGCCAGAGGTTTTTCTGGAGGATTGCCTTTTCCAGATTCTATTATTTTTTTGTTTTCAAAACCTATGTATCCTTTGTATGTTTGTTTTTCAGTTAAGATTTCTCCGCTTACATATTTCATTTCATTTTAGTAAATAATTGTTTTATGTTTAAATCTTGCCGGTTTACTCTTTATTGATTTAGGTTTATTTGCATAAATTTTATATGATGTGTTTTAATTACGTCAAATGACGTTAATTAAGAAAAGTTATCAGAAGGTATCCTTAAAATTTCTTAAATAAGCGAGGGAGGATAATGATTAATAAGACAATTGGCGAAATACTTGATGAGGTAGCAGATAGCTATCCAGATAATGATGCTTTGGTATTTGTTGATAAACAGATGAGACTTTCTTATAAAGAATTCAAAGAAAAATGCGAAAAAATTGCAAAAGGTTTAATGGCTCTTGGCATAAAACGCGGAGATCATATTGCTGTATGGGCATATAATGTCCCTGAGTGGGTGTTGCTTCAGTTTGCATCTGCAAAGATAGGTGCAATACTTGTGACAGTTAATACTTATTATAAATCACATGAACTTGAATATCTTTTAAAACAATCTGACTCTACTACTCTTTTTTTAGTAGACGGATTCAAAGATGTTGATTATATAAAAATTGTTAATAATGTAATTCCAAATTTAAAGGATTCAAAACCTGGAAAACTAGATTTTGAGAAACTTCCTTATCTTAAAAATGTTGTATTTATCGGAAAAGGAAAAAAACAGGGCATGTTTAATTTTGAAGATATACAAGATATAGGTGAAAAAATATCCTCTGAAGAACTTAAAGAAAGACAAGAAAGCCTTGATCCTCAAGATGTAATAAATATGCAGTATACTTCGGGCACTACTGGTTTTCCAAAGGGCGTTATGCTTACGCATTATAACATTTTAAATAATGCATATGCTGTTGGTAATGTTATGGGTATGACTGAAAGGGATAGGATGTGTATCCCTGTGCCGTTTTTCCATTGTTTTGGCTGTGTTCTTTCTACATTAAATTGTGTTACTCATGGTTCTACAATGGTTCCAATTGAGATTTTTGATGCTGAAAAAATCCTTCAAGCCGTTGAAGCTGAAAAATGTACTGCACTGCAGGGTGTTCCAACTATGTTTATCGCTGAGCTGCAGCATCCTAATTTTGAGAAATATAATTTATCTAGTTTAAGAACAGGGATAATGGCTGGTGCGTCATGTCCTATTGAAGTTATGGTTAATGCAATGAGTAAGATGCATCTAAAGGAGATTACTATCTGTTATGGTCTGACAGAAACATCGCCGGTTCTTACTCAGACTAGGCGTAATGACCCTGTTGCAAAGCGTGTGGAAACAGTTGGCAAACCTCTTGAAAGAATTGATGTTAAAATTGTTGATCCTGAATCTGGTAAAGATTTACCAGCAAATAACCCTGGTGAGCTTGTTGCTCGTGGTTATGGTGTTATGAAAGGATATTATAAGATGCCTAAGCAGACTGAGGACGTTATTCGTGATGGTTGGCTTCATACAAAAGATCTGGCTGTTATGGATGATGATGGATATTTTAGTATTCTTGGACGTATTGATGATATGATTATTCGCGGTGGAGAAAATGTTTATCCCCGAGAAATTGAGGAGTATTTGTATACTAATAACAAAATTGAGGATGTATCTGTTGTTGGTGTTCCTAGTCAAAAGTATGGCGAGGAGGTTGCTGCTTTTGTTAAACTCAGGGGTGGTGTTCATGCAACTGAAGAGGAAATTAAGAATTTCTGCAGGGAAGGTATTTCTCGTTTTAAGATTCCAAAATATATTATTTTTACTGATAAGTTTCCTATGACTGCTAGTGGCAAGGTTAGAAAAGTTGATCTTAGGCAGATTGCAAAAGAAAAATTAAAATTGGAGTTGACAAAACCTTAATATTTGATTAGTTATTCTAGAATTTTAAAAAATTGGGTGGAGGAATATTATGAAGAAAGAATTTAAAGAAGGCGATATAACAATTACTGTTGATTATGATAAGTGTGTTGGTGCCGGTGAATGTGTTACTGCTTGTCCTGTAGATATTTTTGAGCTTGAAGGTGGTAAAGCAGTCTGTAAAAATGTTGGCGAGTGTATTGAGTGTTGTGCTTGTGTTAATGCTTGTCCGCATGGTGCTATTGAACATAGTTCTTGTTAGTTGCAATATATGTTTATTGTTTCTATGTGCGGCTTCATCCCGAAATAGATAATTAAGGAAGAAGCATTCTTTTTTTTCTTGGATGGGATGCGCAAAGAAAAGAATTAATCCAAAAGTTGCGAACCATGTGAACCGCAACTTCACCGCCGATTTCATCAAGGCAGTGATCAAAGCGGTACACCAACTGCCACCACCCTGGAAAACCAACAAGAAAGGACGAAAAGGACACGACCCGCAGACCGTAGCAATCAGTTGTCTTCTTAAAGTAGGATTTAATCAGACCTACGATGGTATTGAAGCATATATCAAAGACAGTGAAACCCTCAAACAATACTCGCCCATATTACCGGGACATAGCGTGATTCAACGAGGGATGGAAAAACTCACCATCATCTACATACGCAAAGTAATGAAAAGGGTTACCAGATTTCTCCGACGGAAAAAGATGAATATCGCTGTTGACAGCACGGGATTCAGCACTCATAACAGTAGCACATGGTATGACATTAGGATCAAAAGACACAGCAGCCGAAAAGAATGCATCAAACTACACATCAGCATCGACATCGATACTGGTGTGATACACTGGTTTACCACTACCAGATGGAACCGGCATGATTCCAAAGAATTTGAACAACTGATTAAACATTTACCTATGCTTGGAAACGTCCTAGGGGACAAAGCATTCTCTTCTAGAAACAATTGTCAACTTGTCGTTGATAAAAATGGGACGCCCTACCTCTGTTTCAAAAAGAATGCACGAAGTAACGCCAAAGGTAAACCTGCATGGATCATCTCTTTTAGATCATACAAACATGATACCAAAGCATGGCTTGATATCTATCATCTAAGGTCTATTGTAGAGAGTGTATTTTCTTCTATAAAGAAACGCTGGGGTAGTTTCCTATTGAGTAGGAAACGGTGGATGCAGAAAAGAGAGTTAGCTCTGAAGGTTTTTTCCTACAACGTGAAACAGGTACTCATGATTCGCTATGCAGAGGAACGGAAGGTTCCGTTGTGGGTTCCTGTTAAGTAAAAACCACAACAGTTAACCTTTCCGATCCTACAACACAGAGAGTGTATACCAGAGCGAGTTTTTAAGAAATGCGCTTTTGAGATGGTACTCGGATTATAAAACGACGTTCTGAACGATGTTTCAGGTTTCCATTGCACAGGGATCTTTTAAAAAATGGATGCCTAAGATGACTGTTTAAGCTTCATTTCGGGATGAAGCCTCTATGTGCGAAAGGTTTAAATACGTTTTATTATATTCATTATCAAATTGTAATGATTACAATTTAGTAACCATTACATAAAAAAGGTGAGAATCTGGAAAAATACGTAAAACTACTAAAAGAAAAAAACCTCAAAATAACACCACAGAGGATACTTATTCTAAAATATCTTGATACTCACCGCGTGCATCCTACCGCAGATGAAATATATACATCCCTGAAAAAAAGCATCCCATCCCTCTCAAAAACAACTGTATATAATTCATTGGATGTTTTAAAAAAATATGGGCTCATACAAGCCCTAACCATCTGTGGATCAGAATATAGATACGATTTCATACGTGACATGCATCATCACTTTCTATGCAAAAAATGCGGTAAAATAATAGATATAGACATAAAATGTCCAAACATAGAAAAAATTCTAAAGCAAGGATACAAAATTGATGAAGTACATGGCTACTTCAAAGGAACCTGTAAAGAATGCTTAAAAAAGGAAAAGGAAAAAAATGGATAAAAAAGCGCTTCACAAAATATCATACGGGTTATACGTGGTCTGCTCAAAAAACAATGAAAAAATAAACGGGCAAGTAGCAAATGCTATATTTCAAGTAACAGCAGAACCACCAACAATTGCAGTAAGCATAAATAAACTAAATTGCACACATGAATACATAACAAAAAGCAAATTTTTTACAATATCCGTTTTATCAGAAGAGACACCAATGAAATTCATAGGGACATTTGGCTTTAAATGCGGAAGAGACATAGATAAATTTGAAGGCGTAAAATACAAACTAGGCAAAACAAAAACACCTATAATTACAGATTATAGCGTTGCTGCAATAGAGGCAAAAGTAATAAATAAAATCGATGTAGGAACCCATACAATATTTATTGGTGAGATAATAGATTCAGAAATTCTATCTGATAAAACACCTATGACATATGAATATTACCACAAAGTTAAAGGCGGTTTTTCACCAAAAACCGCACCTACTTATTTTAAAGAAATGGATAAAGCAAAAAAAGAAAAAAAGGAGGAAAAAAACATGGATAAATATGTATGTGACGTATGTGGATATGTATACAACCCTGAAGAAGGCGACCCTGATAATGGAGTAGATGCTGGGACAGCATTTGAAGACTTACCAGATGACTGGGTATGTCCACTTTGCGGAGCACCAAAATCAGAGTTTAGTAAACAGGAGTGAAACAAGTTTTGAAAAAACAAAAGATTAAAGAAGATATTTACTGGGTTGGAGCAATCGATTGGGATATACGAAACTTTCATGGATATTCGACTCTGCGTGGAACAACATATAACGCTTATCTGATAAAAGATAAAAAAATAACACTAGTTGATACGGTAAAACATTACAAATTTGATGAGATGCTTGCAAGAATAAAAGAGATAGTTGCCCCTGAGAAAATAGATTACATAGTATCAAATCATGTTGAAATGGATCACTCAGGAAGCCTGCCAAAACTCTTGGAAATCTGTCCTAACGCACAAATAATAACCTCAACAAAAGGGGAAAAAGGACTCAAGAGGCACTATAAAAAGGATTACAACTTTAAAGTTGTAAACTCAGGTGAAACATTAAATATCGGGAGAAAAACGCTTCATTTCGTGCATATACCAATGGTTCACTGGCCTGATTCAATGGTTACATATATCCCAAGTGATAAACTACTTTTGCCAAATGATGCCTTTGGACAACATATAGCAAGCTCAGAGAGATTTGATGATGAGTTGAAATGGGGTATTCTCCAGGAAGAAGCAGCGAAATACTATGCAAATATAGTGATGCCCTATGGTGACCAAGTAAAAAAAGCACTTGAGATATTATCTAATCTAGATATCAATATGATTGCACCATCACATGGCCTTATCTGGAGAAAAAACATATCTTTGATATTAAAAGAATACAAAAAATGGGCAAGTTTTCAAACAGATAAAAAAGCATTAATTGTCTATGATTCAATGTGGGGCTCCACTGAAAAAATGGCATATAAATTATTGGAAGGATTAGAGGAATCCGGGGTTTCTGTTGCAATTAGAAACCTAAAAAACACAGATATATCTGATATAATCACTGATGTTTTAACTTCAAAGTTGATATGCCTTGGTTCACCAACATTAAACAATGGTATGATGCCAACCATGGGCAAATTTTTGACATACATCAAAGGTTTAAAACCCAGAAACAAAATAGGTTTTGTATTTGGCTCATATGGCTGGGGGGGCCAAGCTGTAGGGGAGATTAAAAAAACGATGGAACCACTATCTTGGGAGTATCCTGAGGATAGTGTAAATATAAATTATATTCCAGATGAAAAAGATCTGGAAAGTATTAAAAAAATTGGAAAAAAAATTGGAGAGATAATTAAAAAATAGGGAGGAAAAAATATGCTTTCAAAAATACCAATTGATTTAAAAAAAATAGATGCAGAAAACATAGATAGAGAAGTGATTAGAGCAGCACTTATTGCGGAGCTAGATGCCATAAGTCTATATGAAGAAATGGCGGCTCTTGCAAAAGATGAAATTATAAAAAAAGTTCTTCTCGATGTTGCAAAAGAAGAAAAAGAGCATGTCGGAGAATTCCAGACTCTTCTTTTAATGTTTGATACAGAGCAAGTAGAAGAACTAAAAGAAGGAAAAGAGGAAGTAGAAGAATTAATGGAGGGAATAAAGAAATGGAAGAAATGAGAATGCCTTTAATAGGTGACAAATTCCCAGAGATGCAAGTGCAGACCACTCATGGAATGAAAAAATTACCAGATGAATTCAAAGGAAAATGGTTCATACTCTTTAGCCATCCTGCTGATTTTACACCAGTATGTACTACAGAGTTTGTAGCATTTCAGAAAAGATACAAAGAATTTAAAAAACTAAATACAGAACTCATTGGCCTTAGTGTCGACCAAGTTTTTTCTCACATCAAATGGGAAGAATGGATTAAAGAAAAACTCAAAATTGAGATTGAATTCTCAATAATTGCAGACACTGGTAAAGTTGCAAGCATACTAGGTCTCATTCATCCTAGTAAGGGTAGTAGTACGGTTAGAGCTGTATTTATGGTAGATCCAAAGGGAATCATCCGTGCAATTCTTTATTACCCACAGGAACTAGGCCGTAATATGGATGAATTTTTGCGAATGATTAAAGGTTTCCAAGTTGCAGAAAAAAACGGTGTAGCAATACCCGCGAATTGGCCAAAAAATGAACTTATAAAAGATCGAGTGATAATACCACCTGCAACAGATGTAAATACTGCTAAAAAAAGACTTAAAGAATACGATTGTTATGATTGGTGGTTCTGTCATAAAAAATTATAAAAACGATGTTAGGAGATGAAAAAATGGCTAAAGTAAAAGTATTTAGATGTAGAATATGTGGGGATCCATATATTGGTCTGGAGGCGCCAACAAGATGTCCATTTTGTGGTGCAGAGCAGCGATTCTTTGTGGAAGCACAGGAATGGAATCCAGATGAATTTAATGTAAAACTAAGCAAAGTCTCCCATGAAAACCTTCAAGCAGCACTTAAACTTGAACTAGGAAACGCAGCATTTTATGAATGTGCAAAAAACGCTGCTGAAAAAGAAGAAGATCATTATAGTTTTGCAAAGTTTAAAACCCTTATGAAAGTAGAAAAAGAACATGCTTCAGCTATTTCAAAATTTCTTAAGATTTCTACACCGGATCTGCAGAAGCAAGCATGTGATGCCAAAGCAAATGTAAATACAAAAGAAGGTTTTGAGCGAGAAGATAAAGCAATAAAATCTTATGCAAAATTCAGAGATGAAACTGTAGAGCCAAGATTAAAAGAGTTTTTTGCTGCACTAGTTGAAATTGAAACAGATCATCTAGATTTGCATAAAGAAAATCTAAAATAAAGGAGATAAAAAATGATTGGAAAAATGAGTGAAAAAGAATTGGAAGCAGTTCTTGAGACAGTACCTATCGAGTTTTCAGTACTTGATAAAGATGATAAAGTTTTGGCCTGGAATAAACACGAAACAAGAATATTTAAAAGACCAGCAGGAGTAGTTGGAAGAGATGTTAGAAAATGTCATCCTCCGAAAAGTCTTTCAAAGGTGGAGCAGATATTATCTGAGATGAAACAAGGTAAAAGGGATACGGCACAGTTTTATATAGATCTTCCAATAGGTAAAAATCAGGAGAAAAACAAGGTTTTGATTCAGTATCTTGCCTTGCGTGATGAAGATAAAAATTATTTAGGCTGTCTGGAGGCGAGTCAAAATATTACACTAATTCAAAACATTAAAGGAGAAAAAAGATTATTAGACTAAAATAAAGGGGGAAGAATTTAATGAAAAGTTTGAAAGGAACAAAAACCGAGAAAAACTTACTTGCAGCGTTTGCAGGTGAGTCTCAGGCTAGAAATCGTTACACGTTTTTTGCAAGTAAAGCAAAAAAAGAAGGATATGAGCAAATTGCAGCAATTTTTCAGGAAACAGCTGATAATGAAAAAGAACATGCAGAAATATTCTTCAAACATCTTCAGGGGGGAATGGTAGAAATACAAGCAAGTTACCCTGCCGGCGTAATTGGTAATACTGAAGAAAATCTTTTTGCAGCTGCTGAAGGTGAAAAGGAAGAATGGGGAATACTATATCCCAATTTTGCAAAGACTGCAGAAGAGGAAGGATTTCCAAAGGTTGCGGAAAGTTTTACAGAAATTGCAGAAGTAGAAGAGCATCATGAGAAAAGATATAGAAAACTACGTGAAAATATTAAAAGAGGACGTGTGTTTAAACGTGATAAACCTGTGAAATGGAAATGTCGAAACTGCGGTTATGTTCATGAAGGAACTGAAGCACCAAAGCTTTGTCCTGCTTGTAAGCATCCACAGAGTTATTATGAAATTTTAACTGAAGCCTATTAAAAAATTTGGAGGTAAAAAATATGGCAGAATTTAAAGGAATATATAAATGTGAAATATGTGGCAATATCGTAGAAGTTTTGCATGAAGGAATAGGTGCACTTGTATGCTGTGGTGAAGAAATGAAGCTTATGGATGAAAAAACACAGGATTCAAGCAAAGAAAAACATGTTCCCTACATTGAAAAAACAAGTGATGGAATAATTGTAAAAGTCGGACAAAACCAGGATCATCCGATGGAGGAGAAGCATTATATCGAATGGATCCAGCTTATTGCTGACGGTAAATCATATAGACAATTTTTAAAACCTGGTGATAAACCACAAGCAAAGTTTTTAATCAAAGCTGATAAAGTTACTGCACGTGAATATTGCAACATTCATGGTCTATGGAAAAATTAAATTTTTTTTTAATTTTTTTTAGGATGATATGAATGTAAAAGATGCAATTAAAAATCGTAGAGCATATCGTTCTTTAGAGGCAGTTAAGATTAGAAAAAACTTTATTGAGGACATGGCAAGTTGCGCTCAGATTACAGCATCTTGTTTTAATAACCAGCCTTGGCAGTATGTTTTTGTTTATGAGAAAGAAACTCTTGAGAAGATGTATGAAGCACTTTCTTCGGGAAACGAGTGGGCAAAAAATGCTTCTTTGATAATTGCAGTTCTCGGGAGAAAAGAAGATGATTGTGTAATTCATGATAGAATTTATTATCAGTTTGATATAGGTATGGCAACATGTGCGATGATTCTTCGTGCAACAGAACTAGGTTTAGTTGCTCATCCTATTGCAGGATATAGTCCTAAAAAAACCCGTGAGATTCTCGGTATTCCTGATAATATTGATGTAATCACGCTTGTAATTGTTGGTAAACAATCTGATAAAATTAATCCAAATCTAAGTGATAAACAAATTGAGGCAGAAAAACAAAGGCCTGAAAGAAAAAAAATAAAAGATTTTGTTTTCTATAATAATTATAAATTTAAAGAAAAAACTAATGAAAAATAGATGTAAAAAGAAAAATTATTATTTATCCGGCTCTACCATCATCACAAGGCTCATCATCATTCATTAACCTTGCATTCTCTGCGTGAGCAGGCTGCATACAAACATCCAAAGGAAGCTGTTTCATAGGTTTACCGCAACACTTGGGAATGGTTCCATCTTTGTTTTCAACTGTTTTCCCACAATCTTTACACTTAAATTTTTTTATCATAAATATCCCCTTTTATCAGATAAGTTCATTAATTTTTGCAACAATATGTCTTTTTTCCTCATCAGAAAGGCCTTCTTCAAGTTTAGGATAAACTTTTTCTTCCTCAAATTTTCTATGTTTTACAAGAAACTCTTTAAAACTGTAGATATCTGTAATCATTTGTTTTCTTCTAACTTGTACTCTCCAGTTGTTAAGTGTATTTACAATATAATTATGTTGACTTGTAAGCTCAGGAAGCATTTTAAAACCATGATTTACATCATCTGGCTCATAATCTGTAAAAATTGCTTTTTCTTCAGTAAAAATATGTTTTTCAAGTTCCCATTCAAACTTTTCAAAAGCCTTTTTCATTGATTCAAAATCTTGTTTTGATTTTTCTTCAAGATCAGTTATAAGATTCTCTATTTTACAATGATCTTTAATCATTAAGGATAAAATATTTATTTCATCATTCATAACAGATGATACCTCCCGAAAAACCATATGTTTTCTTATCATTTATAATTTGCTTACAATATTTTTTATAAAACCATATTATATCCTATACATTATTTAAAAAAATTGTTTGTGAAAAATATGAATTTATCAGATATAGATATCAGATTTGTAAAAGAATGGTCAGAAGATGAAATAGTAAAACTATACAAAGCAGGCGGCTGGTGGAAGGATAGTTATGACAAGAAAGGATTATTATATCTGATAAAAAACAGTTTTTGTTTTACCGTAGTAATTGATAAAAAAACAAAAAAGACAATTGGGATGGGGCGTGTTATATCTGATGGTGTATCAGATGCTTATATACAAGATTTAGTAATTTTACCAGAATACAGAAAAAAAGGTGTCGGCAAAAAACTTATTTGTGCATTAATCAATTATTGTAAATCTAAAAATGTTAACTGGATTGCTCTTATATCTGAACCTGATCAGGAAGATTTCTATAAAAAGATAGGTTTTAAAGAAATGGAAAATTATACCCCTCTTAAATACGAGGAGAAATAATGCTTTTACTTACAGATTTTAAAAGATTATCCCTTGAAGATAAACCAGTTTTTGATAAAATTTATAAAAAATATCCGCCTGTTCATAGCGATTATATTTTTACTACTCTTATAAGTTGGATTGATTATACAGATTATCATTATGCTATTTTGGATGAAAACATTATACTTTTTTCAAAAATTCAAGGTACTCTGCGTTTCAGACCGCCTATTGGTGAAAAGAAAAAAGATGTTTTTGATAAAGTATTAAACCTTGCAAAAGAGCAAGACTCCGGTTGTCCTTTTGGTATGATTACTTCTGATGTGAAAGACTGGATGCAAAAAGAGTATCCTACTCTTAACTTTAAGGAGCATAGAGGTTTTTTTGATTATGTGTATCTTGCATCTGATCTAGCTGAGCTCTCTGGTTCAGATTACAGTAAAATACGAAATAGATTAAATAAGTTTAAGAAAACTTATGAGTATAGTGTTGAAAATATTTCAAAGAAAAATTTTGAGCAGATAAAAGATTTTCTTAAGCGTTGGTGTCTCTGGAGGGATTGTGAATCTGATCCTCTGCTTGACAACGAGAGAAAAGCAATACTTTTTTCAATGGATAATTTCTTTGAATTAGGTTTATCTGGTTTGGCGATTATAATTAATGATAAAATTGAGGCAATTTCTGTTTTTGAAAAATATAATTCTGATACAGCTGTTGTTCATTATGAAAAAGGATCTCCTGATTATGATGGGATTTATAAAGCAATTAATCAGGAAACAGCAAAAGTTTTACAAAAAAATGTTAAATTTATCAATCGTGAATCTGATATGAATATTTCTGGCTTAAGAAAGGCAAAGATGTCTTATAGACCTTGTTCTATGGTAAAAGTTTTTCACCTCTGCAAAGAGGATATTGTCTTTTAGCCTCCCATTTTATTCGTCGCATCCCGGACAAAACAAATCAAAATCTGTACTTTTTCTTATTAATTTACATATCCTGCAGGTTTCTGATATTATGTGTCCATTGCCGTTGTTTATTATGTTTTTTGCTGATAACTTTATTTCACCTAATATTTTTTCGTCAGATATATCTGCTCCACCTCGTTTTTTTGATAGGTATTGGCATACTGCTGCAGGTGTTATTCCTAGTTTTTTTGCAGTTTCTTTTTGGTTTAATCCATAGTCGTTTATCATGCTTTCTGCTATTTCTTTTCTTATTACGGGCAGTCCATTCCACATCATGTATTCGCAGGTAGTTCTTTGCATGGCCTGTAATATTTTTTTCGGTACTTATAATTAACGATTGTTTATTTTATTTTCACAGGAGAATTTTTTTGTATTTTTGAAAAACGATAATTTTGTTAACTTTGTTTCATATAAAAAAATTGCCTGCAGAAAGTTTAAATACTGTTGATTCATTAACGATTGTTAACTAAGGGTGATATGTTACAAAGGTGTCGTAAAACTTGTAACTAAGGGGTGATTAAGAACAATTCTAAATTAGATTAAATGACTGAAGGGGTGCAAAAGTGGAGAACCCATCAACTTTTAATATCCCATCCTTTCCTCCTCAAATCAATTTTTTTATAACACCTCTCCACAAAAAACACCCCTCCAATCCCTTTTTAAACATAAATATAATTCCCAAACACAAAACCAATAATAAGCTGAAAACATGAAACAATTAATACAAAAAATAGAAGAACTTAAAAAAACAGAAATCAAAAATCAAATAGATACAAGAATACAAGAATTCAAAAATATTGATAAAAAATCAAATGATGAACTGTTCAAAGAACTATGCTTTTGTATACTTACTGCAAACTATAATGCTGAAAAAAGCATTAAAATACAAAACAGCATTGGAGAGTGCTTCTTATCAGATTCAAAAGAAGAAATCTCAGAAAAACTCAAACAATACGGTTATCGTTTTCCAAATGCAAGAGCAGGATACATTCATGAATCAAAAAAATGTAAAGCTAAACTAACTGAAATAGTAAGTTTTCATGATAAAAAAGCATTAAGAGAATGGATAGTAAAAAATATAATCGGAATCGGTTACAAAGAATGTAGCCACTTTTTACGTAACATTGGCTTTGATGATTATGCAATAATCGACTTTCACATAATAGACATACTTGTTGAAAACAATATAATACAAAGACCAAAAACACTTACAAAAAATAAATATCTGCAAATAGAAAATATACTAAGAAAAATTGCAGAAAAAACAAATCTTACTCTTGCAGAACTAGATTTATATTTATGGTACATGGAAACCGGTAAAATCCTAAAATAAAAATTTAATTCGTCATTAGACGTAATTTTTTACCAAAGATTTTTAAAGAAAATCATAACTCCGGGATGTGGTGATTATCCTTGGATTTTAATTTAAATGATGAGCAAAAATTATTTCAAAAAGTAATAAAAGAATTTTGTGAAAAAGAAATAAAGCCCTTAGCATCAAAAATAGACAAAGAAGAATATTTCCCAAAAGAACTATACAAAAAAATGGGTAAAATGGGTCTTATGGGCATGACTGTTCCACAAGAATACGGCGGATCAGGAATTGATAGAATTAGCTATATGATTGCACTTGAAGAAATAAGTCGTTATTGCGGCTCTACAGGAATCACTGTTGAAGCACACAATAGCTTAGGGATAGGTCATATATATGAGCATGGAACAGATAAACAGCGTAAAAAATACCTGCCCAAACTCTGCAGCGGAGAAGCATATGCTGCATGGGCTTTAACAGAACCAAATGCTGGTTCAGATGCTGCGTCAGGTCAGACTACAGCAGTACTTGAAAAAGATGAATGGGTAATAAATGGTACAAAACAATTCATAACAACAGGCGATATTGCAGATGTAACAACTGTTATGGTAATGACTGATAAATCAAAGGGTGCAAAAGGAATAAGTGCAATAATCGTTGAAAAAGACACGCCAGGTTTTAAAGTAGGCCAACTTGAGGATAAATTAGGTCTTAGAGGAAGTCACACAGCAGAGCTTATATTAGAAGACTGCAGAGTTTCAAAAGAAAACCTTCTTGGAGAAGAAGGAAAGGGTTTTACAGGAGCTATGAACATACTTGACAGAGGAAGAACTGCAATTGGTGCGATGAGTGTTGGTATAGCACGTGCTTCTTTTGAAGATGCACTAGACTATGCAAAACAGAGACAGCAATTTGGCAGACCTATTGGAAAATTCCAGGCAATTCAATGGATGCTTGCGGATATGGCAACAGAAATTGATGCAGCAAGACTCTTAGTATTTCGTGCAGCTGATATGGAGGATAAAAACATACGATTTACAAAAGAAGCATCTATGGCAAAGCTTTTTGCATCTGAAATGGCTATGAGAGCAACTGTCAAAGGCATGCAGATTCTAGGTGGGTATGGATATACAAGAGAATATCCTTTAGAGAGATATTATAGAGATATAAAATTGTGTACAATTGGGGAAGGAACTTCAGAAGTACAGCGCATGGTTATAGCAAGACAATTAGGTTTATAAAAGATTTTTTTATTAGGGGAAAACCATGGCCGAAAAAAAACATAACAATACTTACGAAAAACTTTATAAAAATTTTAAATGGGAAATCCCAAAATACTATAATTTTGGTTTCGACGTTGTTGATAAATGGGCTGAGGATAGAACAAAACTTGCTTTAATTTCAATTGATAGAACTGGTAAGCATGACCGTTATCATACTTTTTATGATCTGAGTATGGCATCTAATAAATTTGCAAACTTTTTACTTAAAAATGGTGTTAAAAAAGGGGATAGAGTTCTTGTTATATTGCAGAGTATTCCTGAATGGTATATCACTCTTATAGGTATGTTTAAAATTGGCGTTGTGCCAATGCCAGGCACTGTTCTTCTTACTGCAAAAGATATTGAATATCGCGTTAACCGGGCAGAGGCATGTATGATAATAACAGATATGGATCATGCAGATATTGTGGAATCAGCTAAGGCAAAATGTCCTACTTTAAAACATATAATGCTTGTTGATGGTAAACGTGCAGGTTGGTATAATTATGATGAAGAAATGAGTGAGTCATCTGATATTTTATCTGAGAAAGATGCTTGCGAGACTCTTTCAACGGACCCTATGCTTATCTATTTTACTTCGGGTACTACGGGTCATCCTAAAATGGTTCTTCATACTCATTCTTATCCGCTGGGTCATGAGGTTACAGCAAAATTTGCACAGGCATTAACTGATAAAGATCTTCATTGGACTGTATCTGAAACTGGTTGGGCAAAGGCTGCTTGGGGTAAGTTGTTTGGTCAGATGATAGTTGGAGCTGCAGTTATCCAATGGGAGACTCCTGGTCGTTTTGATGCAGACGGTTTGTTGCGCGCTATGGAAAAGTATGGTGTTACAACTTTTTGTGCTCCGCCTACTGTGTATCGTATGCTTATTCAGATGGATCTTTCAAAATATAATCTTAAACTTCGTCATTGTATGAGTGCTGGTGAGCCGCTTAATCCTGAGGTTATTCGTGTTTGGAAGAAAGCATTTGGCCTTGATGTTTATGATTTTTATGGTCAAACAGAGACTGTATGTGTGCTTTCGAATTTTCCTTTTATGCCTGTTAGATACGGCTCAGTTGGAAAGCCGACGCCAGGTCATGATGTAAGAATTGTAAATGATGATGGTAAAGAAGTTGGAGTAAACGAGGAAGGAAATATTGTAATTTATGTAGGTCGCGATGTTAGGCCGCCTGGTCTTTTTAAAGAATACTGGAAGGACAAAGAAATTATGGAAAAAGCATTCCGTGGTAATTATTATTATACTGGTGATCGTGGTTATAAAGATAAGGATGGTTATTTCTGGTTTGTTGGTCGTGATGATGATGTCATTAAGTCATCTGGTTATCGAATTGGTCCTTTTGAGGTAGAATCAGCACTTATTGAGCATCCTGCTGTTGCAGAATGTGCAGTTGTAGGTGCAGAGGATCCAAAAGGCATCAGAGGAATTGTTGTAAAAGCAGTTGTTGTTCTTGCTAAAGGGTTTAAGCCTTCAGATAGTCTTACTAAACAGCTTCAGGAACATGTTAAGACTACAACTGCGCCTTATAAGTATCCGCGTATAATTGAATATGCTGATGAGCTTCCAAAAACAATATCTGGTAAAATTCTGAGGAGAGAGCTTAGAAAAAAATAGTTTTTTCTTATATTTCTTCTTTTATTTCTTTGTAATAATTTTTTTCATCTTTTGTTTCTTGATTTTTTGTTATATTATTTTTTATATCTTTTAATTTTAAATATAAGTAGTATTCATCTGATATAAAGAATGGCTGTTTTAGATTTCCTTTTTCAAATTCATCTTTTAGCTCGGTTGTTATCTCTTCAAGAATTGCGTCTGCTGCTTTGTCTATTAATACATTTATAAGTTCGTTTGGTAATTGTACTTCTTGTTTGTCTTCTTGATTTTTGTACCAATTTGTTACTTCTTTTAGAATTTTGTTTTTCATCTAAAATCATCCTGTCTCCTAGTCTTGCTTAGAGAGTAGTGTTTATTTGTATAATTCCTCTGTTATTAATTCTTTTGTTTGTTTTTTAGTTTGTGGTGTATTTTAGAGCAATATTCTATAATTATTTATTAAAAATACGTTTTGTTATAAAATGTACCAAAATTTAGTTGATTTGATTCAAATTTGAACAATAACCTTTATATATTTCAAAAAATATAAATATATGCTGTGATCTAAAAATGGTTACAGTCAGCCACATCGTAAGTAAAATTGTTGATGAAAGGGTATACCTACAAGAGGCAATCGGTAAAGGTATAGCATCATATGGATCGGTTGCAAAACGACTTAAACCAGATATAGAAAAAGAACTTAAAAAAGAAGTAGCACATTATGCGATAGTAGCAGCGCTACGCAGATACGCAGAAAAAATGGATGTTAGATTCAGAGAAATAAAATTTAACTCAAGCAATTCAGAAGTAAACCTAAAAACAAATATAATAGATATAACAGTACAAAAAACACCAGCACTTTTTGACAAACTTAAAAAGATATACGATATAATCCATTTTGACCAAGGAGACATACTACACATAATATACGGTAGAAATACAGTAAGTATAGTTACAAACGAAAGATACAAAGACCAAATTGCTAGATTCTTACAATTTGAAAAGATATTAAACGTTGAAGAAAACCTTGTAGCACTTTCATTTGCAATAGATAAAGATCTAGTAAAAACACCTGGAGTTTTATTTCAGATAATTAGAAACTTTGCATGGGAAAGCATAAACATAATGGAAATTATATCTATAGATTTAGAAATGATATTTGTAGTAAAAGAAAATGAGGCTGTAGTAGGCTACAAAGCATTACAAAAACTCATAACCGAATAGTATTACTTATTTTTTACATCCTAAAAACACCAGGTTTCCAATCAGGAATAGGTGCATTAAGAGCAGCAGAAATACCAAGACCTAAAACAAGTCTTGTATCTGCAGGATCAATTACTCCGTCATCCCAAATACGTGCAGTACTATAATACGGACTGCCCTCTGTTTCATATTTTTTAAGGATAGGCTCAGTAATTGCTTTTTCTTCTTCTTTAGTAAGTTCTTTGCCTTTCCTCCAGAGCTGATCACGCTTTACAGTAAGAAGAACACCTGCTGCTTGCTCACCACCCATAACACTTATACGCGCGTTAGGCCACATCCAAAGCTGACGCGGTTGATATGCTCGACCGCACATACCATAGTTCCCAGCACCAAAACTACCTGCGATAATCACTGTAAACTTTGGAACATTTGCAGTTGCGACAGCGCTGACCATTTTAGCGCCATCTTTTGCAATGCCACCTGACTCATACTTACGACCAACCATAAAACCAGTTATATTTTGCAAAAACACAATTGGTATCTTACGCTGACAGCACATCTCAATAAAATGCGTACCTTTCAATGCAGATTCACTAAATAAAACACCATTATTTGCAAGAATTCCAACAGGATAACCTAGTATCCTTGCAAAACCACAAACAATAGTCTGACCATACAACTCTTTAAACTCATGAAACTTAGAACCATCAACAACACGAGCAATGATTTCACGTATATCAAAAGGTCTACGAGAATCCTTTGGGATCACACCATAAATCTCTTTGATATCATAAGCAGGCTCTTCAGGTTCATAAACCTCTAAATAAGTTTTTTCAGAGCGGTTAAGATTCTCAACGATATTGCGTGTTGTATTAATCGCCTCAGTATCATCATGAGCATAATGATCAGATACACCACTTTCCCTGCAATGAACATCAGCACCACCAAGATCCTCTGCAGAAACCTCTTCACCAGTAGCTGCTTTAACCAGTGGTGGTCCACCAAGAAAAATTGTTCCAGTGCCTTTTACAATAACAGTTTCATCACTCATAGCTGGAACATACGCACCACCAGCAGTACATGAACCCATAACCGCTGAAATCTGAGGAATGCCCATCGAACTCATAACTGCCTGATTATAAAATATGCGCCCAAAATGTTCCCTATCGGGAAACACCTCATCTTGCATAGGTAAAAAAGCACCGCCGCTATCAACCAGATAAATACAGGGCAGGTTGTTTTCCATTGCAATTTCTTGAGCACGAAGATGTTTTTTTACAGTCATTGGATAATATGTTCCACCAGTAACAGTTGCATCATTTGCAACAATTACAACCTCTCGACCATGAATAAGACCAATACCTGTAACAATGCTTGCACAGGGTGCTTTATCATCATACATACCATGCCCAGCAAGTGTGTTAAATTCCATAAAAGGAGTATCAGGATCGATGAGTGATTCGATACGTTCACGAGCAAGCATTTTATTTCTTTCTTTATGAAGCCTTATTTTTTCTTCTCCGCCGCCTTTTTGTGCTTGCTTTATTTTATCTTTTAAATCTTTTACAAGTAACTCATAATGTTTGTAATTTTCTTTAAAATCTTTACTTGATGTATCAATATTACTCTCTATAACATCCATAACTTTTTTCCTCCAAATTATTTCTTTTCAAGCTCTACAGTATTTTGACCAATTTCAATTTGATCATTTTCCTTAAAATTCACTTTTTTAACTTTCCCGTTGAAAGGAGCACGGATAAGATACTCCATTTTCATTGCTTCAATTACCATTAAAACATCATCTTTTTTAACGATGCTGCCTTTTTTTGCTTTGACATTTACGACTTTTCCAGAGATAGGTGAACTAAGATCTCCCTCTTCTTTCTTTTTTGGTTTTTTCTTACCTGTTAATTCCACATGTTTAACCTTGTAAATATTTCCATCGACAAAAACATATTTTTCTTTATCTCCATCTGTTATAACTACTTTTACTAGTCTATCACCTATTTTTATCTTGAGTTGCCCTGGTTTTATTTCTTCTGCTTCAACTTTATACTCAGTGTTATCATAAGTTATAAAATAGTAATTATCACGTTGCTCAGTAGTAACATTATACACATGATTTTCATGTTCATAATTTATAAACATATTATTTTCCCTCCTGGCCACTGACACGCCAACGACCAACATGTTTCCAAGGATTATGTGGATCAGCTTCTTTGTATCTAACAAAATCTTTGGATTTCTTATGCATGCTGTCATATACGGCAAGTGCGATTATTGCATCAACTGGAAGTCTATCTTTTGCCATAGTCCAATCTTTAAAATAATTATCAATGAAATGGGTTGTTATGTTTCCTTTTTTAAATTCCTTATGTTCTAAAACTTTCTTTAAAAAAGAGATATTTGTTGTAACACCCATTATTACATACCTAGAAAGCGCCCAGATCATTTTATTTATATTTTCATTACGACTCTCAGCATATGTAACAATTTTTGCAAGCATTGGATCATAATATGGAGTTATTTTTATACCCGTATTAATCCCACTGTCATCACGTATATTAGGACCTATCGGCACTTCAACTTTTTCAAGTGTTCCTATACTCGGCAAAAAACCATTTGCGGGATCTTCAGCATAAATACGGCATTCAATTGCATGACCGCGCTGAATTAAATCTTTTTGTTTTATAGTAAGTTTTTCGCCACTTGCAATTTTAAGCTGCCATTTTGCAAGGTCAACTCCAGTTGTCATCTCAGTTATAGGATGCTCAACCTGAAGACGAGTGTTCATCTCCATAAAATAAAAATTAAGATTGCCGTCAACCATAAACTCTACTGTTCCAGCATTAGTATAGCCTACAGCTTTTGCAGCAGCAACTGCTGCATCACCCATCTTTTTTCTTAGCTGTTCAGTGATTATAGGCGAAGGTGTTTCTTCAATTATTTTTTGATGACGTCTCTGAACACTACATTCACGCTCAAAAAGATGAATAACATTTCTGTGTTCATCAGCAAGAATTTGAAATTCTATATGACGTGGTTTATCAATATATTTTTCAAGAAAAACAGTATCGTCACCAAATGCAGATTTTGATTCGCGTTTAGCACTTTCAATTGCTTGGCCTAAAGTATTTTCTGAGTGAACTATACGCATGCCTTTTCCGCCACCACCTGAAGCTGCTTTCACAAGTAGAGGAAAACCAATTTTTCTGCCTTCTTCAATTAATGATTTATTATCTTGTTTAACACCATGATAACCAGGAATTACAGGAACGCCTGCTTTTTGCATGGTCTTTTTTGCTTCTATTTTATCTCCCATTAAACTAATGACTTTTGGCGTAGGTCCAATAAATTTAATGCCAACATCGTTGCAAGAATGAGCAAAATCCGGGTTTTCAGCAAGAAAACCATAACCTGGGTGAATTGCTTCTGCTTTAACTTCACGAGCAATTTTGATAATTTTAGGAATATTTAGATAACTTTGAACAGGTGTTGGATCACCAAGGCAGACTGATTCATCAGCAATTTGTACATGAGGTGCCTTTTTATCTACATCTGAATAAATAGCAACAGTGCTTATACCTAGTTCTTGGCAGGCTTTAATAATTCTAACAGCAATTTCGCCACGGTTGGCAACAAGTATTTTTTTAAACATAATTTTATTTGCTCCATTTATTTTTTCTTTTTTCAAGAAAAGCGTTTATTCCTTCTTGTCCTTCTTCTGAAATGCGTAACTCAGAAATTTTTTCAACAGTAAATCTCTTGTATTTTTCAGCATCCATTTTTATATATGTGTCTATTAGTTTTTTTACTTCAGAGAGTGCATTTGGTCCTGATGATAAAAGAATGTTTACATATTTTTTAACTTGCTCATCAATTTCTTTTTCAGGTACAACAAAATCTATTAAACCAACTTCTTTTGCATAATTTGAGTCAAATCTTTCACCTGTTAAAAATAGTCTTCGCATATCAGAAATTTTCATTCTTTTTGAAATATATGTTGATATAACTGCCGGAATTATGCCAAGGTTTACTTCTGAAAAAGCAAATTTACAGTCAGGTATTGCAATTGTTATATCGCATGCTGCAAATAGTCCTATTCCGCCTCCAAAGGCATGGCCGTTAATTTTTGCAATTACTGGTTTTGAACAGCTGTAAATTGTTTCATATAAATCAAGTAATAGATTACTATCTTTGATATTTTCTGCTTTTGAATAATTCACCATACTTTTCATCCAGTTAAGATCTGCTCCTGCGCAAAACGATTTACCTTTTGCGGTTAAAATAATAATTCTTGTATCTTTATCTTTGTCAAGTTTTTTAAAACAATCCGTAAGTTCTTTCATAAGTTTTTCATTCATGGCGTTGTGAACATCGGATCTATTTAAGTAAATCGTAACAACATCTGAATCTTTTGTTAGTTCAATTGTGTCGTATTTCATAAAGGGCCTTCCAAAACTGTTTTTCTAGGATTGACCTGGCGATGTTAGGCAAAATAAATAAACTTTTCTAAAGTTTTTACAGCATATGTCGATAAAATTATTTTCCTTTAAAAACTGGTTTTCGTTTTTCAACAAATGCAGCAACACCTTCTTTAAAGTCTAAAGTTGCTGCAGAGTTAGATGCAGTTATGCTTTCTAATTCAAGATGGTCGATCATAGCATTTTCAAGGCTTTTGTTAATTAACATTTTTGCTTTTCCAACAGCAATAGGTGGAAGATTTCTGAATTTTGATATAAATTCTTCAACAGTCTCATCGAGTTTTTCAGGTTCTACAACTTTATTTACAATTCCTATTTCCAAAGCTTTTTCGGCTGTGAAAACTTTTGATGTAAGTATATATTCACAGGCTTTCTGGTAACCAACAACTTTTGTAAAAAATTGTGTCCCGCATCCAGGCGCAAGACCAATTCCTATAAATGCTGTTCCAAATTTTGCATCTTTTGATGCAATTATTATATCGCAGGCTAAAGCAAGTGAAAGGCCTGCTCCAAAGGCAGCGCCGTTAACTGATGCAATTACCGGTTTTTCCATTGTTCTCATTTCTATTACACATTTATGTATGGTTTTGGTTAGTTTTCGCAGGAATTCTGGTTTGTCTTTTGCATCATGCATTTCTTTTACATCACCGCCTCCGCAGAATCCTTTACCCGTTCCTTTTATGACAACTGCTATGATGTCATCTTTTTTTGTAGTTTTTTTCAAAACATCATACAGTTCGCATCCAAGTTTCATATCAAATGCATTTAGTCTCTCTGGTCGATTTAATGTTATATATGCAATATTATTTTTTTCACAGATGGTTAATGTTTCATAGTTCATTTTTATCAATTTTAGATAAGTAATCTTTTGGATTTAAAGGTTAACCAAAAATATTAATAAATAGTCAACTATGCACGCCGACGTGGTTAACAATGCAGTCTATGCTTACAATTGGAATTATAATTACTTATCTTTCTGCATTGATTATTATTGGCTTTTTTAGTTCTAAAAAAATAAAAAACACAAAAGACTTTTTCCTTGCAAATAGAAGTCTTAAAACATTTCCATTAACTGCAACGATAACAGCAACTGTTGTAGGAGGATCTGCAACAATTGCGACTGCTAAACTGATTTATTTAAATGGGATTCCTTCAATATGGTTGGATATAGGATCAGCAATTGGTCTAATATTCTTAGGATTATTTTTTGCCCAAAAAGTCAGAAAAACAGGATTATTTACTTTATCTGAGATCACAGGTAAATTCTATGATGAAAAAGTAAGATTTGCTGCAGCAATACTAATTTTTATCACTCAAATTGCATGGATTTCTCTTTTAATTCAAGGTGCTGGGGCTATAATATACATTTTATTTCCTTATGATTATACTATACTCTTGACTGTTATCACTATTATCTTCATATTATACACAATATTAGGAGGACAATTCGCAGTTGTTTATACAGATATAATCCAATTTATAATTATGATAGCGGGTGTTTGTCTAATTGCAGCACCTTTATTATTTTTAAAAGCAGCACCTGATCTAAATACTATTTCTACCAGTCATCTTTCATTTCCAATAAATGAAAATATTGGAATTTTATCAGCAGCATCCTTCTTTTTTATGATGTTTATGCCTAATATTGTTGGACCAGATGTTTATTCTAAAGTATTGTCTGCAAAAGATGAAAAAACAGCAAAACTTGGAACAATTTATTCAGGTATATTCAGAGCGATATTTGCAATATCAATTGGTTTAATCGCAATCTCAGCTATAGTTCTTGTGCCAGGTTTAGATGCTAGTGAAGCTGTTTTTGCAATGCCCAAATCATTTTTGGTTTTAGGGCCTATTTTAAGCGGTATTATTCTTGCAGCATTTATCTCTGTGATTTTATCATCTGCAGATTCTGTATTAATCTCATCAACAACGATTTTCAGTGTTGATATCATCAAAAAGAATAATTTAAAAATGTCAAGGATGATGATATGTGTAATTGGTATTCTTGCATTGTTACTGGCATTATATCTTCAGGATATAGTAGATACCTTGCAACTTGCCTATACTGTGTTTACCTCCGGTCTTACGTTACCAATTATATTTGGTTTTTATAAAGAAAAAACAAAAGTAACATCAAAAGGTGCATTGGTTAGTTTGATTTTAGGTGGAGCTGTTTCATTGATATGTTTATATCTTATTCCATCTGTTTCTAGTTATGCTGTGTTAGTTGGAATGCTGTTTTCGGTAATACCATTACTATTATTTAGGGGAGCTAAAAAATGAATGATAAAATAATAAGTCTATTGAAAAAAGATGAATTTGTATCTGGAGAAGTCATTGCAGAAAAACTTGGTATTTCAAGAACTGCAGTCTGGAAACAAATCAAATCGTTAAAAGATAAAGGATATGAAATTAAATCGATTAAAAATAAAGGATATCAAATGAAGTCTAGGCCAGATATACCATATCCTGAAGAAGTATTAAATAAACTTAATACAAGGATAATCGGCAAAAGTATCTTGTATTTTGAAAAAATAGATTCAACTAATATTTATGCAAAAAAACTTGCAAAAGAAGGTGTTTTTGAAGGCTGTGTTGTTGTTGCAGATAAACAGGAGAAAGGTCGCGGTAGAAAAAATAGAACATGGACTTCACCAGAAGGAGGTTTATGGTTTTCAATTATAGTGTATCCAGGTATTCCTCCTCAGAATGCAATGATAATTACAATGGCTGCATCTGTATCAGTTGTTGAAGCAGTTATAAAAAAGACTGGATTAAAACCAGCGATTAAATGGCCTAATGATGTTTTAATTAATGGTAAAAAATTATGTGGAATTTTAACTGAGATGGATGCAGAGATGGATAGGATTAACTATGCAGTTATAGGAATAGGTATTAATGTTAATAATAGTATAAGTAAAGATTTAAATGATCTTGCTACTTCTTTGAAAAATCAAACAAAAAGGAACTGTTCACGAGTTGAACTTTTAGCAGATATTTTAAATATTTTTGATAAAAATTATATGTATATTAAATCTGGTGATTCTAAGGCTGTGAGAGATTCTTGGTTTATGCATGCAGATATTATTGGTAAAAAAGTTGAAGTTACTCTTGAAAAAGATAAGATAGTTGGTTTTGTAAATGATATCGATGAAAATGGTTGTCTTATTCTCAAAAATGATATTGGTATTCAGAAGATTATTGCAGGTGATATACGATTTTTATAATAAAAATATATATTATTATAGAAATCTTTATAAATGACATCGTATATAATTTTTGGAAGTATGGATGTGTGAATAATTATGAAAAGAAAAATAATTGGTATATATCTTATAGGAATATTTTTGTTTTTGAGTAGTATTACGGCAGGTGTTTTTGGCTACAGTTTAAATGAATATGAAAATCATGTTTCAAGTGAAGCAGTTGTTGTTAATTCAATATCAAAAAATTCTGATAATCCTGAAGTTTTAGATCAATATCAAAATGATACTAGTGGATTTCCGCTTATGGTTGGAAGATTTACGCCCGGTAATTCAACTTTAAATATTAAAATGGCTCAATCTTTTATCCCGCAAAAAGAAATTCTTACAAAAATACAGCTTTATATCTCTAAAAATCAATCTTCTTCGCAACCTTTTAATGTTGCTATTAGAAAAGAGTTAAGCGGTGGTAATCTTTTTGAAACCGGTGTTTTACCAGGAGATGTTAATGATTTTGATTTTTCAAATTCAACTGGAAATTTATCTTGGGTTGATTTTACAATTGAAAACTTGTTTGTAGATGTTGGGGAAACATATTATATTGTATGTTATACTCAAAATATTACAGATAATTTTTATCTGTGGGGTCATAACAATATCTCTTCTTCATATTTATATGGTGAAGCATATATCTCTTATGATGATGGTGCTTCATGGTCAAATAATTCCAAAACAAAAGCAAACCCTGCGCCAAAACCTTTGTTTAAAACAGCTAATTATGATGATGGAAATAAGTCAGATATGTGTTTTAGAACATATGGAATTGATGCAACAACACTTGATATAGGCTTTCCATTGTTTAGTAAAAATTTTTTTGCAATATTTGATAATTTAGGAGATTTAAATGCGACAAGTGTATTTTTTGATATATCGATTAAGGGTGGTTTTTTAAACTTAATTAATGAGTCACAAGCTGGTTTATTTGTAGTGCCAATAGAAGCTAACAGTTGTTTAACCGCAGAGGTAAACGTTTTTGGTTTAGGTCCTGTAAATATTACAGTTAGTGCTTATGCATCAAATGCAAAACTAGTTACAAAAACAGTAAAAGGTTTTGTAATACTATCATACGTGATAGTTTTACCCTTTTAATTTTCTTTTTTTTGAAAAAATAGAAGACTTTATTAGTCATTTATTTGTAATAGTATAAAAAATTTGGGTGGAGGTAAAAAAAAGAATGATAAAAATAAAAGATATAAAAATAAATGTGTCCACAGCAATAGCCGCGGCTTTTGGTTTTGTAATAGCATTGCTTTGGAGAGATGTAATTGTCGGGCTATTGAAAATGACGCCATTTTGGAGTGAGGAAGGTTTTTCTGATGCAACAGGTGCAATTGTTGCAATAGTTATGGTGCTTATTGTAACAATTTTATGTGTCGTTGGAATAATCTATATCTCAAAATGGGGCGGAATAGATAAAAAATAATCTTTTTTTATATTCTTC
This sequence comes from uncultured Thermoplasmatales archaeon, assembly GCA_964517155.1. Classification (GTDB taxonomy): domain Archaea; phylum Thermoplasmatota; class E2; order DHVEG-1; family DHVEG-1; genus PFL35. The sequence continues at coordinate 29,180 of CAZFAZ010000086.1, forward strand.
TATGATAATTCGTCATGGAAGAGCTTCTTCCTATTTTTTTTTATCCATGACACTTTTATCGTGTTGCTATCCTTTTTCTACATTATCTTTATC
>CAZFAZ010000087.1:0-2852 GCA_964517155.1 uncultured Thermoplasmatales archaeon
ATTGGATTAGGCGTACAAAAAACAATGAGTACGGACAAAATCTATCAAATGATGTATAAAGAGATGAAAGAACTGCAAAAGAAAATTGAAAATTTAGAAGGGCAAAAATAAAGCTATTTTTTAGGAATTCACAAGAACAACTATTTTACTCTACTTATATTATTGGCTTTTTCTACCATTCTAACAAAAGTATCATAATACATGAATTGAATATCTGCATAATTATTCAATTGAGCTAATTTTGCTAAGAGATCAACACCTAATTTAATAGGCTCTGTTAATTCTTTTTTTCCAGAGTGATTAATTAATTCATTTATTAATTTTGGATCGTTTGCATCATAACCCCATTTAGCTTTATAATACTTAAATCCAATAAACAAATACATGCAATGATAACTCAATATTTGTAAAAAATTATCAATAGTTCTTTCTTCTTTATCTCTTATCATTTTTTTAAATCTTTCATTTATAAAATCATTAAACCATTTGCTTTTTAAAAATTCCTTGAGTTTTTTTTCTTCTTCATGCGTTAAATTTTCAGAGTCTTCATTTGAAAGCTTATTTTGTATGGTATAAAAAAATCCTTTATATGTAGAAATATAATAGTTCTCTCTTTTATCTATTTTTTTACCTTTTATAAATCTTGGATAATTTCTTTTGTATTCAAGCCATCCTTCGTTTTCTAACTCTGTTAAATAGCTAGATACTTTTGTATTTTTTTTACCATAAAGTTTTTTTGATATTTCATTAAAGTTCATTGGTGCACCAAATAATAATAAATAAACCTGTTCTTTGGGATTTTTTAAATTACTCATTTTATCGGTTCTCCTTAATTAGTTCACTTTTTTGTAAAATGTTTACAACTAAGTATAATAACACTCGTTTATATATTTAACTAACGTGAATGAAATGGACAATAAAATTCAGATAAACTTCACCGAGCAACAAATACAAAATCTAAGAGAGGAAAAAGAAAAACTTGGTTTATCTATTGGGGGTATTGTAAGACTCGCAGTAACTAAGTATTTCAATTCTGAGGAGGCGCAGTAAAATGCCTCCAAATTATAATTTTTCTAGTGATGATTTCAAAGAATTTTGTAAAGACAATAATCTAACAGAAACTGAGGGTTTTGAAGTTGTTTTAAACAAGATCAATGAATTTTCAAACCACCTGGAGGCTATCTTATGAGTAGAACCAAAACAGATTGTGATGAAATAGAGGTATTACTAAAGAATATTGAAAGCACACTCAGCATAATAAAGGATGTTGTAACAAGAATAAAATTTAGGGAATAAAAAATTAAAAAATAGGAGGGAACAGGAATGTTAAATAAAAAAATTATTGACTCTTTTTTAAATAAATCTGTATCCGTAGGCGTACCGCATATAATATTACCAGATCGTTTGTTTTTTTATTATGGCAGATTACACGAAGTAACAGGCAGCAGTATAACACTTGAAACAAAGCAGGGTTTTAAAATTGTACCAATCGAGCAAATAAAAGATTTACATGAAGATGAGAGGTCGCATTAATGATGAAAGGCGTACCCGAGAAAGAACGGCAGAAGTTAATGCAGCAATACAGCGTATACGAAGAAAAATTCGATAACAGAGGAAACCCGATAGCGACAACTCTTAACTTACCAAATCTTGGAGAACTAATATTTAACGAGCTAAATCTACATTTCTTAACAACATATGATAACAAAGAGATATTTGTTTATGAAAACGGTTATTATATATCAAGAGGAGAACCAATAATACAAGAATGTGTAGAATTATTCCTAGGAGATGACAGCAAAGAACATTATAAAAAAGAAACTGTTGGATATATCCGAGATAAAAACTACAGGGAAAGAACCCTTTTTGACAGTGAGAAATACCTTATCAATCTAGAAAACGGAGTCTATGATGTAAAACATAATAAATTCTTAGAACACGATCCTAAATATTACTTTCTCTCACAGTTACCAATAACGTATGATAAAAAAGCCAAGATAAAAAAAATAAAAAACTTTCTAAAACAAGTATTAAAACCCGATGATATAACACGGCTACAGGAGATATTCGGATATTGTTTTTACAGGGATTATTACATACAAAAAGCCTTCATGTTTTTAGGTGAAGGCGCAAACGGAAAATCCACAGTTTTGAATCTATTAAAAAAAATGCTTGGCAACCAAAACGTGAGCAGCCTTTCATTACAAGAGCTATGTGAAAACCGTTTCGCACCAGCAAACCTATATACAAAACTGGCGAACCTATATCCCGATCTACCTGATAAAACATTGACTAGAACAGGCTTGTTCAAGATACTAACAGGCTCCGATACCATATCAGCAGAGCAGAAATTCAGAGACCATTTTAACTTTGTAAACTATGCAAAACTAATATTCTCTGCAAATAAGCTTCCTGAGTCGAAAGATGATACCAACGCTTATTTCAGACGTTGGGAGTTTATGACGTTCCCATATTCCTTTTATGGGAAAAACTGCGATACTAAGATATTTGATAAAATATCAACTGAAACAGAAATGTCAGGGCTTTTTAACTGGAGTCTTACAGGTCTTAGACGACTTTTGAAAAATGGATGCTTTACAAATTCTGCGAATGTCGACGAAATGCGGGAAAAATATCAGCGGCTAAGCTCACCAATAGCAGCTTTTGTGATGGATTGTATTGAAATTCAGCCTGAATGTTACGTCAAAAAAGACGATTTATATGCATGTTTTGTGCAATATTGTGTCGAAAAAGGGCTACCTGCAGTCGCAAAAAACACATTTTCAATGAAACTACATGAGCATGTAAAAGTGAATGATTATAGGCCAACTGTATCTGGAAAACGTGTTCAA
>CAZFAZ010000088.1:0-9059 GCA_964517155.1 uncultured Thermoplasmatales archaeon
CCCAGGGATATTACTAGATGAAAAATCTAGAATTTCCCCTATATTCCACACATTATTATCTTTGAATTCATCTCTTAGAAGATCTCCGACAGTTTTTTGTATTTTTTCTCCACCAACCGTGATAAAAACAGCAGTATCTAACCCCAAATCTTCTCCACCACGATGTTCCAATACAATATCATTACCATTAACAAAACCAACAATGTTTACAGAAGGAGTTGAAGGTTCAAAAGGGAAAGACAAAACAACAATACTTAGAACTGAAAAAAGCGCAACAGCTATACCAAGCAATAGTATCGTATCTAATACCTCACTTACTGCACTGTTTTTTTGTTTTATTTTTCGCTTAACCATAAAGCTCTTACCTTTTTAGAACAATAATTTAAAGACAAAAAATGAAATAACTGCCAATACACAAGCATATCTTACACCAGATGCTACTTTCCCATCCATCATATACCCTGCAAGAAGTCCTGCACCTATAGCCTGAACATAAACAAATGAAAACAAAGCATATTTAAGCAATACTGGGTCAACTTGCGATATATTAATTACACTTCCAACTTGTGAAATTTGTTTTGCTTGAAGCTCAAAAAACGAAGTAAAAATTGTTTGCTCAAGTATCAAAATTATTGCAAGAAACACAAAGAAACATAAAATAATTACAGACATATAAATCGACATATTTGCTTTTCTCTGATGCTCAATACTATTAATCTGATTTACTTCTTTTGCTGCTGCTTTGAAAAGCTTTGCAGTGTTACCACCCATTATTAAACCTTCATTAATAGTTACTACTATTCTTTGTATGATACCTGATTTTACACGCTCTGAAAAATTAACAAAAACCTCTCTCACAGACAAATTCCATGAAAGCTGAGCCTTCATCTTTTTAATTTCATCATTTAACTTACCATATCTACCTTTCTCAGCAACCTTTATCGCCTCAAGAGCATTCATGCCAGAAGACAAAGAATCACTTACTTCTATGAGAAAATCAGGAAGCCGCTCCTGCATATCCTTTTTCTCTTTATGCTTCAAATGCATATAAAAACTAATAGGAGTAATCAAAAATAAAAACACCAAGAAAACAATATCTAAATTAAGATACAGACTTTCCTGAAATATTCCTTGATGAACAAGAGCATACATCACTGCTACAAAAATTAATGAAAAAAGAACTGAAAAACCAAATACCAAAAGCATAGTTTTATACTTCTCAAAAAAACTTAACTGCTCAGTTTTTTTTAAAGCAACATATCTACTAATATTTTCAGAAGTAGTTGACCTGATAAGTACATAAAAAGCAAGATATATCAAAGGTAAAAAAAGAAATGAAAAAACAAATAATACAAAAATTGAAAAATCCATAGAACCGCCAAAAAAACCCATAATCGAAAGAATTATTACCAAAAATATAGGAAACGCAATAACACTTATTACAAATGCTTCTGCTACAACTCCTAGAAGCTCTATATGTTTTTTACGCTCTATTAAATCATCTTCAAGAAATTTATCAGATACATTCTCAAGATAATTATTAAGATCGCTACCAGATTGAATAGTTCCAATTATGCCTTGTAAAAACGATATAAATTTTTTTGAAGGAGAAAGCTCAATTGCATGCTTGATTGCAGTAACATTATCTACCCCCATAACATTTATTTCTTTTGCAATTCTTTTGGCTTCAATTTGTATCTCACCATAAACCTTTATAGTCGACAAAGTCTGAAATATCTCAGATGGTGATACTCCTGCTACAGCCATTGAGCTAATAAAATTAATAGCATAAGGCAAGAAACGATCGATATTTTCAGCTCTTTTCTTAATTTTATACGTAGGCAGATACAAATATAAAAAAATACAAACCAAGGTTATAACTAATGGAATTATTGCAACTAAAAGCATTGTAATATAATTCGGGTTTAAAACATATAAAACAGCTGAGGCAATAAGTGAAATATTAAAAAATAGTATGACATTTACCAAGGCCAGTGAATAATATTCTTGATGCTCCAGAGGGATATTTGCTTTTTCCAGTATAACATTTTTTTCTTCAAGCTCTTTTTGCTCGTTTTTTAGGAAAAATTTTCCAAACAATTTTTCACAAAATTTTACATATTTTGTTTTTCTCATTTAGAAGCCTCAACTTGTTTCAAAACCTCAACCGGATCGGTATAATAATCTGAGATTATTTTTCCAACTTGAACATAACTTCTCTGCTTGTTTTTCTGCATCCATTTTAGAACTTTTACTCTATTTTTAAGTTCTTTTTGAAGTCTTTCATCAGACCACATATTTTCAAGTTTTATTTTAGTTATAAGCCTGCTTCCTTTTGTATCCTCAAAACGATCATCAATTTCAGATACCCAGTAAAAAGGCGATATCGTAACCAGCCTGTTTGTTTCAGGATCCAGTTTAATTATTTCTGTGACATTTGTTACCCTGCGAACAGGTTCTCCTTTAACTGTTAAACTATTCATGAAAATAACCATATCCAAAGAAGTTAATAACGCTCGTGGCAGACTTATCGGCGGGTTTTCAAGTCTTTGTATAAGCGAATGCATATCACTTGCATGAATTGTTGAATAAGAAAGATGACCTGTGGTCATCGCTTGAAACAGGCTGTATGCTTCTTTACCACGAACTTCTCCTACTATTATTGCACGAGGTCTCTGACGAAGAGCAACACGTATAAGATCATACATATCAATGTCTTTACCTGTTTTACTTTGCTCAGAGGTTGTAAAACCAGTACGAGTAGTTCCTGCAATCCAATTTTCATGCGGCAAATTTATTTCACGAGTATCTTCTACAGATACAATTTTATATGCCGAAGGTAAAAACAATGATAAAGCATTAAGCATTGTTGTTTTACCACTGGCAGTTCCACCACAAAACAAAACTGATGCACCTTTTTCTATTGTAAGCCAAAAATAAGCAGCCATTCCAACAGACATTGTATTATTATCTATTAAATCAACAGGAGTCAAAGGATCCTCGCGAAATCTTCTAATTGTAAAAGTCGAGTATTTAGTAATTGTTTTTCCAAGTGTAGTCTGCAGACGACTACCATCTGCAAGTTTACCATCGACAACAGGCTCATAGACAGATATCTGTTTACCGCACATCTGAGAAAGTTTTATTACAAATGAGTCTAACTCATCTGAATCATTAAAAAAAACATTTGATTTAATATTTTCATATGTTTTATGATAAATAAAAATTGGGATACCGCATCCATCACAAGAAATATCTTCTACAACCTCATCATGCATCATTATATCGATTTTACCATAACCTACGAACTCTCTATAGATATAATAAAAAATTTTATCTTTTGATTCAGGCGTGATATTAATATGATTTTCCACAATTAGTTTTTCTAACGCATGCTGCAGTTGTCGCACTTTTTCATCTGAATCAACATCAAAAACATCTACATCTGCTCTGACACAAAAAAGATGTATAAGTTTATCTTTTAATCTTGTTTCTTCCTCTGATAAATTAGGCTCTAACACAAGATATCTATACTGCTTGGCATCCTTATCAAAAACAATGCGGCGCGTTCCAAGACCTTTCCAACCAAAACCTGTACGCTCATATACTACATCACCTTCGCCTTCATCTGCAAAAACTTGCACAACATCTTGTTCATTTTCAAGGTTTATGACATGTTCATCCTTATGTTTTATTATTTCAATTTTAGATTGATCAAACTTTTTGGATTCAGATATATCTTCTTTCTTTTTTTTAGATTTTTCATCTTGCTTTTTTGATTCTTTCATTACCTGCTTATTTTTTTCTTTTTCTTCCTTTTTTTCTTGAATTCTTCTTAATTTTTCTTCTTTATTTCTTTGTTTTTCTTCTTGCTTTGCATTCCTCTTTGCATCCTTCTGTTTCTGTTTATTTTGTTTCTGCTTTTCAATTTCTTTTAACCGCTCTTCTTTTTGTTTTTGCTTTTCTTTTTCTTTTTCTTGTAAAAGATTATCAATTTTGTTTATTTTTTCTTTATGAGAATCACTATTTTTATCCTCTTTTAAGGGTTTTTTAATGTCATCTTTTTTATTTTCTTTTTTGACCTTTGCTTGTTTATTTACTTTAATTTTTTTCAGATGAATCAACCTCCATATCTGGAGTTTATATATTTTTTTAAAGTTATATCTATAAATGGTGTCAAGTGTTAAATAGTAACACTTGTTTTGTTAACTAATATCAATTATTTAATGCTGTATAATGCTTTTTTCCTCCCGCCACCATTTAATTTTATGACTACAAGGTAAATATTACTATTCTTTAAAAGTTTCGAATTTAAAAAATGACGTTTCTAACTAATAATTCTCAGAAAAAAAACAATTAAACCTTTCTAAATAAAAGTTAAAAATGCTATTAGTAAATGTAATCAAAACGGATCTGCCGGGATTTGAACCCAGGTTTAAGGCTCCGGAAGCCTTTGTGATATCCAGCTACACTACAGACCCATAAATTAGCATATTACAAAATACATTTATCTTAATTTTCTTTAATTACAAAAAAATAAAATTAAATACCTGTAACATCATTCATGTTTTAATGGATTTGGAGGGGATGATTGAAAAAATTCCATCCACTGAGAAAATTCTTGGTGTAGTATGGATTACAAGTTGGGTTCTTGCTATTTGGATGTATCACGTACAGTTTTTTTTAACAGGTCTTTTTTGCCTGTTTTTAGTTCTCATACTACTAGGAAAACTTGATAAAAATGAAGAAAAAACACATAAAAATATACTACCTGCTGTTTTTTCAATGGATAAAAACACTAAAACACTCAAAGTTCAAAAACTTTACGAAGAAGGTCTAAAATGGGATGAACATGAAGTTTGCTCAGGAATGGCTTTACTCCCAAGTGGCCCTATTAAAGAAGGCGATGTTGTAACAGGATGCAAAGGAAATGTTGCGTTAAGACATATTCCAACTAACAAATTGTTTGGTGGATTTAATTTTGAAGAATAACAATTTTATCGCAATTTTTGGTATAAAATTTAAATACTTGTACATATTTTATAATTATGGGGGAGTCTGGATAAGATTTATGGGCGCATCCCATCCCATTCCTTCTTTATTTCCAGACTTCTCTAATCAATACAGTCATTTTTTTGTAGAAAATATTATAGCTTATTAATATAATATATAGGAAAACATATCTTATATGAAAGGGAGAAAGAAAAAATATGGTTAAAATCCATGTTAATAAAAGATTTTTAATTGGTAGTGTTAGTATTATCTCTGTTTTATTTTTATCAATTAGTGCTTTTATGCCATCTTTCTTTTTTAACAACTTTGAGCAAAAAGAAACAAAAATAACATCTATAAAAGATTCCTGGGACATAACTGTTCCTGATGACTATAAAACCATACAAGATGCAATTGACAATGCAAAAACCGGGGATAGAATCCTTATTAAAAACGGCACATATTCCCCTAAATTATTCCCTAGTTCCATATCTATTAAAAAAGATAATCTTGTCATATGCGGCCAGGATACACACTCTACAATTATTAATGGCCTTAATTTAAAAATTGTTGTTGATATAAAAGCAAATAATGTTAGTTTTTGTAATTTTACTGTCAAAGGCAACGGTGTCAATGGCACTATTTTAAAAATACATGGAAATTATAACAAAATCAAAAACAACATTTTTGATGTAAACAACAAATATGATGGCACCGAATACGGCATATATCTCTATAATTCATTTTACAATAACCTCTCAAATAATTATGTACACAATGGAGATTACGGAATTGATCTTTTAGGATCTGATGAAAATACTTTTTATGCAAATACAATAGAAAGAAACAATATAGGTTTTGATGTAAATAGTATTCTTGCTGTTGATTTTGAAAAAAGTATTACTAAAAAACTTTATTTTAAACCTTGTTCTTCTAACTATTTTATAAAAAATGTTTTTAAAGACAACAATCAAGGTGTTGTTCTTGACGACTCAGATAATAATATTTTTTTGAATAATTCTTTTGAGAATAATGGAAGGCATGGATTAATTCTTTCAAGTTGTAAAAACAATGTTGTAAAAAATAATGTTTTTATAAATAACGGTTTTGATATTTTTGGAACTAAAATTGAGCATTTTACTCATACTCTCAAAAACAATGTTGTAAATGGCAAACCAATTTATTATTATTTTAATAAAAATAATTTTGATATACCTTCAGATGCAGGTCAGATAATACTTGTAAACTGCAACTCAGTTCGCATTAAAAAAATAGATATTAGCAATACTTCCACAGGTTTATTAATTGCTTTTTCAAGTTCTGTTTATGTTCAAGACTGCGAATTTAAAAATAATTACCGTGGCGTATTTTTATATTATTCTAAAAATTGCAATTTTAAGTATAATAACTTTATAAAAAATGTTTTTCATGTACGCTATGTATCAGATGGTGTTTTTAATTCAAAAAGTAATTTTTATCAGTATAACTATTGGGAAAATATTATTGGTTCAAAGCTAAAACTTTTTAAAAGTGCAGCCAGACCAATAAGAGGGATAGCTCATTTGAAGAATCGTTTTGATAATTTTAGGATTATACCTATTTTATTTGTTAGACAATATGATTTAAGACCAGCACGAAAACCTTACACCATATAAAAAAAACGTTTATTTGGCAGGATATTTTGCAGCAGCCCATGCATTATAACCACCGGCTAAATTGTATATTTTACCATATACGTGACCGGTAAGATCTAAACAAAACTCTGCACCAACTTTACCATCTACACTATATACCAATATATCAGTCGTGCTATTATAATCGCCTTCAACTTGGTATAATGTAGCAGGGTTAGCATTCATTGTTGCTCCTGGTAAATGACCTTTGTTAAACTGACAAGAGCTGCAACCTTCTAATCCGCGGCAGTCGATTACAGTTAGGTTTTCTGTAGTGTTTATAATTTCATATGCCTCTTTAGGCATTACGTTACTAAAAGTTGTGGTATAAGTTGGCACATTATTACTTTCATTATCTGAAAAAAAATCATTTGAAAAAGCAAATACCACTACAGATAATGCCAATGTCAAAGCTAGCAATATTGTAAGAAAAATTGAGAATTTTCTATCGTTTTTTTCAGATTCTAATTCAGCCATATTTTTTGTTATAATGCTAAATCTTGTATTTTTATTTTTGTTTTTTTATAGCAAAATTTTTAGACATACTCAAAAAATCAATAACTCAAATGTTATTTTTTAAACTTAGATGAAATAATATCAATATCCTTAACTTTTTTAATATTATCAGAACGAGTTTTAACCACGTCTTTAACATGGCTACGAATCTCATCTAAAACCTTATCCGCCTCACTAATATTTATATGCTTTAGGAGAAACATTTAAAGGTTTATTTAAACTAGAAACAATATCTGAAGTCAGATTACTATCATAAATTTTATTAGATTTAGAACTTGGATAAATACTCTGGATATATTTATGTTTTTCATCTAATTTTTTAAAATTAATAGGATTATCCTTTGAAAAAAAATGAGCATGATTCTTTGCAAAAGAGGAATGCATTCTAAAATCTGATAAACTAGAACGCCTTTTAACAATTAGAATTAATAAAACAAAAACAACAACTAAAACAATTACAAATATAAGACCTGGATAAACAACAATTTCTTTTGAACCGGTATTTTCTAAAATAGGACTATATGCACTCAAAATATCTGATAAAATATTATACTTATAATCCCAGACATCATTACCATTAACATCTAAAAGATAATCTCCACCACCAATATATATAACACTCTTTGAAAAACCATTTTCATAATCATAAAAAACATCAAAAAACCCATCATTATCAGAATCAATTATATACCAAGAGCCAAAAGAAGAATTTAAATTTTCAATTTTTACATCATCAACATTAAAAAAATCCTTAATTTCATCTAATACAGCATCACTAGAAACAAAAATAGAATCATCATCCTCATCAGATACAAAATCAGAAACATTGGCTGTTAAATTAAAATCTTCAAAACTATCCTGAATAAAAACAACTATCGTATCAGTACCAGTTGCACCATTATTATCAGTAACAGTCAAAGTAACAGTATAATTACCAACAGAACTATAAAAATGAGAAACAGAAACACCAGAACCAGTAACTCCGCCACCAAAACTCCAACTATAAGAAACAATACTTCCATCAGAATCATAGCTACCTGAACCACTAAAACTGATACTTTGATTTACAAAACCACTATACGGACCACCAGCATTTGCAACAGGTGCAGCATTGGAAGCAACATAACCACCACCAGATGGAGTCGACGGTGCTTTTGGTTTAGACTGAGTAGTAAACACAAAAGATTGATTACACCACAAATTACCATCAGATGCATTTACAAACCAAAGATTCGTAGTAGAATAAGCAAGATTAGAAACACTGCACAAAAAACTACCATTACTTGAATTAAAACCACTACTACTACCTATATCAGGAATGGTTTGAATACTCCAGTTAAAAAGATCACCATCAGGATCATTAATTGTAACCTGCAGACTAGAAAGACTTATAGAAATACTCTTGCTATCGTTACTCGGGTTTAGACCTGAATATAATGGAGCAGAATTTACAACCGGAATAATTTTTGTGGTAAAAATATACCAAGATTCTAAAAGATTTAAACCATCTGTTACATTAACCCAAACCTTGTAAGATGTATTATATTGCAAACCTGATAAAGGCAATTTAAATGTTGCATTATTTACATTATTTGAACCAACTGATTGACCATTGCTACACTCAATTGTATAATTAAAACTATCACCTTCAGAATCAGCAATTTCTACGCTCCAGTTAAAAGATAAATCTTGATTAACAGAGCTGTTAGCTGGATTTACAGCTATAATATTTGGCGCAAAATTAACAGGTTCTACCTCCGTTGTAAAAACATAAGTTTCATTACACCAAACAATACCATCAGATGCATTTACAAACCAGGTATAAGTTGTATCATAAACTAGATTTGAAACATTACAAATTTTAGTACCATTTGACTC
>CAZFAZ010000089.1:0-3596 GCA_964517155.1 uncultured Thermoplasmatales archaeon
GAGAAAACAGGTAAAATACATAACTGGAATAAATTTGCAAAATTTGTGATAGACAACAGAAAAAGATTAATTTGTATAGCTGCATTCTTTGCAGTTTTATCTGTAACTCTTATGCCTCAAGTTACAACAGATGTAAATTATTTTGATTTAGCACCTTCAGGTGTACCTGAGATGGATGCAATGTTTGAATATTCTGAAAAATTTGGTGGTGGTGGAAACTTTAATGCATTTATGGTGGAAACAGAACCAGGTGGCCTTGAAGATCCAAATGTGATAGATGCAATATATAATATGCAAATAAAAATGAGAACCGCGGGTGTGACTGTTACCTCTATTGCAGATACTTTAAAAGAAATAAATGATTTACTTACCAAAAATATAATAATTGCAAAACTTGCAAATCTTAAAGATGCAGATAATATAGTTTTTGATAAAATTGCAAAACAAGGAATAGTAAACAAAGAGCACTCAAAAACATTAATAATAGTTTCAATTCCTGTTGGTAAAAGCGTACAAGAAATAGACAAAATAGTATCTCAGTTAAATGAAATTGCAGTTACTACAAATCTGCCAAGAAATGGCCGAATTTCAGAGCTCACCGGCCAAGATGCAGTATATGTTGCAGTAAACACAAAACTCTTTGAGGAGCAGGCTCGCTCAATGATAATTGCATTAATCCTTGTAATTGCAGTATTAATATTGATATTTAATTCATCAGTATATGGATTTTTAACAATAATACCTGTCTGCTTTGTTTTAATGTGGGAGCCAGGTTTTCTTGTTGCAACAGATATATCTCTTTCACCTATAACAATTGTAATTGCATCTATTATGATAGGGATAGGTATAGACTATGGCGTGCATATAACACATAGGGTTAGAGAAGAAATTGCAAAAGGATACTCAAAAATGGATGCTGCAAAAATAGCAATAGAAAAAACAGGTTTGTCACTTGTAGAAGCAGCATTAACAACCATCTTTGGAATGGCATCCATATTCTTTGTAGGAGTAACTTCACTTTCAGAATTTGTAACAATAATCATATTTATGACAGGTATGTCTTGTTTAGCAGCAGCACTTTTATTACCAATGTTTTACAACAACAGATTTGTAAAATAATAATTTACTTATTTTCTATTAAGCCTTATACTACCTTTAAGAGATTTTATAATGCTGGAGATTTCTTTTAAAGATATGATGAAAGGTATATCAAAGATGATATTTCCCACAATTATTATAATTCCTATAATAAGATGGCCTTCCAATCCAGATATTCCTTGAATAAAACCGCGGTTATACCAGTCCATGACAAAAATCAATCCAACAATTAAAGGTAAAAAAATAAGCAAAGGGGCAAAAAATATCTCAGTTTTGATAACCTTTACAGTATCTTTTTCTTTTTTTAAATACTGCATATCTTCGTTCATGTTTTTATCACAACCAGCTTGGCATAATACCCGGGATTATAATATCACCAGGTAACTTGTATCCTAAATAATCAATTAAAAACCATATTATTAAAAGCAGAAATGCAGGCACCATTTGTATCATAAAATCATCATCTAGCCACCAGAATTTTTTAGTTTCACCAACAACTGCACCATATGCACCAACAACAGATGCAAGAATCATTAAAAACCATCCTGCTTTATACCAAGAAATCATAAAGAAAAAAAAGCAAATAGTAAAACCTAAAATATATACATATTTTTTATTGAAACGATGTCGTATTTCGCCCATAAATGGATCTGAGATACATGCACAAAGGATACATGGAACAGCAATAGGTTGAGGAAAAACCCATAATAATATTAAAATACCAACCGCGAAAAAAACATAGCTTCCGACACGGTTTTTTTCATACAGTCGCAAGCCAAAAAAGTGATCACTACTAATAAATCCTTTAAGTCTAAGAAATTCAAGAGTTACAGCAAAAATAACAATTGCTGGTGGAACCCATAGTTTTAAAAGTTTAATCCAATCAACATCGGGCAGTAAATAATAAAAGAGAAATGATGCACCAAACACATGAAAAACACGCCGATACCAGTGAGCATCAAAATCTAATGAATTAATTTTTATTTTTGCATCATTTAGTTTTTTTTTAGTATCTTGTATTCTTTCTTTTACGTTTTTTCCCATGTTTAAACAACAGTTTTTTCTTTATCAAGGGTTACAATGCCTTGTTTTCCCCCAACAATTACTTGATGAGCAAGATTAATAAATAAACCATTTTCAACTACGCCAGGTATATTATTTATAGCTATCTCCATTTGTTCAGGTTCTTTTATATATTCAAAATCGCAGTCAAGTATATAGTTGCCATTATCTGTGATAAAAGGCTCACCAGGCATTACTTCACGGCGAACCACTTCGCAATCAAGGCTCTCTAGTGTTTTTTTTGTTGCAGTCCAACCAAATTTTACGACTTCAACAGGTAATGGAAAATCGATACCTAATGCTTTTACAACTTTGCTGTCATCAACAATAATTATAAGTTTTTTAGAGTTAAAAGCAATAATTTTTTCACGAGTAAGCGCGCCACCGCCTCCTTTAATAAGATTAAGAAAGCTGTCTACTTCATCTGCACCATCAATTGTTATATCAATTTCAGGGTGTTCTTCAATTGTTGTGAGAGGAATTTTTTCTTCTTGTGCGATACGCTTAGTCTGAATTGATGTTGGAATTGCTTGTATTTTAAGTCCGTTTCTTACAAGTTCACCTAGTTTTCTAAGAGTATACTCTACTGTTGAACCTGTTCCAAGACCGACTATCATTTCATCTTTTATTTGTTCAACTGCTTTTTCACCTGCTAGTTTCTTTAGTTCTTCTCTTTCCAAAAGTTCACCAAAACCTGTAATGCGGATTTAGTACAAAAATTTATACTTGTTATTTTATTACGGGCTAGTGAAGTATTATGTTGTCAAAATGTGATGAGCACGGATATTATCGTGGGGAAGAATGCCCGGTTTGCCATGAAAAAGGTAAATTTTTGATGAATGAGCATGAGCTTAATGCTCTTAGTAGAATACTTGCTGGAGCATTGCGTCATTTCCCAGATAAATTAGGTCTTATGATGGATGGCAAAGGCTGGGTTGATATTGAAGAATTAATTCATTCGGTTGGAACTAGTCGATCTGGTTTCACATGGCTTAAAAAGCATCATATTGAGGCCTTAGTGGAAACTGATCCACGTGGACGTTATCAGGTAGATGGCGGTATGATTAGAGCAACCTATGGACATACAATTGATGTAAATCCTGATGATTTGCCTGAAGCTGATTTGGACGAATATTTTTATCCTGTAACTGAAGAAGAAATAGATATAATACTTGAAGGTGGTCTTCATCCAACTGACCGGAAAAAAGTTCATCTTAGTGGCAGTGTTGAAAAAGCAGCAGAAGCAGGAAAAGTAAGAACTGAAGAGCCATTAATTTTAAAGATAGATGGTAAAAAAACTTGTAAAGACGGTATGAAAATTTATCATGCAGGTACTGATGTTTATATAACAGATGGAATTGATGCAAAATATATTTCTAAAGTTGAAGAGAAAAAGGCTAAAAAAACTAAGAAGAAATAGTAACAAACGTTTTTTT
>CAZFAZ010000090.1:0-14833 GCA_964517155.1 uncultured Thermoplasmatales archaeon
CTCTGAATCTTGCGCCGTTGGCCAAGCTTGGCTACCCCTGCGCAAGATCAAGTAAAACAAAAAAGAGTATTTTAGTTTTGTTTTTAGAAAAAATAGATAATGTTATTCAACCCATCCTGGTGCTAATTGAACATTTATATCTGTTATATCTAGATACACATTAGGAAGATCTACCACCGTAGGATCTGAATCTAAATCCTTAAAATTTATTTGTATAACTATTGATCCTTCATCTTCTTCTAAAGGCAATATAGATTCGATATAAACATAATTTGATAATAACTCATTTTTAAAATAATTAAACCACGCCTTTATATTAGAGCTCATTATTGTAATTTTTGAAACAGACATATATTTTATCTGTGGCCTAGCATTTGAAAATTCTATTTGTAGAGGGTATGTTCCATAACCTGTGGCTGTAGGTTTTCCACCCGTCTCTTTAATTTGTGTAATTTCAAAAGATAAATCATCACTTGATTTTATTATTTTAAAAGAAGGTTTTATTTGAACTATTTCACCCTCATCCTGCGATAGAATTACTGCCCCTGCCTCAAAGGTATAAATTTGATTAATATATCGTGTGTTTATTGAAGTATATTTTATAGCACCAATTTTATAAATTTGAGATAAATCACACGTACCAGATGCATCAGTATTATAGCATATTTGCATCTGAAATTCATCAGAGAGAATTTCTAGATTACCATAACCTGTACTTGAAGATAAAAATGGAATTCCAATTTCATTGGTGCCAAGCGTTATCGGTGAAGATATTCTTCCACCTGTTTTAGCAGCAGCTGATAATGTATCTATTGAGTATTTTATCTGTGCAAACTGCTTTGAAACCTCATCCAATTGTTCAGATTCTTTATCCTTAGTCCATTGTGGAACATAATTTAATTGAATAAATGAAATAGAAGATATTATTAATCCAACCATGAGAAGTGCTACAATCGCTCCTGCTACACCTTCGTTTGAATTGCAAAGTTTTCTTACTTTTTTATATTTATTCATTTTAATATCACCTCAAGAGGGAATAAACGTAAATTCAACAAAATTATTATCTGTAACCTCATCGTCTGGTTGTGTTATTTCTGACTTAAAGCTTCTTGCATTGAGCATTTGTTCAAAACTTGCTTTTAAAGTTGTTTCTATAAAAGATACAGCAGAATCATCGTCGGGTACTTGAACAACAAAACCATTATTATACTCATCATTTGCTGTTGGGTATATGATATCATCTTCTAGCCAATCATGATAAGATGTCCCAAACTCAAAAACATTTATTCTATCAAAGATATCTTTTAAATGTTTAATAGTTAAATTGTTTCTATAATATTCAGCACCATCAATTGCTACTTGCACATAATCATTATCATATGGTGCTGGTGAACCTTCATATTTATATGTTGGATTTCCATCAGTAAAAAGACAGACCATTTCTCTTGTCCCAGTAGCTTCTTGAATATCAAAAATTTTATTTGCCTCCATAAATCCTTTTCCGATAGGCGTCAACATATGAAGATTATTGATCTTTGGAATTCTTGTTTCTATAGAATCAGCAACATGTTCAAAGTGATTTATACTCCCCGGATTATCACTTAAAGGATAAGCAATAATATCCGGGCCATCCATATATGTTCCAACAGTAGCTTCTCGCGGATGTTCCATCTTTAAAACAGATAAACGAACTGTTCCATCATGTGGGATATAACCTTTTCTTATTGCTCCTGCTATTCCTGAGAGCATTGTATTATATTCTGTCTGTGATATACTATATGAGCCATCTATCAAGAAAAATAAATTGGTTTTTAAAAATTCATCAGACATTGTTAAAATATGTGCATCAAGTTTCATACCGCATGTTTCATGAGGTGGCAACGATTCGATAGACCATATGCCATATTCAGAGTAATCTGTATAAGTACAAGCATAATCTTCACACTCATAGTTTAATGTCCAACTAAAAACATCTAGGCCGTCTGAAATATAATTTTTAATTTGGATATTATCGATAGGTTCATCGCCAAGATTTTCTACATAAATTTTAAAAGTAACGCCCCGATCATGCGAACCATCATTTATAATTTCCATTGTTCCGGTCAACTCCAAAATATCTGCTGGATAATAAGGCACTAAAACCTCTTGAACAGTACCATACATAACCATTGAGTTAGATTTTAAATCTACAACTGAAAGATCAATTGGCTGACCTTGTATGTAGCTTGCAATATTAGCTAAGGGAAGTGTAAATCTTTCACCTATATTCCAACGGCCATCCTGTTTATCGCTATCTGCAACATATGGATCTCCATTAGAATCAACATCATCAAAAAAATAGGATATAGTGGACCCATCGCTTAATCTTAATAAAATTTTATCATTAAGATCCAATGGTTCTCCACCGCGATGTTCCAGGACTAAGTTACCCTCCTGTATTGTTCCGATTATTGCTACATCTGGTGTGGATTCAGCAACGTTTACAGAAAAGAGACTTATGTATATAACTGAAAAGATTGAAACAGATATTCCTAAAAGTAAAATTGTTCCTAATACTTCAGAAACAGCTTTATTATTTTTCTTAATTTTAAACATTTTTCTTATCGCCCCAATTAAATTATAAAATGCTAATTATATATTATTATATATTTTAGTATTTAAATTTTTTTATGAATTTGGGGCAAAAACATCAAAAAAAATATAAAAAATGCCTAATTTGCACATATTTTATATATGTAATTAATGATTGCTGCAAAAAAAGTTATCATAACGGCCCGAGTAGTGTAGCCTGGCAACATATGGGACTGTGGATCCTCTGTGGCGGGTTCAAATCCCGCTTCGGGCCCTTTAATATTTTTAAAAATAAAGGAGGACATTAGTTGTCCTTTTTTTCAATTGGTGAACTATAATCACTGCCATTAAACACTTCAGACTCATGAAAAACAGTATAGATATCACGCATATTTGAAAGAGGTTGACCGTTAACCATCTCCCAGTGTATAGCAATGCAGTGTTTCTCAATTTTCATAACAATACCAGAATACTCTCTTTTTAAACCGCTTGGCTCATAACAAATTTGTATTACTCTATCACCTTGTCTAAAAACATCAAGTAACGTTTTATCATTTTTATCTTCCTTTTCCATTAGACCACCTAATATTGTTTCTGGTTTTGTGAAAAAGATTATTTAAAAGTAACGCGGCTAAATGTCAAAATGTAAAAAAGAAAAAAATAAAAATTAGAGATTCATAGCTAAAATAACTCCACCTGCAACAATTAATCCAACTCGGATATAATTGTTAAACTTATTATTTAGAATACCTCCTCCTAACAAAATGATTCCAGCACCTGCCAAAAAGGTGTAATTCATTACAGTTAAAATATCAGATTCTAAACTAAATTGATTTACAAATTCTCCAATGACTTTAGATATCCATGCAACCAGAATACCTACAAATAGGCCAATCATAATCATCTGTTTTGAAAAAAATGTATCAACAATTCCTTGCATTCCATTTCCACTACTTCTCCTAGGCTTTGGCTGTGCTGGCGGTTGATATGCTGGTTAAGGAGACGGCGTTACAGGTTGCGTTGGCATAGGCGCTGGTTGTTCAAAAGGTTTTGATGCACCGCAACTTGGGCAAAAAGATGCTCCATCAGGAATATCTGCTCCACATTTATTACATTTAAAACTCATCTTATTTTTCCTCCACTTAACTTTTTTTTAAAGGTTAAATTTTAAAAGCGGTATATATTGTTTTCTTTTTAATAAAAGATAAAAAAAAATGATTTTTTTATCTAAATTTTGTACCTGTGTTACAATGAGTGCAAACTCTATTTGTAGAATCATAGCAGTTTATACAAACTATTCTACCGCAAAGAATGCAACTGTGCATAGCACCAGGTTTGCCGCAAACACTGCAGAGACCTACTATATCCATATTTATTTCTCACCAATAACTACAAGTTTTTTCTTGAGTTGATCAAGAGGCATATTTGTTACAACTAAAGGAATATTCTCCCGGTCAGCAAGTTTTATTGCAAGTGAATCAACACTGCCAGGTTTATGATATATTACAACTGTAGGTTTCACTGGATGAACACGTATTGCAATCATCGGACTTCTACCATATCTAATACCTGTAAAAATAATTGCACGCTCAGTACTCCAACCATATAATCTGTTATAATCTCCAGAGTTTATTGCTTCAATCGTTTTTACACTATCAACAAGTGTAAAACCTTTAACATTTTTTTTCAGGCCAATCTTGCTGGTTGTAAGAATATTTCCTTCTATCTCACGAATAAATTTCTCAGCATTAACCGAATATGGATATTCCATGATTTCAAGGATTCCTTCTTGTGTTTCTATCATTGAATCATATTGATGAAGTGTTTTTCCACCGCGAATTTCATCAATTTTAATTAAAGCCTCAATTATTTTTTTAACAGTCTGAATCCCTGGTGATTTACGACGACCTGACTCGTAATCACTTACAACACTAGGAGATAGATTCAAATATCTAGCTAAATCAGTTTGACTTATACAAAAAACATTTCTCCATTTGCGTATAGTCTGTCCTGGTTTTGGGCTAAGTGTTATTTCACCTGCTATTTTTTCAGATAATGCATCTTTAATATTCATATTATTTTTTCACCGCCATAGGTTTAAATTTATATCCATAATAGATAGCGCCAATTGGGCCGTCTTGTTGGATTTTTCTAAATGTACTTTCGACTTTCATACCAATTTTTACATCTTTGGGTTTGCAGTCTACTATTTGAGCAGTGATACATGGCCCTTCATCAAGTTTGATAATTGCAATTGGATACGGTGTTTGTTTTTCAAAGTCTTCTGGGCCTACATGTATAATGGTATAAGTAATTACTTTGCCTTTTCCTTTTAATTGATAATCCTTTAGTTTACCTATACTTTTTCTTCTACACTCTGGACATGCCTCACGAGGTGGAAAAAATATTTTTTCACATGAACCACATTGATTACCAATTAAATTATAACGCTGAGGTATCTCTCTCCAGAATCTTGCTACATCTGATTTCATGTTTATTCACCCTCCAAAATATGAACAACACAGGTTGCACCTGAACCGCCAACATTATGAGTAAGGCCTATTTTTGCATTTTTTATTTGTCGTTTTCCTGCTTCACCGCGTAGTTGCTGCGTGATTTCTACTATTTGTGCGACACCTGTAGCACCAACTGGATGGCCTTTTGATTTTAAACCGCCACTTGTGTTGACAGGTAAAGACCCATCAAGTGTAGTTATTTTGTTGTCTATTGCTTTTCCACCTTCACCTTTTTTTACAAAGCCAAGATCTTCAATTGCACATATCTCTGCTATTGTAAAACAATCATGGACTTCTGCTAAGTTAATCTGTTTTGGCGTTATTTTTGCTTGTTTATAAGCCATTTTTGCTGCATGAACTGTTGCATCAAGTGTACATATATCGCGTCTTGCATGAAGTGCAAGTGTATCTGAGCCTTGTCCTGAGCCAATTATTTTTATAGGTTTTTTTGTGTATTTTTTTGCAAGATCTGATGCACATAAAACAATAGATGCTGCACCGTCTGATACCGGTGAACAATCCATAAGACCTAGCGGATCTGCAACAGTTGTAGCATTCATTGCATATTCTAAAGATATTGGTTTTTTAAATTGTGCATTAGGGTTTAATGCTCCATTTGCATGGTTTTTTACTGCTACTTGTGCAAGTTGTTTTTTTGTTGTACCGTATTCATGCATGTGTCTTTTTGCAATCATAGCATATAATCCTGGAAATGTTGCTCCAAAGAATGCCTCCCATTCCTGGTCCGCTGCAGTTGCTAGTGTTTCTGTTGCAGAAACTCCTCCAACATCGTTCATTTTTTCGATTCCGCCAACTATCACTATATCGTTTATTCCTGAAGCAATAGACAGGTATCCTTGTCTTACTGCAAGGCCTCCTGATGCGCATGCGCCTTCGACACGAGTTGATGGTATATGCATATGAGAAAAACCTGATACATCTGCAACAAGGGCGCCTATATGTTCTTGACCTACGAAACGTCCAGAGCTCATGGAGCCTACATACATTGCATTTATTTCTTTACCTGTAATACCTGCGTCAAGTATAGCCTTTGAGCCTGCCTCTGCGATTAAATGTCGAAATGATTTATCCCATAATTCTCCAAATTGTGTTACACCTATACCAATAATTGATACATCTCTCATTTTTTATCACTCCAAAACAAGTAAATCTCTATATTTTGCATATGTTGCATAATCAACATATTCTTTGTCTTTAATCATTTGTGAAATTAATAGTGCGTTTTCTCTTTTTAATTTTTTTATTTCATCTGTAACTGTTATATCAAATGCATCACTTCCGGCACCTGAGCCGTAGCTTGTGAGAAATATTTTATCACCTGATTTTGCTACATCAAGAACTGATGCAAGTCCTAACATGGTAGCACCAGAATATGTATTTCCGATATAGGGGCAAAGTAATCCTTGTTTTACTTGTTCGCTTGTAAAACCTAGCATTTTTGCTACAGTTACCGGGAATTTTCCGTTTGGTTGATGAAAGATTGCATAATCATAGTCATCTGGTTTTGTATTCATTTTTGTCATCAGGTTTTGTGCATTACTTATAATATGTTTAAAATAAGCTGGTGTTCCTGTAAATCGTCCTCCATGTGCAGGATATTTTTTTCCTTCTCTTCTCCAGAAATCTGGCGTATCTGTAGTATATGAGCATGTTTGATTTATTTTTGCTATAATTTTTTCTTTTCCTATTATAAACCCGGCTCCGCCTGCGCTTGCCGCGTATTCGAGGGCATCGCCTGGTGCTGCTTGGCTTGTATCTGCACCTATTGCAAGACCATAGTTTATCATATCTGCTTTTACCAGTGCCATACATGTTTGAATAGCTGCTGTTCCTGCTTTGCAGGCAAATTCATAGTCTGCAACATACAGTATTGGTGTGGCACGTATTGCTTCACCAACTATTGTTCCTGTAGGTTTTACTGCATAGGGATGTGATTCACTGCCTACATATATTGCACCTATATCTTGTGGGTTTATGTTGCATCGTAGTAATGCGGCACGTGCTGCTTGGACACTTATTGTTGCAACATCTTGGTCTGGTGATGGTACTGATTTTTCGATTATTCCTAAACCATTTTTTATAGTCTCAGGGTCTTTTCCCCATGTTTTTGCGATTTCTTCTGTTTTTATTCTAAATCTTGGTATCGATGCACCATAACTTATAATTCCTACATCTGTCATATCTAATTCACTAAGCGATAAAATTACAAATATCTATTTAAAATTGCCGATTTATTTTTCACATATAAACGAAAAATGATTTAAAATGCTAGATTCCTTCTAAGTTCAATCATGTGAAGATTTACACCTATCTCCTCCATCCTAAGAAGATATGCTTGACCAATCTTTCTTTTGAATTTATCGACAAAATATCTACCAGCCTCATCACCAAGAGCTACTGAAATTTGTTCTATTACTCTTTGCAAACTTCTTCCAAGCTCAGAAGGGCGAACAGAATCAATATCTGAAGATATATCTATACCATCGACACCTTGAGAAAACTTAATTCCATCAATTTTAATGTTTTTAAAAAAATCAAATTTTACTTCATAGTTTTTCAAAGTACTATTAAGAAGCATAACAGCATAACTAGGAGTACTTGACTCGCTTAATATCTCAACAAGTACTCTTATAACTTGTTTTACTAAAAGCTCTTGTCTAAGCTTAATAACACTTAAATCAACACCCATCTCGCGAAGTTTTAAGCTATAATCTGGGTTAATCTTATTTTTAAGTTTTTCAACAAAATTAAAACCACCTTTGCCGTCTAAACTATTATTTATTTCTTGTATAGCTTTCTGAATAGCAGAGCCAACATCTGAAGAATCTAAAGAATCAATTTCGTTTGTTACTGTTACAATATCAATGTTTTGAATTGAGCGAGTATCATTTATTTTAACATATCTAAAAGAATCATGACCTGTAGTTAATCTTAAAACAGTATCATGCAGATTTTTAAAAGCAAAATCTCTACCAAAATCACTGTCTAAAATTTCAAATAAAACAGTAAATATATGTTTAACTGCTTCAGAATTTGGTACTTTGTATTTAGGATTTTGTTTAATATCTGTTATAAATTCTAACTGTAAAAAATCAAGATCCAGACCCAGCTTTTTTATTGTATTTTCATAATCATATGGTAAGTCTTCTTTTATTTCACGTATAAAATAATAACCTGCATTTTTACCCATAACTTTTATAATTAATTGGATAAATTCTTTTGAGGCTTTTCCAATTTCTTTTACATCAACACTGTTTATTTCATCGTTTATTTCAACTATATCAAAAACTTCCCTGGGAGAAACCCCAAGGATTTTAACATAATTTAAAAAAACGTATTTATTACTAAGAGTTCTAATAGCATTTCTAATTATAACATTTGCATAGGCATCAGATGTTCTTCTACTAATTACTCCTATAGCAGACCTTAAAATTTTACCGAATAATTCTTTGTTTTGAATTGAGGCATCCATCCGTATTCTCTCAAACAATTAGTATTTTATTCAAATATCAAAAACAGTTATTTATTATTAAACATTATTATTCTAATTATCCCAAAAACCTCTTGTTTTAGCATAATTAAGCTCTGCTTTTAAAATATCTCTTAAAAACTTAATTTGTACTTCTTCAGATTTTTCTATATCTTCTACATTATATCTCATAAGAATTCTTGCTGCGGTATCAGGTCCGATTCCACGGCCTACAAGAGCAATTATTGCAATTTGACCATAACTTAACACAAGACTTGCGTTTTTATGAAGACGTTTTAACTCTTTTTTTTCTTCAACTTTTAAATCTTTTTTTCTAATGATTTTACCAATATTTCTATTGTAACGCCGCAGTACTGCAATTTTTATTGCACCGCAATTAGAACATTTAAGCTTCTCCTTTGACCTTGCAACATTAGTATTCCAAGTATTACCACAGTTTGTACAAACAAGACTTATATCTGTTTCTTCAAGTCTTTTTTTCAAAGCCATAAGTATAGAGCGATCTGCCCTTTGAGGAACCATGAGGCCTTTTATTGTTTCAAGACCTGCAACAGATATAGGTGAAAGTCTTTGAACAACTATTTTTATTTTACCTTCTTGTATCTCTCTTAAAACTTTTTGAGTGTTTAAAATATCCATTCGCTCCCAGATTGTTTTTTCAACGGCTTCGTCAAAAATATATGTGTTATCAAAAAGAGTGAAAAGTTTTTTTGAGCCGACATTTCTAAAATCAAAATCTTTTCTGATTGCTCCAAATTTTCGTCCAACATGAACTAGTTGCCAGCGGATATATGTTGAATTTTTTGATATAGTTGTAAGTAAATACTCTAAAGTCTCAGGTTTTGTTTTATAAAATATTTCTTTTAATTTTTCAACAGGAACGCGGCTAGGTAACTCAAGATTTATTCTATAAGGATCACTGTTTATACCTATGCTTTCACCGATTGATTGTATTAGCATTGCAGATATAAGCCTGCCAAGAGTCTCATTTACTTTTGTCCCAAAACATGCATTTATTACAATGGTTTTATTCTCAACATCAATTGTTATTGTTTTATCATCTGGAATTTTAAAACCTTGTTTTACTTGATTGTCAATATGCTCAACTAGTTTTTTTAATGAGTCGCTATCACATGCGTAATTTTTTAATTCTTGTTTTTCAAAAACCTTTCTTCTGAGCTTTCCTACTTCACAGGCTATCTCAAAAGGAACTGGTATATCCTCGCCGCTCCAAGATGGAACATTTCCTAATTCTTCTGATTGTGAAACAAGTATTTCATCGTTTTCTTCTATTTTTATTATATTCCAAGTTCTACCTCTAAGTATAAAACTTGCTCCTTCAAAAACGTTATTTAAAACAAAGCTTTCATCAAGTTTTCCGATGCGTTTTCTTGTGCTTATATCTACAACTTGATAATTTTTTTCATCAGGTATCATTGAGATGTTATCTAAAAAATAATGTCTTGAATTTGCTTTTTTTATGATAAAACCTTGTTCATCAATCCAGATATTTTTCTGATTTTTTAGTTGTTCTGTTATTTTTTTGAAAAAAACGTATTTTAAATTGATAAAAGGATATGCTCTTTTAATGATTTTATAGATTTTCTCAGGTTTAATTTTACCGTATTCTAAAACAATTGATATAATTTGATTAGATAAAACTGATAAAGGGTTTTGTCTAACAATTGTTTTTTCAATTTCACCATTTAGTGCTTTTCTTGAGATAACTAGGCTTTCAGATAAATCTTCAGGTGTTGTAGCAATAATTATTCCTTTTGATGTTTTTCCTATACTGTGTCCAGAGCGGCCTACTCTCTGCAGTATTCTTTTTACTTCGCGTGGGGAGCTGTATTGTATTACAAAATCTGTATCGCCTACATCAATTCCTAGTTCAAGGGAAGATGTACAAATAAGTGATTTTAAATTTCCTTTTTTAAAATCATCTTCTGCTTCTATTCTTGCTAGTTTTGATAATGATCCATGATGTACACCAATTGGATAATTTTTAAGCCATATGTTAAAGCGTGATGCAAGTATTTCTGCGCCATCACGAGTGTTTATAAAAAGAAGGGTTGAAACATGAGAATCAACTAGTTCTTTACATCTTCTAAGTGATGCAAAAGAAAAAGGTTCTATATGAAGGGTTTTTGCAGGATTATAATCTGTTTTTTGTATTTTTGGTATTTCGACTTTTAAATCAATAAGTTTTGTTGCATCTACTTGAATTATTTTTACATTTCTTTGAATTTCTTTTTCATAGCCTGCTAGAAATTTTGCTACTTCTTCAGGGGTGCCAACTGTTGCAGAAAGACCTATTTTTTGAAAATTATGTCCTGTTTCATTTGTTATTTCAAATAAACGCTCAAGGGCTACTGAGAGTTGTGCACCGCGCTCTTCCCCTGCTAGCTCATGTATTTCATCTACTACAACCCATTTGACTTTTTGCAAGTGTTTTCTTAGTCTTTTACCAGTAAATAGTATCTGTAGTGTTTCAGGTGTTGTAATCAGCATATCTGGAGGGTTTTTTGATTGCCTGGCACGCTCACTTTGTGATGTGTCTCCATGTCGAACTGAGATTTCTATTTTCAAGTGTTTTCCCAGTTCAAGTGTTCTTTTTAGCATATCGCGATTTAATGCTCGTAGTGGAGTAATATAAAGTATTGATATTCCTTTGTCTTGTTCTTCTTGAACGTTTTTTTGTTTTAGAAAGTTGTGAAAAATAGGTAAGAGTGCTGATTCTGTTTTTCCAAGTCCTGTTGGGGCTATAAGTAAAACATTTTCGCCTTTTAGTATGACTGGTATAGATTTATTTTGTGATTCAGTAGGTTTATTTATTTTTTTAGAAACTAGGTAGTCTTGTATTTTTTTATCTAGTTGTGAAAAAACTGATGTCATTACAATAAATAATTTTAGTCTAAATAGCCTAGTGCTCTTAGTCTTTCTTTTACTTTTTTTTCATCTTCATCTGTAAAATCGTCTGAGTCGTCATCTGTTTCATTTAGTATTTCATCAAGAACATATGCAATATATGAAGAAACTGATTCAAAACCTGTTCCATTTATTCGTTTCTTTATTTTTTCAATGATACTTTTTGGAAGTTCAACTTTGACTTTTTCTTCAGTCATTTAAAGTTACACCTTTGTTTAATTTAATGCGTTAAATATTATAAGTCCAACGCCAAACCAGGTTATTGCACCTATAAAATACCATGCGCTTATTATAGGTATTATCATACCTATTATTATCAATAGTATTGGTAGTATCATAAGTATTAATGCTGTTATTATTTGTTTGATATTATCTGATAATTCTAGTTTCATATATATCACATTTTTTATGTAATTGTTATTTCAACCCCCATAAATAAAGCTTTATTATTTAAGCCTAGTGTTTATGATAACTTGTCAAACAACATTAAAAATTGTTAAAGTGAAGTTTATAAACCTGTAATTGATTTTAATATTGTATATTGTGGAGTAAAACATGGAAGAATTAAATAAATCTTTTAAAAATCATACAGATAAAAGAATAAGGGAAATGCATGAAAGAGCAAGAAAAATTAAAGCAGAAAAAACTAAAGAAAAAATGAAAAAAATTGCAGAGATACAAACAAAAAAAAGACAAAGACGAAAAAAATAATTCATTTTATTTCATTTTTAACTCATTTAAAGTTCCTAGATCTGTTCCATCCAACAGATAAATTTCTGCTTTTTGTAAATCAATTATTTTTCCAAGTGGACCTATTATTTTATCTTCATTTACAGGTGTGCCGCCACATAAAGAGTTAAAAGCAGGCATTATTAGAATCAAAGGATTTTTTGAATTTGGATATTTTTCTTTTAGTTTTTCTTGTAAAAAATTAGTTTTAACCCAGCAGGGCTCATATGTTTTATGTTTAAGTCTATCTTTAAACAAGATGCAAGGATGGGTATGTGCCATAATTATTTGCTGGCATTTCATAATATTTTCAGATGGCCATCTATGTCCATGAACAAAACCTATATTTTTTATTATAAAACCTTCTGAACTTTTTATGTTTATATCAGAAGGTGCTAGTTTTTCTATAAAACCATCATGATTACCTGGAACTATAAAAATAGAGCTTATTTTTGTTATTTCTTCTAAAAAGTTTTTTACATCTTGTCTCTCACGATAAGTTGTATTTGGGATATTGTGTTTAATATCACCTAGTAAAACTATTTTTTCTGGTTTTTGTTTTTCACAAATTAAAAGTAAATGTTTTATCATTTTTTGTGTATGATCTGTTTGAGATATCCCATAGTTTTTCAGTTCGCTGTCTATACCAATATGCATATCTGCTACAACTAGTATTTTTTCTTTTTTAAAAAAAAGGACTGGTTCACCTGCGATTGGTTGTATTTGAGTAATATCCATTGTTATTCACTTAGATATTTTTTTAAAACGTTTGGAATTTGTTCGATTATATCTGTTGCAACAAGACCATATGAATATTTTTTAAATGCAAGGTTTCCTGCAGCACCATTGATAAATATACCCATGCATACAGCATTAAATGGTTCAACTTTTTTTGAGAGGAGCCCTGCTATAAGACCTGCTAAGACATCTCCTGTTCCACCTACCGTCATTGCTTGATTATGAAAATCATTTAGCTTGGTTGTTTCTTTATTGCTTATTATATCAATAGGTCCTTTCAATACTATTGTAACACCTAGTTTTTTTGCCCATTTTTGTACTGTTTCTTTTCTTTTTTTAAGATCATTTGTAAGTGTTACACCTGTAAGATGTTTAAATTCACCAGTGTGAGGTGTAAGAACGGTTCTTGTATTTTTTATAAGGTCTTGTTTTTTGCCTACGACCTGTATTGCATCTGCATCAATTACTATCGGTTTTTTTTGTTCTGTGAATTTTTTTATTGTTTTTTCAACTGTTTCTCGTGTTTGTTTATCTGTTCCAAGACCTGGGCCTATGAGCAATGCATCTGCTTTGTTTATTTGTTTTTCAATAATTTTTATATCTTTTAAAACTAGATGTTCTTCATCGTTTAATTCTTTTATAATTAAAGTAGGTGAGATTTTTGCAAGGTGTTTTGCAAGTTTAACAGGTTTTATAAGTAGTGGGGAATATGAAGTAATTGCTTTTGCAACTTTTTTTGGTGTTGCAATTATTACTAGATCTGTTCCAATTCGTTGTGCTGCAAAACTTGAGAGTGCTGGTGCACCATAGTATGGTCCTCCACCAATTATTAGAAGTCTGCCGTTGTCTCCTTTGTGTGATTCTTTTTTTGGTATAGGATAATATATTTTTAGTTCCCCTGGACCTACATATTCTTCTGCTTTTTTTGGAATTCCTATATCAGCTATGATAATCTTTCCGCTATTTTTTGTATTCATTTCTTTTTTAATGTCATGAAATGTTATTGTATAATCTGCTTTGACATAGTTATTTGTTCCAAGTCCTGTTGGAACATCTACAGAGATTATTGTTTTGTTTTTGGTTTTGTTTATTTGTTTTACAATTGTGTTATATGGTTCTCTTAGTTCTCCAGATAACCCTATTCCAAGCATTGAATCTAGTATTAGATCATTTTTTGGTATTAAATCAATTATTTTTGAGATGTCATTTGTAGTATCGATTTTTATTTTTTTGCGGTTTTTGAGTTTTTCAAAATTCTTTTTTGAGATATTTGTTCTAATGTCATTTGGTTTTCCTGTTAAAAAAACTGTTACATTATGTTTTTCTGATAGATATCTTGCTGCAACAAAACCGTCTCCACTGTTGTTGCCGGTTCCGCAGAAAATTAGTATGTTTTTATTTTTTAGTTTAAGTTTTTTGTTTATTAAATCTGCAACGTTTTTACCTGCGTTTTCCATTAGTTTAATTGCTGGAACACCGTAAAATTCTGAATTTATATCTAAAACATGTATTTCTTTACCTGTTAACATACTAAAATGTTAAACAATAAGTAATGTATATATTTATGTTTTTATCGAGGAATATTGTGGATAAAGATATGAAATTACCAGTTTTTCACCATAAATATAAGTGCTGGATCTTCAGAAAAATAATTATCAACAGAGAATGAACCCACGCAGAAGGGTGGAAAGTGGGGAGAAAGTGGGGAGAAAATCTAGGTAAAACTGAGGTGGAAATCTTAGAGTTAATATCTAAAGATAAATTTGTTACAATCGAAGAACTTGCAGAAAAAATTGACTTGGGGACTACCGCTATTGAAAATAATATTTCTAAATTAAAG
>CAZFAZ010000091.1:0-6982 GCA_964517155.1 uncultured Thermoplasmatales archaeon
TGATTTATTTTTTCTGCATTTTTTATCGGTGTTTTTATTGCATATGACTTTTTCATATTAGCGCCTAATTTTCTAGTAGGTATAAATTTATAGCATAAAAAATAGAATAGTCCCGCCTCCCGGATTTGAACCGGGGACCTGCCGGTAACGGCCATAGGGTCTACAGCCGGCCGCTCCAGCCAGACTGAGCTAAGGCGGGGTTTAAAAATTCAAAATGGCAATAACGATAGGTATATTTATTTGTTAAGGTTGTTTTCCTGTTAGATGTATTGGAGTGTATTGAAATGAAATACGGTGTAGTTGTTTGTCCTAAATGCAGACAAGTAAAAGGTGTTGAGCTGAGACATAAGTCTACAAAATGTATTAGATGCAATAAGAAAATTGATATCGATAAGGTTAAAATCATGTTTGAAACAAATAATGAAGAGAAACTTAGAAATGCTATAGGTCTGTTAAATGCAGAACTTGAGGGAAAAACTGAAGATTTCAAAAAAATTTTTGAAAAAAAAATTTAAAGAATTGTTTTTTTTCTGTGTTTACTGTCTAATTAAGTTTGTTGGATTTTTATTTAATATGAAAATCTTATACTTTCAAACTGAAATAATCGGAAATAATTCAATGTTTTGGAGAGATGTATCGATATTTGAAAAATGCACAGGGTGCATAAAACTAGTTAAATACATTTAACCAAAAATTATTAATATTGGTTAATTATACTTAACTAATATGGTGGAGAAAACTACTTTAATCAACTATTTGGAAAAACAGACATCTATTGCCTCAGTTAGATTGTACAATAACATAGTAAATCAAAAAGGAGAACAACTCCTTGAAAGATTTATCTTTACAATGATAAAAAAAATTATAAATGACTTCCAAAACAAAAAAGATATTGAAAACCGATGGATAACCATCCCTGGTTTTAGAGGAACAGGAAAAACTACTCTTATTTCCCAGATATATCATATGCTTATTGAGCAAGGTGTTACAAAAGATAGAATATTGTATCTTTCATTAGATGAAACTACTAGATTACTTCAAGCTAGCCTATATGAAATAATTGAGGCATATGAATCAATTCGTGGAGAAAGTATAGAAGAGGTAAAAGAAAAAATATTTCTTTTTATCGACGAGGCGCAATATGATAAAAATTGGGATATAGCCCTAAAAAACATATTTGATAAAACGAAAAATATTTTTATTATAGCTACAGGCTCTTCAGCATTAGCACTGCAAACAAGTGCGGATTCTGCAAGAAGAATGCAAATAGAAAAACTATTTCCACTTACATTTACCGAGTACATAAAATTAAAATATAAAATATTGCCAGAAAAAAACCTAAGATTTGAAATTCAAAAGGCTATTTTTGAATCTAATTCTGCAGAAGATGTATATAAAAAACTAAACTCTCTTCAAAAAAAAATAACTAAATACTGGACAAATATCAAACCTTATGAATTTGAAAAATATCTGAACACAGGCACACTTCCTTTTTCAATAGGCTTATTTAAGGATGATGAAATTTACCAAAGAATTATCAATATCTTGGAAAAAGTGATATATGAAGATATATCACAGATAGATAATTTTGATAAAAATACACTTGATAAAATCTGGAATCTCTTAATAATATTATCAGAGACAAACCGCATTAGTCTTGAATCACTTGCCGATAAAATCGAATTAAAAAAACCAACAGTTTTCAAAATTCTTAACACCCTTTCAAGATCAGAACTTATTTTTCCGGTAAAAGCGTATGGAACAGCCTCTAAGCAGACTACAAAAAGTCCAAAATATCCATTTACAGCTCCTGCGATTAAAGCATCGCTTTTAAACAAAATTGGAAAATTATCACCTGATCCTAAAACCTATGGACGGCTTTTACAGGATGTAGTTGCAATGTATTTTTACAGACTAACTAATATCTCTAAAAAATATGATGTATATTATGACAGTGCAAAAGGAGGCGCAGATTTTGTAATAGTTGAAAAGGGAAAAAATTCAAAAATATCAATAGAAGTAAGTTACGGTTCAAATAAAGATGCGCAACAGGCAAAGGCCACTATGAAGAAAATATCTGCAAAATACGGCGTGGTTATAAGCAAAAAAGAATTAAGTTTACAAGATACTGTAGTTTTTGTTCCGCATAAAATATTTTTCCTTATCTAGAATTATCTCTTGCCTACATCTAGACTTATGAATTAATAAATAATTGTGAGTATTAACTATAAAGATATCCAGAGTAAATATCTCAATTTAGGTTATTTTGCTGCAAATTTTGCTACAAATTGAAACATAAAGTATTAATCTTTGATAATCCAAGTTTTATTTTGCGAAAATCAAAGACGTGAGACATATATGCAAGATATAACTATTTCTTGTCCAAAATGTGAAAGTAAAAACATTGTTAAAAGAGGAAAAAGAGCAGGAAAATTTAAAGATAAACAACTATATGAGTGCAAAAAATGCGGTAGAAGATTTACAGAGCCGTCACTAGAAAATATGATACATTCTCCAAAAGTAATCTATTATGCTTTGAACTGTTATCATGCTGGTTTAACATTTGAGCAGAGCAGTAAAAAAGTAAACAGAAAATTTAAGGTTAAGACAAGTAAAAGCACAATTCACTCTTGGATAAATATGTTTCAAAAATTTTGTCCTATATCTTTTATGAGGCCAAAGTTCCTAGATCATAAAGATGTTTTATTTACCAAGCGTTTTGAACATGAAAACCTTGATTATTTGTTCATGTATCACAGATATAAAATAGAGGTTCTTGCAAGAAAGAATTTTTTAGGTTTAGCAAGATATATAACAAGTTTTGAGCACGGTTGTCCTGATGTATTCTTTGAAGTTGGAAAGCGCTGCTCAAAACCTATGTTTAAGGTAAAGGTAAAAACAAGACAGCAGTTTAATTTAGCCTGCAAAATGGCAGGTTTTGCAGTACAGGCTGCAGGTAATAATCTTCAGAGGCACAAAATTGTTGAAAGGTTTATGCTGATAAATGATGCGGCAACAGTAGCCTGCGAGGTTCCTGTATGGTATTGGGATAAAAAAATTGATACAGGAATCACAGGTCATATTGATATGATACAGGTGAGAAACGGTGTTGTTTATATCATGGATTACAAACCAAATGCATCAAAGGATAAAAACGCTGCGAATCAGCTGTATCATTATGCTTCTGCTTTGTCATATAGAACAAAGATTCCTTTGGATAAAATACGTTGTGCTTGGTTTGATGAAGAAGCGTATTTTGAGTACTCACCACAGGATGCAAGTGTTAAAATAACGGCTGTGATCTAGGTAATTAACATACGATTTATAGACTGCGGACTTATCTATAGTTTTTTTAGAGCCCTTCATATCCTATATTTTTTATAAAATGGCGACATGGTTTAAAAAGCGACATGGTTTAAAATAAATTTTAAGATTTTAAGTTTACAGTATAGTAATTTAATATGTTATATCTTATGTTATATATTATAATATCTCTTTCTTTCTCTTTTTACTTTATATATATTTATCTTATATATGTTTCACTTTAAATCTGTTAATCTGTTATGAATTTTGGACTTATGAATTTTGGACTTGGTATGCTCGGCATATCAAACAAGGATTTTGCTTTGTATGAGCTGAGTTTTGAAAGAGGCATGACTCGAGTTCTGAACAAGAATTATGAAGCGTATGACCCGAGTATTGAACAAGAGTTATGCCCCGCATACCGAACGTAGATTTATATAGTGGGGGGAAATGTGCCCTGAGGATTGAACGGAGTTGAGTGAGGGTTTTTTCTTCTGTTGAATGACCCGCATATTGGACGGGGATGAGATGGGTTAAGCTTCTTTCATATTATGTGTGCCGATATGCATGTAAATATGCAGTGGTATCTGTAACTATATCTGTTCCTAAGATAAGGAAAAACGCAACTTTTATAAATAAGGTAGTTATTTAGGGTGAAATGAGGGTCCGGTGAGGACACGGATGCTGAAAGTTCAGTGAATTATTAGATATAATTATGGACTTTCTTATCAGTTCGCGGTGTGAATTGATGCCGTGCTGCTAGGGCCTAATTGTTTAGAGGAAAATATACAAAAACATAGAGATTTAGGAGGAAAATAAAATGATGAATGAAAAGAAAAATAGGCTGATGTCTATACTAGTGACAATGATTTTGCTTTTGTCATTTGTATCGATATTTGCCCCAACAATAGGTGCAACAACTCTAAAAGTTTCAAATGATGGGTCGATTTATGGCTTGTCACCTGGAGATGTAATAACTATTGAAGTAACTGATGGTACTTTAACAGAAGATGAAGAATATACTATTACTGTTTGGGATGGTACCCAGCATGTAGAATTAGGTGATGGTACTGCAGATAGTAAAGGAGATTTATCTTTTGATATATATGTTCCCGGTTATCATGAACTCGGCCAGAATCCAATTGGTACTTGGAATCTTAGTCTATGGGATGATTCAGATACATTAATAGATGAAATAGATATTACAATAACCAACTACTATAAAATAAAATATTTTGTAGATGGTGTAGAGCAAAATCATCTTTTATTCAACAAGTCTTATGATGATGCGGATTCTCCAAAGTTATCTTTTACAGTATATAACTGGACGGGTTCAAGTCATGTTGCAGTGAATGAAGAATTTACATTTACATTATTTAATCCAGATGCAACTGAGAAAGATACACAAACGCCGGTACAAAAAACGTGGAATAGAGGAACAACCCTTGATTTTATTGAAGCAGGTGGGAACCGTGAAACAGTTTATTGGATAAATGCTACTAATATTGCTGATCCTACTAAATATGCAAATGCAACTGTTTTTGTCAAACCTACCGTTACAGTAACCCGAAGTCCAAGTACTGTTTCTTGGGATGAGGATGATTTAAGTATCACAGTTAGGTTAACTGATGGCCAGGATAAAAGAATTGGCAATTATGGATGTGCTGTTTATGCACCAACCATAAATGGATATACACAGGCAGCTAGTGGTGTAACTAGTGCTACTAATTCAGAAGGTACTACGGGTGGTAGTGTAACTTTTAGTATAAATCAGAATTTGTATTCTGCAGGAAATTGGTACGTTGGTACATTTATTGAAGGTGCAAGTCATAGGATAGATGAAACAATGGATCTTAATATAGATGATTTTATTTCTTACCATCCTTTCACAGTTGATAGTGATACATCAGCAAAAGTTGCCGTTGTAGAGCCTGATGAAGTTATAACTGGTTTTAATCAGTCAATCAACATATCTGTTTATGATTCCTGGGATGAAGAATACTATGACGAAATGAATTTACATTTCACAGGTCTTGACTGTTATTACAATGGAACTGAATATACTGATGATGATATTGTATATCTTGATACTGCAGAACTAAAAGGTTATTCTTCAAATGGCAAATATGCATATTATGAATTTTATATAATGTTTAACGAAACAGGAACAGGTACAATAATTGCAACTTGGGATTTAGACAACGCGCAGTATGAAGATAACGATAAGGATAATACAGATATGCAGGCAAACATAACTGGTCAAACGTCTATAACAGTAGTTGCTGCAGATGATATCAACCTTATAATTTTAAGTCCACCATCTGCAGTTGTAGTTGATGATAGTGCTGATGAATGGATTAATGGCTCAAACCCAACTACTACAATAAAAATATACGAAGATACCCAAGATGAGCCACTAGATGCAGACATATATATAACTGGTTGCGGGCTTGATATAGAAATAGACCACGATGATACAGATTATAGAACAGCTCAGGGCGTATATGAAATAGATTTGGCACCAAAAACTCGTGGAACTTTGACAATTAGAGTAGTAAATGAAACTGAGGAGCTTGAAACCTCAAAAGATTACTCTATTAGTGGATTAACGGGTTCAGTTACAACCTCAATCGGCGATGATCTGTTCTTTACTGCTGGTACGACAGAAATAATTACAGTTGATGTAACTGGTGGAGATTATGCCGAAGTTCATGTAAGCTACTTTGACCGTGATTGGGCCAATGAGGAGCTTGTTAACGAATCTATTGGAGATGGACAAACTTCTGGTGAAGGATTAAATGGAATATTTACTTTTACACCAGATGACGACTTCGTTGAAAATGTTGGATATCTAGTAGTAGCAGTATCAGCTGGAGGTCATTTTATGTATGATATCATAGAAATCGAAGCCGTGCATGATTTAGAAATTGATGTAATAACTCCAACTGAAGGAAATCAGACATTTACTGTTGGAATACCAACTGATATTAAATTACAAGTGCAAGATGGAAATGGAGACCCTGTAGATAATTGTGATTCTGTTGTAGGAGAAGTATTAGATGACGAAGGTGAAGTTTTACAAGAATTCAGTTTTAGTACAACATCTGGTGATGGAATGTGGAAAGTGGATGACCAAGTTATATGGTGGCCTGGAACACTTCTCATTACGGCTGTAAATAATACAGATGCGGCCGAGCATGATGGTAATGCATCCTTTGCAGTTGAATTAGCAGAAATAATATATTCACCAGCTTATACAACAGCAGGTATTGGATTAGAAAACCTTACCATAGCGGTAACTGGTGTTGATGCAAACGGCAATCCTTTAGATGAAGTAACACTGTATTTGTGGGCTGAAAATGCTAGTGGCGATCTTGATCTTGATAAGGAAGTTACATTAGATGAAGATGGTGTTGGAGAATTTGATATAGCGGTTGTTGGTGACCTTCAAACTCATATAAATGCAACATTGCAAAGTGGCAACACTTCAGTTGGTAACAGAACTCTTGGCAAGTTTAACATATACTTCCCAACGTTTGATTTAGATCCAGATACAATTTATCTAGGTCAATCAAACTCGGTTGGAATAACAGCAACTGATGCAGAAGGAAACGCAATTGAAGACATTTATCTAACCTTTGTTTCATCTATACCAGGTATTCTTGCTGCTCAACCAGAT